>NZ_JBFODT010000001.1:0-1429 GCF_040908465.1 Aeromonas sp. R10-1
ACCTCCCAGGTAAACGGCCTGGACCAGGGCAACCGCAACGCCAACGATGGCATCTCTCTGGCGCAGACCGCTGAAGGGGCCATGGACGAAGTGACCGGTATGCTGCAACGCATGCGTACCCTGGCACAACAATCTGCCAACGGCTCCAACTCCGCCAAGGATCGCGAAGCCCTGCAGAAGGAAGTGGATCAGCTGGGCTCCGAGATCAACCGCATCTCCACCGATACCACCTTCGCTGGCACCAAGCTGCTTGATGGTAACTACGGTGGCTCCTTCCAGGTAGGGGCGGATGCCAACCAGACCATCAGCTTCAGCCTTTCTCAAGCTGGGGGTTTTAGCATTTCCGGTATTTCTGCTGCAGCGAACACTACTGTGACGGCAGCGAGTGGTGGCACTCTTGCCGTGAGCACAATCTTCTTGAGTGGTAGTGCGGGTGGCATCAGTATCAGTACTCAGACTAATGCGCAAAACGTACTGGCCGCCGTCGATTCCATGTTGGGTATCGTGGACAGCAAGCGTGCCGAGCTGGGTGCGGTGCAGAACCGGCTGGATTCGACCATTCGCAACCAGTCCAATATCTCGGAAAACGTCTCTGCCGCTCGCTCCCGTATCCGTGATGCAGACTTCGCCACCGAAACTGCCAACATGACCAAGCAGAACATCCTGCAACAGGCGGCTTCCAGCATCCTGGCCCAGGCCAACCAGCGCCCGCAGTCTGCTCTGTCGCTTCTGGGCTGATAACCCTTGACAGGGCGGCTGTCCATGCCACCTAGGTCTAAAAAGGAAGCATTTTATGCTTCCTTTTTTATTTAGCCTCGGTCTTTCTGCTTGCGATAGGCAGTTGTGGCGTTTGCCACAGCTCAAGTGATGAGCATCGGTAAGGTAGTCTGCACGATGATATTCTCCTGGACCGGTACCTCGCGATAGTCCCGGTCCGTCTTGCCTCATGATGACTCACAACCAGCCACGACTAACCCGCAGCATCGAATGTGACGTTATCTTTCCACTCCGCTCATGGTTGTCTGATTGCCAGACTCACCACGGCAATATTCTCTCCGGCTATTTCTGCATCAAGGGAGGAGGTACTTTGCCACCTGGGTCGCCAAAAGCGGCAAGTATTTTCCTAAAGCTTCCGGCAGGGCTGCCGTTACAGATGATGAAGCAAATTGAAGGGTGTTCGGAAATCCAACATTTGCGCGACTGCGGGTTCGACGTCCGTTCAAACAGAGGGCCCGCCAGATGAGACAGACCGTTCAATCTGTCCATCTGAACGGTGGGATTCTGACTCGCTTGATGCAAGCAGGACCCGCAGTTTCTTGTTCATCAGGAGAAATCTTTTATGGCCATGTTTATCAACACCAACACTTCATCACTGAACGCCCAGCGTAACTTGATGAACACCACCAAGTCGTTGGATACCTCTTACACC
>NZ_JBFODT010000010.1:0-67358 GCF_040908465.1 Aeromonas sp. R10-1
GTGCTCTCCTGGGCGAAGTCGGCATCCATGATGCGGCCGTTCGCCATGTCGGTGTTCTCTTTCATGTTGGAGAGGTTGTTGACGGTGTGCTCCAGACGGTTGATGTTGGCACCGAAGGAGGAACGGGCGCTGCCGATGTCTTTCAGGAAGGTTTCCATCTCGGTGATAGCGGCATTGGCTTTGGTCTGATCACCGATACCGCCACCCTTGACTGCGGTACCATCCAGGCCGGAGCCAGCGGTGGAACCGGTCACTTTCTTCAGGTCGGTGGAGATGTCCACGCTCAGGGTCTCGGCAGCGGAGCCACCGATCTGGAACTTGACCGCCCCCTTCTCGAAGTTGCCAGCGGCTTTCTTCAGCAGGGACTGGCCACCGAAGGTGGTGTTGTCGGTGATGTTGGCCAGCTCTTTCGACAGCTCGCCGAACTCGGCGTTCAGGGCGGTGTAGTCTTCGGTACTGGTAGTGCCGTTGGCACCCTGGGTGGCCAGATCCTTCATGCGCTGAACGATGTTGGTCATCTCGTCCAGGGCGCCTTCGGCGGTCTGCATCATGGAGATGGCATCCTGGGCGTTGCGCATGCCGACCTTCTGGCCGTTGGACTGGGCTTGCAGACGGGTAGCCATCTGCAGACCGGCCGCGTCGTCGGCGGCGGAGTTGATGCGAAGACCGGTGCCCAGGCGCTGCATGGCGGTGCCCAGCATCTTGTTGGTGTTGTTCAGCTGGTTCTGGGTGGTCAGAGAGGCGAAGTTGGTATGAATGGACAAGCCCATGATGTATTCCTCGAGTTAAACGCTGCACAGCAGCCCGTTAGGTTGACATCAGATAGAGGCGACCCCTTTCGTGCAGAAATGTAATCTCCCCAACGCATATTATTCTTCTGACCCCCTCCCGGGCATTCCGGTATCTCGGGTATGCGCCTTCTCCCCTATCCGGCATGCTTATTGCTTTTAAAACGTCCTCTCTCACTACCGGATGGCGACATGGCTGCTTCGCTCTACACACCGCATTTCGTTCAACATTTTCAGTGCATCGGCGATCGCTGCGAGGACAACTGCTGCCACAGCTGGACCATCAGCATCGACAAGCAGACCTTCCGCAGCTATGAGCGCCACCCCGACCCCACGGTCAAATCCCTGAGCAAGCTGCACATCATCAAGGTGAAGCAGAGCAACGAGCGCTGGGGGGAGATAAAGCTCGACGAACAGGGCGCCTGCCCCTTCCTCGATGAACACCGCCTGTGCCAGATCCACAGCAAGGCGGGTCCGGATGCCCTGAGTCACACCTGCAAGACTTACCCCAGAGCCCAGACCCGCATCGGCAACCAGCTCAAGAGGTCCCTGATGCTCTCCTGCCCCCAGGTGTGCCGCCAGTTGTTGTTTGACCCCCTGGCGATGCAGACCGAGGTCACCGAGCTCACCCAGCCCCTGCCCTTCGCTCCGCCCCCCTCCAACGCCATGGCGACGTTGCACAGCCTGAGCATTCACGTGCTGGCCGCCACGGATATCCCCGTGGCGATTCGGCTATGGCTGGTCGGCATGCTGATCCACCGGGATCCTGCGCAACTCTCCCACGAGGCCTTCCTCGATCAGGTGGCGGTACTGGCCGAACGCGGGGAGCTCAACACCATGTTCGAGCAGTTGCCCGCCCTGCCCAGACTGCAGTGGTGGGGCCTCAGAACCATGACCCACCAGTTGCTGGCCTACTCCCAGGGGAGACGGGGGCGGCAGACCATGCAGGTCTGCCTCGACAAGATCAACGAGGTACTGGAGGGAACCTACGACGAGGACAAGCTTGCACACCTGCAGCAAGTCTGGCACGACAGGGTCGCCCCCTTCCTGGCCAGTCATCCCCAGATCCTGGACAACTACCTGCTCTACTACGTCTATCACCACAACTTCCCGCTGCAGCAGGGCGACAAGTGCCAGGCCTATCAACTGCTGGTGGTCGACTACTTCCTGCTGCGCAACTACCTTTGCCTACTGGCCATGGACAAGGAGCTGGACGAGCAGGACGTGGTCAACCTCTTCTACAGCTACCACACCATACGCCAGCACAATGCGAGTTTTATCAAGACCATAGAACAGGGGCTCAACGACTCCGGCTTCGCGTCGGACATCTCCCTGTACGCCCTGCTCAAACCCTGAAAACAGAAAACCGCCAGCGAGCTGCATGGCGGTTTTCTGTCGTGAACGGGACCTGGCCCCCTAGGTGAGCAGCGCCACCACGTTCTGGCGCGAGACGTTGGCCTGGGCAAGCAGGCCGGACATGGTCCCCATGAAGCCCCCTTCCTTGAGCTGGAGGCTGAGCTTGCCCTGCAACTGGACCAGCTCCTCCTGCTGCAGGTTCTGGCTGCGTGACTTCACCCGATCGAGCTGCTTCACCATCCGCTGGCGAAACTGCTTGAGCTCGCGCACCGACTGCTCTATCTCTCCGAGCAGTCGCTTCAGCCGTTGCTGCTCCTGTTTGATCTCCCCCTTGTCGAGCCCCTCGCCGAGCTGGGTCAACTGCCCCGCCTTTGGCTTGAACTGCACGGGTACCGGGTTGCCGGCGGGAATGCGGATGCCCTCACCGCTCAGCAGCACGGGTTCATCCAGCTTGCGCCTGTGCTGATCCGGCACGCTCAGCTCCAGCTTGCCCAGCTCGTTCAGGCGCGCCTGGATATGCTCCTTGCGCAGCGCGCGATCCAGACGGGCGGCCGCCTCCGCTTCACTGGCATCGGCGGGCAGCAGCACCTCGACGGCGCTGCTGGTCTGAGGGAAGGAGAAGACAAGACGCTCGGCACTCGCCCTTGGGCTCAGCAGATCGAGCCGCTCCGCGCTGTAGTGCACCCTGCTGTCCGTGGCCGACGCCAGCAAGCGTGGCCTGAGCTCGCTCGTCAGTGGCGCCTGCGGCTGGGTCAGCTTCTCTTCCAGTACCTTGAGACGGGAGACCAGATCCCCGCTCGCCGCCTTCTGCTGGCCGAGCTGCTGCTCGAGGCGCTTCAGCTCGCCCCACACCTGGCTCAGGGCCTGCTCGCCCCCCTGGGCATGGGCGATTCGCTGCTGCGCCGTGCCGATCAGGGCCCAGCGATCCAGCCGGATGACATTGGGCTGGCGTTCATTGCGAGGAGTCTGGGGAGAAGTAGCCTGGGCAGTCGAACGACCTTGCAACCTGGGTTGGGCCGGCGTTTCGACCACGCTCCCCGGACGGGTTTGTTGAATCTGCATCCTGGCTCCTTAGACAGATTTAGGGCATGTAGTTGAACAGGCTCAGGCCATTCACCTTGGCGAAGGCCTGCTGTTGCACCTGCAGAGCCATCAGCACATGCGCCTGCTGGGTCACGGCCCCCGCGTAGTCGAGGGACTCTATCTGATTGCTCACTTCCTTGCTATAGGTGCTCTTCTCGGCATGACCCTCGTCCACCTGATCCAGCAGATTGATGCGCGCCCCTATGGTGCTCACCATCTGGCTGATGTCATCCTGCAGGGTCTTGCTGCGATCCAGCATGGCTCTGGCCTGATCCGCCGCATCCGGTGCGCCGGCATCGAAGGCCGCCACCATGTCGTCCAGCTGCTTGAAGAAATCCCCGTTCTGGATGAACAGGCTGTCTGCGGTCTGGTTGAGGGACACCGTCACCCCCCGGGCAATCTCCACCTCCCGCACCAGGGCATCCCCCTGATAGAGATAGCCGCCACCCGGACCCTGGACGATGGGGGTCTTGTCCACCTGGCTGCCGCTGAACAGGCTTGAACCGTTCTCGTTGCGGGCATTGGCGAGATCCAGCAGTCCCTCCTTGATGATGGCCGCCTCGCTGGACACCGCCCGGCGATCGTCCTCGGAGAGGGAACCGTTGGCCGCCGTCTGGGTCAGCTCTCGCAACCGGCTCAGCATGTTGGTCATGGTCTCGAACTGCAGCTCCCCCTGGGATAGCTGGCTCTTGGCATTGGCGATGTTCTTCTGGTACTGGGCCATGGCCACCTGCTCTTTCTTCAGACCGAGCAGTTGCACGCTGCCCACGGGATCGTCCGAAGGCTGCAGGATCCGCTTGTTGGAGGAGATCTGGCGATCCAGCCGGGCGTAGTCGCCAAAGCCCCGCTGCAGGTTGTCGAGCATGCTGAGCTGGATCTGGTTGGTGCTGATGCGCATGCGGACTCCGTCAGAACATGTTGAGAATGGAATTGAAGAGTTGATCCGAGGTGCTGATCACCTTGGCATTGGCCTGATACGCCTTGGTGTAGGCCATCACCTTGACCCCTTCCTCATCGAGGTTGACGCCGCTCACGCTGCTGAGCTTGGCGGCGAGCTGTTTCTCCATGTTGGCATCGGCCTCCATGGTCGCCTTGGCCTGACCGCTCTGCACCGCCATCTTGCCAAGCAGGGCGCTGTAGGCATCGTACTGATCATCCTTGATGGTCAGCAGCTCCTGCAGGTTGCGGTTGTCGCCGTTGCCGCCCCCCGCCTTGGCGAAGGCGAGGTGATCCCCGGTAAAGCCGTCGGCCACCTTGAGGGTGCCGGAGGGATTGAGGGGGTCGTAGCTGAACAGGGGTTTGCCGGGATCGCCGTTCAGATCGACGCCGCCCGCCTGCTTGGCGTTGAAGTCATCCGCCAGCTTCTTCGCGATCTGGTTCAGCTCGTCGCGCAGGGGACGCAGCACTGTGGTGCGATATTCCAGCACGCCCGCCAGGGTGCCGCCCTGAAGCCTGGGGACCTCGAAGGATTGCGGCCCGAAGCTCAGGCTCAGGGTGTCGCCGGCCAGAGAGAGGGTGCTGCTGCTGCCGGCCAGCACCAGGGGCTGGCCCTGGGGCAGGCTCAGGGAGAAGGAGCCGTCGCTCTGACGGTTGACCCGCACCTCCATGAAGGTCGACAGCTCGCGCACTATCTGCTCGCGGCTGTCTTCCAGCGCCGAGGTGTTGACCCCCTTGGAAGCCTGCTCGCCGATCTGGGTGTTGAGCTCCGCCACCTGCTTGAGATAGCTGTTCACCTGGGTAATGGTGCTGCCCAGCTGATCGTCGATCTGCTTCTCCTGGGTCAGCAGGCTCTCGTTCAACTGGCCGAAGCGGTTGGCCAGGGCACCGGCCGAGCTGACGATCTGGCTGCGCTGCGCCGGTGTTTCCGGGCTGTCGAGGGCGGCGCTCAGGGACGCAAAGAAACTGTCCAGCCCCTTGGTGATGTTCATCGACTCGCTGCCGAGCAACTGCTCTGTCGTATTGATGTACTGGTGAAAAGCATAGGAGGAGCCGGTCGCGGAGCGGCTGCGCCAGTGCTGGGAGACCAGATAGTCATCGGTGATCCTGCGAACCCCGGTCACCTCGACCCCCATGCCGTTGTCCATCCGGCCAAAGCCCGACAGGCTGCCCATCATGGCCTCCTGGCGGCTGTACCCGATGGTATTGACGTTGGCGATATTCTGGGCAGAGATGTTCAATGCGATCTGCGATGCATTGAGTCCGCTAAAACCGATACTGAGCAGCGACATCAGTCAACTTTCCTCATTTTTGCCGAATTCAGAGGCTGACTGAAGGCAGCCAGGGTCTGGGAGTCTGAAGCGACCACCGGCTCGGCATTCTTTAATGTGGGGGCCAGTTGATTGACCATCTGCTCCTTGAGCCCCATGCCGCCGCGCTTGACCAGGCTCATCGCGAGCTGGCTGTCGTACATGTCGCGGTAGAGGGACTCCCCCTTGATAAGCCTGTCCTCTTCATCCTGCATGGCGTCGGACGCCGAACGCATGTGCTTGAGCACCGTCTGCAGGAAGCTCACCTCGAACTGGCCGGCCGCCGCCTCCAGGGCCGCGCGCTGATCCGGGTTGCTCTTTATCTGCTGCAGTTCATTGAGATCCTGATAGAAACCAGGCTCCGAGGTAATTCTGGTCATAGAGATCCTTAGATGACCACCAGCTCGCCTTCGAGGGCTCCCGCCTCGTCGAGGGCTTGCAGGATGGCCATGACATCATCCGGGGTCGCCCCCAGGGAATTCACCGCCTTGACGATCACCTCCAGGGAGGTGCCATCTGGCCAGACAAACATGTTGTTGCGCTCCCGGTCAACCTGGATCTGGGAGTTGGGCGTCGTGGTGGTCCGCCCGTTGGAGAAGGCGTTGGGCTGGCTCACCGTCTGGCTCTCACCTATGGTGACCGTCAGGCTGCCATGGCTGACCGCTGCCTTGTGCACCTTGACCCCCTGCCCCATGACCACGGTGCCGGTACGACTGTTGAAAACGACTCGTGGCCGCTCCTTGCCCATGTCCACCTGGATGTCCTGCAACAGGGCCATGAAGGAGATGCGCTGGCTCTCATCGCGGGGGGCCGCAATCTGGATGCGACCGGCGCTGACCGCCTTGGCCACGGGGCCGAGCTGGCGGTTGATCTCCCGCTCCACGTTGCGGGCCGTCTTGAAGTTGGGCTGGTGCAGGTTGAGCGTCACTTCCGGCTTGTCCGAGAAGTTGCTGGCCACCTCCCGCTCGATGATGGCACCGTTCGGGATGATGCCGGCCGTCGGCACGTTGATGGTCACGGAGGAGCCGGATTGCCCCTCCGCCTTGACACCGGCCACCACCAGGTTGCCCTGGGCGACCGCATAGACTTCACCGTCGATGCCGCGCAGGGGAGTGAGCAGCAGCGAGCCGCCTCTCAGGCTCTTGGCATCGCCGATGGAGGTCACGGTCACGTCCATCTGCTGACCCTTGCCAGCGAGGGCGGGCAGCGTCGCCTGCACGGAGACGGCTGCCACGTTCTTGAGCTTGGGATCGATGTCATCGGGCAGTTGTACCCCGAACTGCTTGAGCATGTTGGTCATGGACTGGCCGGTGAATTTGACCTGGCTGCGATCCCCGGTACCGGAGAGGCCGACCACCAGGCCATAGCCCACCAGCTGGTTGGCTCTCATCCCCTGCACGTCGGCAATGTCCAGCAGGGCCCGTTTGGCGGGGGCAGCGGCGCCGGCCACGCCCGACAGCGCCAGGCAGAGCAGGGCGATATACCATCTGTTCATCGAAATCCTCACAAGGGGGAGAAGGCGGAACTGAAGAAGCGCGACAGCCAGCCCATCTGGTTGCTGTCGGCCAGGGCGCCGCGACCGGCATAGGTGATGCGGGCATCGGCGATGCGCTGGGACGAGATGCGGTTGCTCTGGTCGATGTCCTCGACCCGCACCATGCCCCCCAGACGGATGTACTCATCCCCCTGGTTGAGGCGGATCCACTTCTCCCCCCGGATCCCCAGCACCCCGTTGGGCATCACTTCGGCCACGGTGACCGTGATGGCCCCCGCCAGGGTATTCTGCTGACTGGAGGTCGCCCCGCCGTCGAAGTCGCGATCCGCCTTGATAGAGGCGCTCCAGTCCGGTCGGGAAACACCGCCGATGGAAGGCACAGGCACGCTCAGATTGCTGTTCTTGTTCATGCTGGTGTTGGCCTTCTTGCTGGACTGGGTGCGCTCCTCCAGCATGACGGTCAGGATGTCGCCGACCCGGTAGGCACGGCGATCCTGGAACAGGGTCATCATGTAGTCGTTACGGTAGAGGCTGCCATCCTCCCCCACCCCGGCTTTCGTCAGCTCGGAGCGGGAAGGGGCCCACTTCTCGTCACCGGGCTCGGGGGCCTGCAACTCGTAGGTGGAGCATCCCCCCAGCAGCAGGGCGAGCACGACGCAATACCACACCGGCTTCATCATCACAGCGCCTGGGTCACGAACTTGAGCATCTGATCGGCGGAGGAGACAACCTTGGCATTCATCTCGTAGGCGCGCTGGGTGGTGATCATGTCCACCATCTCTTCCACCACGTTCACGTTGGAACTCTCCAGGGTGAACTGCTTGATGGCCCCCATGGCCTCTTCACCCGGCACCCCTTCGATGGCTTCACCGGAGGCACCGGTCGCCCGGTAGAGGTTGCCACCCAGGGCTTCCAGACCGGCCGGGTTGGAGAAGTTGGTCAGGGTGATGCGCCCCAGCTCCACGTTCTCCTGCTGTCCCGGCAGAGTGGCGCTCACGGTGCCGTCGGTGCCGATGGCGATCTTGGTGGCGTTGTCCGGGATCTGGATCTGCGGCAGCATGGGCAGGCCGTCGGCATTGACCAGCAGCCCTTCCGCATTGCGGTGCCATTGACCGTTGCGGGTATAGGCCGTCTCGCCATCCGGGCGCTCGACGCTGAAGAAGCCGGCCCCCACCACCGCCATGTCCAACTCCTGGTTGGTGTTCTGGAACTGCCCTGGCGTGAATACCTTCTGGGTGCCGACCACCCTCACACCGTTACCCATCTGGATGCCGATGGGGGACAGGTTCTGCTGATCCTGCTGGGCACCGGGCTGGCGCTGAACCTGATAGAACAGATCCTCGAACGCCACCCGATCACGCTTGAAACCGACCGTGTTGACGTTGGCCAGGTTGTTGGAAATGCTGGCCATCTTGGCATCCTGTGCCGACAGACCCGTCTTGCTCACCCAAAGCGCTGCATGCATCTTCGTTTCTCCACCTGATTCGTTCGAACGGGGTGCATCCCGTCAGTATTCATTCCCGGCCGCCATGGCCGACCGTCAGCCCTGGCCAGAGATCAGCCTGGCACCCTGCCTGGCCTGCTCGTCCGCCGTCTTCATCAACTTGACCTGCAACTCGAAGTTGCGGGTCAGGGACATGCTGCCGATCAGCTCGTCCACCGCGTTCACGTTGGCCCCCTCGAGGAAACCGGACGCCAGCACCACCTGCTCGCTGATCTCCGCATCCCCGCCCTGGCGCTGGCGAAACAGGCCGTCAGCCCCCTTGACCAGCTCGGCCGGATCCGGGTTCACCAGCTTGAGCCGGCCCACGTCCAGACGGGCACCGCCCCCCGGCGGGGTGATGCTGAGGGAGCCATCCTTGCCAAAGCTCAGATCCCGATAGGCGGGCAGTACCATCTCGCCGCCATCCCCAAGCACGGGACGGCCGTTGAGGGTCAGTAACCCCTCCCCGTCCACCTCCAGGTTGCCGGCACGGGTGTAGGCCTCCTTGCCGTCTGCGGTCTGCACGGTGAGAAAACCGTCGCCGCGGATCGCCACGTCCAGCTTGCGGCCGGTCTGCATCAGGGCACCCGCCCGAAAGTCGGTTCCCGCCTGCTCTTCCCTGGCCATGACCCGGCTCTGGTAGCCATCGCCGGTCAGGGCATAGGCGGACGCCCGCTCGAAGTCGGCACGAAAGCCGGCGGTATTCACGTTGGCCAGGTTGTTGGCCCGGATCTGCTGGGCCATGAGGGTGTGTTGCGCCCCCGACATGGCGGTATAGATAAGCTTTTCCACGGATCACGCCTTAGAAGGAGTTGAACAGGACCTGGGTCATCTTGTCCGCCGAGCTGATGGTCTTGGCGTTGGCCTGGTAGTTGCGCTGGGAGGTCATCAGGCTGACCAGTTCCCCGGTCAAGTCGACGTTGGATGCCTCGTAGGCTCCCGCCGTCAGGCCGCCCAGGGTCCCGCTGCCCGGTGCCCCCAGCACGGGCTGGCCCGAGCTGAACGACTGCTGCCAGGTGGTGTTGTTGGCTTGCAGCAGGCCCTGGGGATTGGCGAAGTTCGCCATCACCACCTGACCCTGGAGCAGGCTCTGGCCGTTGGTGAAGGTGGCGTAGACGCCACCGTCCGCATCCACCCTGACCCCGGTCAGATCCCCGGCGGTATAGCCGTTGGACTGGTTGCGCGTGGCGTTGAAATCGGAGGCGTACTGGCTGACCCGGGCCAGATCGGCGGTGAGGGTGATGGGCTCGGCACCGGCGGGGGCCAGGTTCAGCACGGGGGCCGTGGTCGGCGACTTCAGGGTGCCGTTGGTGTTGAACTCCATGGTCACCGGCGCACCGGTCTGGGTCCCGTTGAAGGCATAGTTGACCTGCCAGGTGTTCTCGCCGGTCTTCACGAAATACTGGGTGACGGTGTGCTCGACCCCGAGAGAGTCATACACCTTGCTAGACTGGGAGTAGCTGAAGCTGTCCGCCTTGGCGGGATCGAAGGGGTGCAGCCCCTGGTCGATGACACTGGCGTCCGCCTTGAGGTTCGCCACGAACTCCAGGGTGTCGGACGGCTTGGCCGCCAGGCTGCCCGCCTTGACCTGAATGTCACCCACCACGCCGGATTGCAGCTCACCCGCATCATTGGTCACATAACCCTGCAGACGGTTGCCGCTGGCGGTGATCAGGTAGTTGCTGGCATCACGCTGGAACAGGCCGGCCCGGGTATAGGAGGTCTGACCGTTGTCATCCTTGAGCACGAAGAAGCCGTTGCCGGAGATGGCCAGATCCAGGCCCCGCCCGGTACGGGTCACATCCCCGTTGCGATCGAAGTTCTGGGAGACGTTGCTCATCTCCACGCCGCCGGCCTGGCCGCCACCGTAGATGGCGGCAAACTCGGCACGGCTGGACTTGAAACCGGCGGTGCTGGCGTTGGCCACGTTGTTGCTGATGACGCTCAATTCCTGGTTGACGGCGCGCAGGCCACTCAGTCCGATATTAAAAGACATGTTTCGCTCCTATCTGGTTACGCCGACTTGCCAAACTGGACGGCGCTGAACAGGGGAACCTCCCCCACGCCTGCCACTTGCAGCATGATCTCGCCCGTGCCCGGCAAGCTGACGCGCTCCACCTGGCTGGCTACATAATTGCGGGTGGTGGTGGCGACTCCCCCCAGGGAAGCCTTCACCTCGAAGCTGTATTCGCCAGCGGGCAGTACCGGCAATTCGTAATCCAGCGCCCCCGCCTTGCTCTCGCCCCAGTTCTTGGTGGCGACCAGGGTGCCGTGCTTGTCATAGACCTTGAGCTCGACCGTGTCGGCCGCGCCGCCCAGCTCCACCTGACCGCGGATCGCCTTCTCCTGCTCCTGGCCAAGGGTCTGGCTCGGCACCATCACTTCCTTGTCGATGAGATCCGTGCTCTGGAGCACCTGCTGGGTGTCCATCATGTTGATGGACTTCTGCTGCAGCACTTTCAGGCTCTCGACCCCTTCCACCATGCTGAACTGGGCTAGCTGGGTAACGTACTGGGCACCATCAAGGGGGTTGGTGGGATCCTGGTTCTGGATCTGGGCCACCATCATCTGGAGGAATTCGTTGCGAAGCTGGACCCCCTGCCCCTCGGAAGTACCGTTGGCGGCGATCTCAGGGGTGGCGGCGCGCTGGCTGGCGCTGCGGGCGGTATCCAGGCTGCTGACTTGAGGCAGGCTCATTTACACCCCCTGACCAAGACGCAGCAGCCCTTGCTGCATGCTGTTGATGCGGTTGATCACCTCGACCGAGGTCTCGAATCCCCGGGAGGCGCTCATCATGTCCGCCATCTCTTCCACCGCGTTGACGTTGGAGTAGTAAACGAAGCCATCCCCGTCGGCCAGGGGATTGGTCGGCTCCAGACGTTTCTCCACCTGGCGGTCAGACTGGACGATACCGGCGATCTGCACCTGGGCGGCCCCCAGCCCCTCGGCCTCCTGAACCCGCTGATAGAGGGTGGAGAAGACGGGCTTGATGGCGCGGAAGGCGGCCTCTTCGCTGCCGGCGGCGCTGTCGACGTTGGCGAGGTTGGAAGCCACGGTGTCAAGGCGGACGGTCTGCGCCCGCATGGCGCTGCCGGCGATGTCATAGATGCGATTGAACGACATGATTAACGGCCCTCGATCGCCTTGGCGATCCCGGTGATTTTCATATTCAGGAAGGTGAGACTGGTCTGGAAGTCGGTGGCATTGCTGGCAAACTTGCTCTGCTCCACGCTGAGCTCTGCGGTGTTGCCATCCATGGAGACCTGATAGGGTATGCGGTAGAGGGGATGTTGCATGTCATTGCCCATGGTGCCCTCGCTGATGGTGCTGCCCGGCTCTCCTGCCTCCACCTGCCGGGCGACCCTGCCGAGGATGGCCTTGTAATCCACATCCCGTGCCAGATAGCCCGGGGTATCCACATTGGCCAAGTTCCCTGCCAGAATACGAGCCCTGTCTGCCCGCACATCGAGGGCATAGGGGTGTACGCCAAGCGCACTGTCAAATGAGATACTCATGCTTCATCCTTCTTGTGAACCAGTCAGACCGGTGCATCCTTTATCAAGACTCATGCCAATCATGAAAAACCGTTGTTTCCGCTGGTCAGGCCATCACCCCTGGCTGACAAGAGTGACAAAAGGGGAAGCATTGTTTCCCATAGGGAAGCGAGCAGGTCTCCTTGCCCTGCTGCTCCTGGCACTCCCCTCGTGGGCGGCCACTTCGTCGCTGTCGCAGCAGTTGACCGACGGTCTGAGGGCGGATGCCGAAACGGCACTGGGGGAGTATCAGCGCCAGCAAGGCTGGCCAGAGACCCGGGCCGACTATCAGGTCTGGCTCTCCCCCGCCGTGGCCCACCTGCCGGCATGTCGTCAGGCGGTTCGCTTCCAGGCTGGCGGGCAGTATCGCCAGCCCTGGGGGCGGCGCCCCTATCTGGTGGAATGTACCGAGCCCGCCTGGCAGTTGCGGGCCCGGGTGGAGGTCACCCTGATGTTGCCGGTCTGGGTGGCGGCACGGGACATCCCCAAGGGACATGTCATCGCCCCGGAGGATCTGCTGGAGAAATCCCTCGATGCCAGCCGGTTGCAGCGGGGCTTCACCCACAGCTCGCAGCCCCTGGCAGGCAGCAAGAGCCTTCGCCATCTGAGGATGGGGCAACTGGTCGGTGAACTCGATCTGCAACAGGCCTGGGCCGTCAGGGCAGGGGAAGGGGTGCTGATCCGGGCCGGGCAACCGGGCTTTTCCGCCACGACCCGTGGAACGGCCTTGTCAAACGGCGCCATCGGTGAAGGGGTGAGGGTCAGGAATCTCGGCTCCGGCAAAGAGATCCAGGCCTGGGTGGTTGACAAGGGGGAAGTCGAAACCCGCTTTTAGCACAGAAATGGCGAGTTTGATTCAAGTTCGGCCACCTCAGGGTCGCCTGTCACAAGAGAGACCACCAGGAATTCACGTTATGAAAATCACACGCACCGACCCTGTCTACGTTCAACCCCAGTCTCAGCGCAAGGCGGGAGCCACACCGGCACCCCAGCCCCAGGCCAGCCAGGGGGAAGCCAGGATCAGCGCCACCGCCCAGACCATCAATCAGGCGAGGGTCGAGCTGGCCTCCACCTCTGATGTGGACATGGAGAAGGTCAACCAGATCCGCCAGGCCATCAGCGAGGGTCGGCTCGAACTGGACATGGATGCCCTGAGCCAGGCCATTCTGGACATGCATCGCCGATGAGTCTGCCTCCCAAACAACGGATCCAGCAGTTGATCATCGGCATCCGGCAGGATTGTGGCCGCTACGCCGACCTGCTGCAGTTGCTGCTCAATCAGTACCGTCTGCTGGCAAGCCACGACGTGGCCGGGCTGACGGAACACAACCGGCAACAGACCCGGCTCATGGGCGAGATCCAGCACCAGGTCAGGCTGCGCTGCGAACATCTCCAGGCACTGGGGCTCAAGCCTGACGAACGGGGCATGGCCATCCTCATCGGCAAGCTCCCCTCCCCGCTGCGCCAGCAAGTGGACGAGCAGTGGCAGCGGCTGGAGCAGTTGCTGCTGCAGTGCCGCCGCCAGAACGAGCAGAACGGCCGCCTGCTGGCAGGCCAGATAGAGACCATCCACACCCTGCTGGGCCAGGAGTCATCCTATGGCAGGCAGGAGCACTTCCCCGACTGACCCTTTACGTTCCCTGCCGGGCACGATGGCCCAATGCGGCGAGTTCGTCGAGCTGCCGCTGCTCACCTGACTCCTGACGCTGACGGGCCGCCAGGGCCCGCTTGTCCAGCAACAGCTCCAGCCCCTTGACCCGACCGAACTGCCTGACGAGCTGCCCCTCGTGATGAGCCAGATCCTGGCTGGCGAGCGCACACTGCTGCAACTGGTGGGTCAGCAGGTGGCGAAGCTGCCCCTGCATCTGCTGCTTGTTCTGCCACAGCAGGGGATGGAAGCTCGACGAGCCCGGGTGCATCGTCTCGATGACCTCCTGCAGCCTGAGGGCTCGGTGCTCCTCCTTCATCGCCACCTCGCGCAGACGCTGCCGCTCCTTGCCCATGGCCTCCAGGGCATCCTGCTGCAGACCGAGATAGGATTTCAGCATGCCGCCTCCTTACGCCCTGCCGAGCACATGCTTGAGACCGCCCAGCACCTGGGTGATGGGCGTCTCTTCCTGAATGCCCTGCTGCAGGAAGCTGGCGATGGCAGGATAGCGCTGGACCGCCTCGTCCATCTGGGGATCCGCCCCGGGCTGATAACCCCCCAGGGGCAGCAGCTCACGCACCTGCTGGTAACGGCCCCAGAGCTGGCGCAGATTCACCGCCAGCCCCTGCCATTCGGGAGAGACCACCTGAGGCATCACCCTGCTCACCGAGGCACCGATGTCGATGGCGGGATAGTGCCCCTCCTCCGCCAGACGGCGGGTCAGCACGATGTGACCATCGAGAATGGCCCTGGCGGAATCCACCACGGGATCCTGCTGGTCATCCCCTTCCGCCAGCACGGTATAGAAGGCGCTCAGGCTGCCCTCGGGGTGCGTGCCGTTGCCCGCCCGCTCCACCAGCTGGGTGAGCAGGCTGAACACCGAGGGCGGATAGCCGCGGGTCGCAGGAGGTTCGCCGATGGCCAGCGCGATTTCCCGCTGGGCCTGGGCGTAGCGGGTCAGAGAATCCATCAGCAGCAATACATCCTGACCCTGTTCGCGGAAATATTCGGCGATGCGGTGGCACAGCTGGGCGGCGCGCAGCCGCATCAGGGGGGATTGATCCGCCGGAGCCGCGATCACCACGGCGCGGGCAAGCCCCTCGCTACCCAGGCTGTGTTCGATGAACTCCCTCACCTCCCGGCCACGCTCGCCGATGAGCCCCACCACCACGATGCGGGCGCTGGTATTGCGGGTCATCATGCCGAGCAGCATGCTCTTGCCCACACCGGAACCGGCAAACAATCCCAGACGCTGGCCCTTGCCCACCGTCAGCAGGCCATTGATGGCCCGGATGCCCACGTCGAGCGGCTCGCGCACCGGGGTGCGCAACAGGGGATTGGGAGGGGAGGAAAACAGGGGAACCCGTTCCCCTTCCTCTTTCAGGGGACGGCCGTCCAGCGGTTGCAGCAGGCCATCCACGACCCTGCCAAGCAGATGCTCGCCGACCCGGATGGTCTCCTCTCCGTCGACGGGCAGCACCCGGGCGCCGGCATAGAGACCGCTCATGGGCTGGAGCGGCATCAGGTAGGAAATGTCCCGGTTGAAGCCGACCACTTCCGCCAGCAGGGCGGCGCCGGTGGCGGTCTCCACCTCGCAGCGCTGCCCCATGATGAGCTGGCACCCCACGACTTCCAGAGTCAGGCCGGTCACGCGCACCAGCCTGCCATAACGACGATAGCCGGGCACCTCCTCCAGGCTATCGAGGGCACAGGTCAGCGCCTGTTGCAGCGCATCATGCATCCGAAGAGAGTTCCAGGGTCTGGTTGAGTTGTTCGATGCAGCGGCCGAGGCGCTCCCCCGTGTTGATCTCGACCACCGCGGCCCGTGTCTCGATGCGGGCGTCCCCCACGGCCAGTGCCGGGTCCACCTGCAACGGCCACTTCTCGCAGCGGGTCACCCCCTGCTCGGCCAGGCGCTGCCGGTCTCCTTCGTTGAGGTAGATCACCAGTTCTTCCGACTCGCTCGGCAGGCTGGCCATGGCCTGCTCCACCTGCTGGAGCACCTGCTGGGGATTGAGGGTGAACTCGGCCTGGATCACGCGCTTGGCCACCTGGGCCACCAGCTGGGCCACCAGGGCCTTCTGTTCCAGCATCCGGGCCCGGGTCAGGGATTCCCACTGCTGCTGCAGCGTTGCAAAGGGCACCATGGCCTCATCGAAGGCGGCACGTCCCTCGGCCAGCCCCTGGGCCAGACCACGCACCTGTCCCTGTTGCAGCCCCTTGGCCTCCCCCTCGAACAGGCCACTGGCCAGCCCCTGCTGGTAACCGGCCTGATACCCTTCCGCCTGCCCCTGCTCCAGCCCCTGCTGGTAGCCGTATTCGAACTCTTCCTGCTGGCTTCTGGCCTCTTCCCCGCTCTGGCCCAGCGCCGGGAAGCGGTAGAGACGGGTGGCACCTGCCGCCAGTTTGCGCACATGCTGACTCATGCCTGTCTCCTGTTAACTGACGGTGGGCTCTTCGAACAGCTGGAACTCGATCTCGCCCTGCTCCACCAGCTCGCGCACCAGCTTCATGGCCTCTTCCCGGGCCTGCTCCACCTTGCGCAGGGAGACGCTGCCCTGATCCTGGATCTGGGCCTCCAGTGCCTGTGCCATCCGTTTGGGCATGGCGCCAAGCACCACCTTGCGGAAACCTGCATCGGTGTTCTTCAGGGCCAGGGCCAGCAGATCCGCCGGCAGCTCCTGCACCAGACGTTGCAGGGTATCGTCGCTCTGGCGACGCAGGGCCATGAAGTCGAACATGTTCTTCTCGATTTCGAGGGCCAGCTCACCATCGTGCTCCCGCAGCAGAGTGAGCATCTGCTCCTTGTTTCCCTGATAGCGATTGAGGATATCGGCCACCTGGCGCACCCCGTTGACCTTGGCGCCGGACTGATCGGCCACATAGGCGAGGCAGCGATCCAGGGTGAGCCGCAGCTCACCCAGCACGTGTTCGCTGACCGAGCTGAGGCTCGCAACCCGCACCAGCAGATCGTCGTGCACCGACCCCGGCAGGGCATCGAGCACGGCAGAGGCGGTCTGGGGGGGCAGGAAGGCGAGCAAGACAGCCTGCATCTGGGGATGCTCATTGCGGAAGAAGCGGGCCAGCACATCCGCCGGCACCCATTGCAGGCGCTGGATGTCCTGGCTCATCGCATCGCCATAGAGGCTGTCGAGCAGGCTGCGGGAAAGCCGCTGGCCCAGCGCCAGATCCAGGGTCTGTTCCAGATATTCCCGGGAGGCACTGCCGATGCCGCTCTGCTCGCGATACTGGTTGAAGAACTGCTGCAGCGTCCACTTGGCTTCTATCGAACTCACGCCGGAGAGGCTGGCCATCTTGGAGATGAGGCGCTGCACTTCGTCGCGGGACAACTTCTGCATCACCTTGGCCGCCGCCTCGGTGCCCATGCTCAGCAGCAGGATCGCGGCTTTTTCCAGATTGTCGATGTCGATGTCGACCGCGTTCTGATTCAGATTAACGTTGCTCATTGCCACTCACCCATTGTCTGACCACTTCCGCCACCCGGGCCGTGTCCTTGTCTACCAGCAGTTGCAGGTGTTTGAGCTGGACTTCCAGCTCGGAACCCGGTTCGGGCAGCGCCTCCAGATCCAGGGAGGAGAACTGGGGCTCGAGCCGGAACTCGGACTGAGACTGGGACAGGCTCTTGCCCGTCGCAGACTCTTCCAGTTCCCCATCCCCTTCCCGGCGCATGGAGAGGCCCATGGTCGGCTCCTGCTCCTCGTCCGGCTCCTGTGCGGCATCAGTGTCGGGATATTGCTGGGTACGCACCAGGTGCTTCACCAGAGGACGGATGCCAAAGAACACCAGGGTCAGCCCCAGCAAACCACCCACCAGGTAACGCAGGGAGTCTTGCCAGTAAGGGGTTTCCAGCCAGCTCGACGCTGGCGGCTCCACCGGCACCGCACCGGTGAAATCGAAGACCTGCAGGCTGATCTGGTCGCCACGGGAGCCGTCAAAGCCCACCGAACGCTCCACCATCTGGCGGATCTGCTCGAGCTGTTCCGGGCTCCACCCCTCCTTGGGGGCGCTCTGCTGATTGAGCAGGATGGAGACGTTCATTTTCTCAAGTCGTCCCTGCTGATAGCGGGTATGCACTATGGTGCGGCTGCTTTCATACTGCCTGCTGACTTCCTGCCGCTCGGTGCGGGTATCGTTCTTGGCAGGCTCCTGGGCAGCATTCCCCTCGGTGGCGGCCTGATCGGACTTGGGAGCGGTTTCGGGCGGTCGATTGGAGAGCGCACCGGGGATACCGAGAGCCAGGGCATCGATGGTCTTGTCCGATTTGTTGGACTCCCTGGTCACCACGGCATTGGGATCGAGCTGTTGCTGGGTCTCTTCCACCGCATTGAAATTGACGTCCGCGGCGATCTGCACCCGGAAGTTGCCCGTGCCCAGCATGGGGGAGAGCATGTCGCTGGCACGCTGGCGAATGTACTGCTCCAGCTTGCGCACATATTCCATCTGCTGGACGCTCTGCTTGCCGAAACCGGCCTTGTCGCCGAGCTCGGCACTCAGCAGCTGGCCGCTTTGATCCACCACGGTGACGGCCCCGGGCTTCATGCCGGAGATACTGCCCGCCACCAGGTTGGCAATCGCCTCGACCTGGCCCGCCTCCATGGTCTGGCCCGGTTGCAGATCCAGCATCACGGACGCGCTGGGTTTTTCCTCGTCGCGCCCCACGAACAGGGTCCGCTTCGGAATGGCCAGATGCACCCGGGCACTGCGCACCGCATCCAGGGAAATGATGGTTCTGGCCAGCTCCCCTTCCAGGGCATGGCGGTAGCGCGCCCCTTCCATGAACTCGCTGGTGCCAAGGCCGGTGACATTGTCGAGCCCCTCCAGGCCGGACGGCATGGCCGCCCTCACGCCCCGCGCGGCCAGCGCCATGCGGATGTGGGCCAACTGGCTTTCAGGCACCAGGATCTGGCCGGAGCTTTTCTCCAGCCGGAAGGGTACCTGCTCCTTCTCCAGCATCTCCATGATGTTGGCGGTGTCGTAAAGCTCCTGCTTGCCGTAGAGGGGCACGTAATTCTTGCTGGAGGTCCAGAGGATGACCACTATGGTGGCGGCAACCACGGCGGCCAGCAGCGCGATGGTCAGAATGGATTTGTTGTCGCGAGACAGGGTACGCCAGTTGCGCACCCCGTCCTGCACCCGGGCCAGCAGGGAGCCCGACGCCCCCGGTGCGGAGGATACCAGTTCAGTCATGATCAACCTCAGAGCGGCATGCGCATGATGTCATCAAAACCCGTCATCAGTTTGTTGCGCACCTGCATCAGGGCGGAAAAACTGAGACCGGCCTTCTGGCTGGCCACCATGGCCCCCACCAGATCGTCGCTCTGACCCGCATCGACGGCGGTCATCAATCGGGAGGCGATGTTCTGCTGCTCGTTGACGCGGCCGACGACGTCGCGCATGGCGTCGCTGAACGAGACGCCTGACGCCTCGTTCGGTTCGATGGAAGGGGGTTGACTGGCGACTCGCTGCATTTCCTGCATCTGCTGCAGGAGCGTCACCTGTGATGACATGATCTCAATCTTCACTCGGTTATCCCTTAGTTTTGTATCTGCTGCTCGACATCGATGCCCTGCTCGCGCATGGCAGCCAGCTTGTATCTAAGTGCCCGGGTCGTCATTCCGAGGGCTTCGGCCGTGCGTGTCCGGTGACCACGGAAACGGCGCAACGTCTCAAGGACGAATTGAAATTCAGCATGCCGCTTGGTCTCGCTGAGCCCCTCGGGGGCCGCAAGCGCCTGCGGTTGCGGGGTGTCGGCTTCGGCGGCGTAATGGGGCAACATCAGATCGACGGCCTGAATATGCAAGCCGCGAGCCATAATTAGCGCTCGCTGAATCACGTTGTCCAGCTCACGCACATTGCCAGGCCAGTCATAGGAGAGCAGTTGCTGACGGGCACTCTCGCCGAGGCGATACCCCTGCTGTGCGGCGTAGCGTTCGATGAAGTATTCCGCCAGAGGCAGGATGTCATCCCGCCTCTCCCGCAGTGCCGGCCAGCTCATGGGAAGCACGTCGAGCCGGTAGAAAAGGTCCTCGCGAAACGCGCCCTGCAGCACCAGCTCCCTCAGGTCCCGGTTGCTGGCGGCGATGATCCGCACATCCAGCGCGATCACCTGATGACTGCCGAGGCGTTCCACCTCTTTCTCCTGCAACACCCGCAGCAACTTGGCCTGCAGCGCCAGCGGCAGTTCGGAGATCTCGTCGAGCAGCAGGGTGCCGCCCTGGGCCAGCTCGAATTTTCCCTGCTGGTTGGCGGTTGCCCCGGTGAAGGCCCCCTTGCTGTGTCCGAACAGGATGGATTCGAGCATGGCTTCCGGGATGGCCGCACAGTTGATGGCCACGAAAGGCTTGCCGGCCCGGCTGGACATCTCGTGGATGTAACGAGCCAGTCGCTCCTTGCCTGTCCCGGATTCGCCACCGATGAGGATGGTGGCCGATGTCTTGGCTGCCCGCCGGGCAAGCTGCAACACCTGCAGGCTCTGGGGGGACGTGGCGATCAGATTGGGAATGGCCTGGCGCAGGCGCAGGGCCCCTCTCACCACATCGAGGATCTGGCGCTGGCTGAAGGGCTTGATGATGTAGTCGATGGCGCCGGCCCGCATGGCTTCCGCTGCCAGGTAGGCCTGATGCTCGTTGACCAGAATGACGCAGTCGGTCCCTGCCAGCGTCTGCACCATGGCGGGCCCGGCCTCGGTCATGACCGCCATGTCGAGCAGAATGAGATCGACCGCATGGTTCGAGAGAAATTGCTTGGCCAGCGACACGGAATCGACACAGGAAACACGATAACCGGCACTGAGCAATATACGATCAACATCGTTTCCATTTGATAACGAAGCGGAAACTAATAATAAATGAGCATGCGTTTCAATACCGGTCGGTATTGAATTTTCCTTGCTAGATAAATCAGAAAACATATATCCCGAACCTGTGATTGCACATGAATCAATCAACAGAACTGATGCGTGAAAAATAAAGACACACAAATAGAGACCGCACCCGTTATTGAGTGAATGGTCTATATCAGTATAAAAACAAGGCGGGAAATCATGGCCTTGGTAACCCCGCTATCATTAGCATCAATGCTGTTAGACCGGAGGCTTTGCGTCCTGACTTTTCAGTTCAGTTTGCCTTTATCATGCGACGACCCGTATTTGGATGGCATGGCTACGTTGTCCCTGAAGCCATGTGATACATCCGACTATTTCTATTTTTTCTTTGCTGTCAGTATGTATCGCGTCAAAAGTCGTCACATGATAGCGGCTTTATATGACAATTCAAGCAGATATGCGGAATAGGCGCTTCCTGTCCCTGTGACGCCAAGGCAATTCCACTTCAGCCCAGAGTCCCGATGACTTCGACTCGCAAATCTTCCGGTATCTCGTTATAGGAGAGCACCTTGAGGCCTTTCGAGAAGGAACGGGCATAACGGGCTATCAGCGGTCTGAGCTGGGGCATCACCACCAACACGGGCGCATATCCCTGTTGCTGCAGTTGCTCCTTCACCAGCGGCATGTTCTGCTGCAACTGCGCCAGCAACTGGGGATCCACCGGGAAGCTGTCCAACTGGATCTTGCCCTGCTGCTGTGACTGGCTCATGGCCGTCAGCAGGGTCTGCTCCAGCCGGTCATCCAGGGTGAAGGCTGCCAGCACGTCGCGGGACCCTATCGCCTGTCTGACGATCTGGCGCTTCAGTGCGCAGCGCACATCGGACGCCAACAGGACGGGATCCTTGGTCAGCTCGCTCGCATCCAGCAAGGTGGTGGCGATGGTGCGGATGTCGGTGAGGCTGATCTGCTCCTTGAGCAACTGGCGGAAGACCCGCAGCTGCTGCATCTGGGTCAGGGCCAGATTGAGCTCTTCCGCAAGACGGGGGGACTGAGTCGCCAGATGCTGACCCAGCTTGCCCACCTCGTCATGACCAAACAGGCCGTCGAGCTGCTCCCTGAGCAGCTTGCTGGCGTGAGTCGCGATGACGGTGGCGGAATCCACCACCGAGTAGCCCAGATTGAGGGCCTTGGCCTTGTTGTCCGGTGAAATCCAGACCGCACTCATGCCATAGGCAGGATCCTGTGTCAGCTCGCCATCCAGGGCGCCATAGGTCTCACCGCTGCTGATGGCCATCAACCGCTGGCAATCCACATTGCCCGAGGCCAAAGGGATGCCGGAGAGCTTGATGCGGTACTGGTCCGGCTGCAATTGCAGGTTGTCCCTCACCCGGATCTCGGGCAGCAGGAAGCCGTACTGCTCGGAGAGTGTCTTGCGAATACCGCGCACCCGGGCCAGCAGCTCGGCCCCCTTGTCCGCCTCCGCCAGCGGTACCAGGCGATAACCCAGTTCGATGGCGACCGCATCCACCGGGGGCAGGTCCTGCCACTCCAGACCCTGGGGCTCCGGCTGCACCATCTGGCGCGTCAGCGCCTCGGCCGCATCCAGCGCGGGATCCTGCACCCGGCGCTTGCTGACGCTCCAGCCGGTCCAGGCCAGCACGGCCGCAAAGCTGAGGAAGGCCAGCATGGGCATGCCGGGAACCAGCCCCAGGATCAGCATGACGGTCGCCGCCGTGTAGATCACCCGAGGAGAGGCCAGGATCTGCTGGCCAACCTGATCCGACATCTCCCCTTCGTCACTCACGCGGGTGACGATGATGGCTGCCGCCGTGGACATCAGCAGGGAGGGGATCTGGGCGACCAGACCGTCACCTATGGTGAGCAGGGCATAGATGCGGAAGGCATCGGAAACCGGCAGCGAGTGCTGGAAGATACCTATGGCGAGACCGCCCACCAGGTTGATGATGAGCACCAGCAGACCGGCGATGGCGTCACCACGTACGAACTTGGAGGCCCCATCCATGGCCCCGTAGAAGTCCGCTTCCCTGGCGATCTCCTCCCGCCTTGCCCGGGCCTGGTGCTGATCCAGAGTCCCTGCATTGAGGTCGGCGTCGATGGCCATCTGCTTGCCCGGCATGGCGTCCAGGGTGAAGCGGGCGGACACTTCCGAGATCCGCTCGCCCCCCTTGGTGATCACCACGAAGTTGATGATCATCAGAATGACGAAGACCACCAGACCCACCACGTAGTTGCCACCGATGACCACTTCGCCGAAGGCCTGGATCACCTTGCCGGCCGCTTCGTTGCCCTCATGGCCGTGCAGCAGCACCACCCGGGTGGAGGCGACGTTGAGGGAGAGCCGCATCAGGGTCGCCACCAGCAGCACGGTCGGGAAGACGGAGAAGTCGAGGGGCCGGCGGGCCGAGACGGAGACCAGCAGCACCAGCACCGCCAGCACGATGTTGAAGGTGAACAGGGCATCCAGCAGCCAACCCGGCAGAGGCAGTATCATCATCGCCAGGATGGCCAGCAGCATCATGGGGATGGCTGTATAGGATTGGGTAAAGACACGCCAGTTCACAACTTACCTCTCAGGTTGACGTAATTCGGGCGGCACGTGCAGAGGGGCAAGGGGATTGGGTTTCCTGCCCTTGCCAGCCTCATAGGCCCGTAGCTGCAATACATGGTTCAATACATAGGCGACCGCGGTGTACAGACCCGCCGGCACTTCCTGATCCACCCGGGTGGAGTAGTAGATGGCCCGGGTCAGCTCGGGCAGGCTCATCACCCGCTTGTCATGGGCTTTGGCCACCTCGCGGATCCGCTCCGCCATGCCGTCCACCCCTTTGGCAATCACATAGGGGGCGTTGGCCCGCTCGGGATCGTACTTGATGGCCACCGCATAATGGGTCGGGTTCACTATGATGACATCGGCCTGGGGCACCCGCTGTTCGATGCGGGCCCTGGCCAGCATCCCCTGCACCTGGCGGATCCTCGCCTTGATCTCCGGACGCCCCTCGCTGTTCTTGTGCTCGTCCTTGACCTCCTGCTTGGTCATCTTCAACTGCTTGTTCAAGGACCAGCGCTGGTAGGGCACATCCAGCACCGCGATGAGCATCTGCACACTGCCTAGCAAGATGAATGCCTGGGAGAGGATCCGCAGCGCCTGTTCCATGGCCGCCTGGGGCGGCATGCGATTCATCATCATCAGGGTGGGCCACTGGTGCTGGAGCATCATGGCCAGGGTGCCGCCGATCAGCAGCACCTTGAGCAGGGATTTCAGGAGTTCCATCAGGCTGTGGGTGGAGAACATCCGCTTGAGCCCCTTGAGCGGGTTGAGCTTCTCCCCGCTTGGCATCAGCTTCTTCCAGACCAGCACCATGCCGCCAGGCACGCTACTGAGCAGCACCAGCAGCAGGGCCAGCACGCCAAACAGAGGCAGCAGCACCCACAGCATCCCGATCAGGGCGTCCGCGGTCCACTGGATCATCATCTGGGGATCCCGTGCCCCCTGCCAGTTGAAACGCTGGGGCTGCTTCATCAGCTCGGCAAAGAAGAGCCCGAAACTCGGCACCATCCACTGCATGACCAGACCGCCGACGAGCAGCAGGCCGGCCGAGCTCAACTCCCTGGAGCGTGCAATCTGGCCCTCTTCCCGCGCCTTGCGCCGTTTCTGGGAGGAGGCCTCTTCGGTTTTGTCCTGGGCGCTGTTCTGGCTCATGTCGGCGTCAATGCCCTGAGCTGGGTCAGCACGTAACCGACCAGATCCAGATAGCGGGCCGGGACGCCGCTGATGGAGATGGCCATGGTGAGCAGCCCCAGCAGCAACGTCATGGGGAAGCCCAGAGAGAAGATGTTCAGGGAAGGGGCCGTGCGATTGAGCACCCCAAAGGTGAGGTTTACCATCAGCATGGCCACCACGGCAGGCAGGGTCAGGATGAGGGCAGCTCCGATGCTCCAGCCAAACAGGCCGATGACCCCCTTCAGATCGAGGACGTAGAGCGAGGTTCCCGGCGGCCAGGTGCGCAGGCTCTGCACCAGGACATCCAAAGTCACCAGATGGCCGTTCAGACCGAGGAACAACAGGGAGCAGAAGACCAGCATGATCTGGCTGACGATGGGCGCCGTGTCTCCGTTGGAAGGATCGTTCATCACCGCCATCCCCAACCCCATCTGCATGGAGAGGATCTGCCCCGCCATGGTCATCACCATGAACAGCATCTGTATGCAGAGCCCGAACAGCAGACCGAACAGCAACTGCTCCAGGGTCAGCACCATCATGCCGGCACTGAGGGGATCCAGCGCCGGCATGCCTTTCATCATGGGGGCGATCAGCAGACTGATGACGAAGGCCAGCAGGATGCGAACCTGTGCAGGCACCCGGCCGTCACCGAATACCGGCATCACCCAGAAGGCGGCCGCGATGCGAATGAAGGGCCACCACCACTGTCCCAGCCAGGCGGTCAGCTCGGCCGCACTGAACGACAGCAGGGAGTTCATCCGATAAGCCCGGGGATCTTCTGGAACAGGTCGGCGAACAGGGTGGTGATCTGCGACAGCAGCCAGTTTCCCGTGAAGATGAGGGTCAGCAGGGTCACGATGAAACGGGGCAGGAAGCTCAGTGTCTGTTCCTGGATCTGGGTCGCCGCCTGGAAGATGCTGACCACCAGCCCGACGATGAGACCGGGCACGATCAGCACCGAGACCATGATGACCACCAGGTTCACGGCCCCGCCCACCAGGGCCACACTCTGCTCGGGGGTCACGTCAGCCTCCCCCGCCGAAACTGGCCGCCAGGGTACCGACCGTCATGGACCAGCCATCCACCAACACGAAGACCATCAACTTGAATGGCAGCGAGATGATGAGAGGGGAGAGCATCATCATCCCCATGGCCATCAACACGCTGGCGACCACCAGATCGATGACCAGAAAGGGGATGAACAGCATGAAACCTATCTGGAAGGCGGTGTTCAGCTCGCTCAGCACGAAGGCCGGCAACAGCACGCCGAACGGCACCTCGCTCTTGGCGAGGGTGGTCGGCTCTCCGGAGATGCGCAGCATCTGCTCGAGATCCGGCTCCCGGGTCTGGGCCAGCATGAATTGGCGCAGCGGTTTTTCGGCGCGGGCCAGCCCCTCCGTCAGGGTGATCTCGTTCTGGTCGTATGGCACGAAGGCGTTCTGGTACATCTCGGTCCAGACCGGCCTCATGATCACCAGGGTCAGGATCAGGCTGATGCCGATCAGCACCCGGTTGGGTGGGCTCTGCTGCAATCCCAGGGCCTGACGCAGGATGGCCAGCACTATGATGATCCGGGTAAAACTGGTCATCATCAGCAGCAGGGTCGGCAGCAGACCCAGCAGGGTCATGAAGAAGAGGATCTGCAGCTTGACGCTGTAGTCCTCTCCCCCTGCTTCGCTCGGCGATACCGAGAACAGCGTCATGTCCGCGCCCCAGCTCGGCAACGCCAGCAGGAGCAGGGCAACCAGCAGATAACGCATCAGTCGTTCATGCCGCCCAGCAATTTGGTGTCCACGACGTCCACCAGCCGCAGCCCGTATTTGCCGTTGACCACCACCACCTCGCCCCTGGCCAGCAGGCGCCCGTTGACGCGGACATCCAGCGGCTCGCCCGCCAGCTTGTCCAGCTCGATGACGGCCCCCTCTTCCACCTTCATCAGCTCGCCCAGCGCCACCTCGGTGCTGGCCACTTCCAGCGTCACCTTGACCGGAATGTGGTGAAAGAAGGAGAGATCCCGCTGCTTGGTACTGCTGGTCGGCGCCATGTAGTCGGCCGCACTCGGCATGCTGATGTCGTCCCCAAACAGCTGATCCAGGCCATCCAGATCCAGCGGGTCATTCATGTTGTGCTCGTTCACGATTCGACTACTCCTCTACCACTGTTGCGACCTGGTACACCAGGCTGCCTTTATGTTCGGCAATGCGTCCATTGAAACAGGGGCGCTGGCCGATCAGGGCCGGCACCACCTCGGGTAAATCCAGCGAGAGCACGTCTCCCACCTTGAGGCATTCGAGATCCGCCAGCGTCATGGACATCTGCCCCATGACTACCCGCAGCCGCACCGGCACCTGGATCAGCGCCTCTTCCAGTTGCGCCACCTGCACACGCTGACCTTCAGCGATACCGGGCGCCTCTTCGGGGGGCGCCAGCCAGAACTGCCAATCGTGCTGGCTGCCACCGGCCAGCATACTGGCCTGCGCCTTCCAGAGCGGGCCTGCGGGCAGGGCCTCCCGGGAGATCAGATTCAGCTGCCAGGAGAGGTCTCCCTGACCTTGACAGGTCGACCAGATTTCCACCTGGTACTGGCACAGCCGCAACAGCAGTCGCTGTTCGGTGTCGGTCAATCCCCTACCATGGGGTGCCGTGGCCCCCTTGTGTTGCAGAGTGCCGCCGAAAAACAGCACGGCAAGCCGATAGATGACCGCAGGAGAGATGGAGAAAAAGGCGACACGCTGGGCATCCAGAGGAGTACGGGCTTCGACCCAGACCTGATGATCATCCTCCTCTTGCGGCAACGCAGAAGAAAAGTCCTGGTAACCCAGATCGCAATCCGCCGCATTGAACAACTGGGCCATGCAGCCCGACGCCTGCTGGGAAAAGACGCTCAGTTGGGTGTTGAGTTGCCTGAGACGGGCCTGGTTGGCCCTCTCGACCCCCAGCAAGTCATATTGAGGCAGGGCTCTGCCCCGCTCGGCACAGATCAACCGGGAAGGGGTGTGCATTACGCCGCTTGATGACATTACAAATCCACCTTTGCCATTTTCATCTCGTCCTGCTGCATGGAGACATGCCGGCTCCATGATCGATACCGATAGCCCAGACGACACAGAGCGACCGAAAGGGGCGAGAACTTTATTACAAAACCCCAAAAGGCGCCACGCGACCGCGTGACCAGCCGAAAATAAAAATCCCGGCACCAAAAGGTGCCGGGATTTCGAGGTAATTACTTACCAGAAAGAGGTCGGAGTCGGCCTGTAAGCCGGGTTCTGTACCGGGTTGCCCCGGGTAGCAATCATTCCTCTAGGCCAGCAATCGCTCGCTGGCTCAAGCAACCTACCCGCCCCCAACGCGGGCCGCGCCAATAGGGGCCTATTTGGTCTTGCTTCGGGTGGAGTTTACCGTGCCACGAACTGTTGCCAGTCGCGCGGTGCGCTCTTACCGCACCCTTTCACCCTTACCTGATCCCTTGCGGGCCATCGGCGGTCTGCTCTCTGTTGCACTGGTCGTAGGCTCGCGCCCCCCAGGCGTTACCTGGCACCCTGCCCTGTGAAGCCCGGACTTTCCTCCCCTCCGCCCGTCTGTCCCGAGGGACACAACGACGAAGCAGCGATTGCCCAGCCAACTCCGAGGCGCGGATTATAGCCTCGCGAGACGGACGGGGTAAACCGTCAATTCCGGTTTACGGCAATTAATAGTGCTCGAGACCGTATTTGTAGAGGGCGTTCTTCTTCACCCCGTGGATCTCGGCGGTGAGGGCTGCAGCCTTCTTGAGGGGCAGCTCGCTGACCAGCAGGCCCAGGGTGCGGATCGCCTCCGCAGGCAACTCGTCATCCACCTTGCTGGCACCGGCGACCACCAGCACGATCTCCCCGCGGCAACGGTTATCGTCCTCTCCGAGCCAGGCCAGCATCTCGGAGGCGGGCAGACCGTGGATGGACTCGAAGGTCTTGGTCAGCTCGCGGCACACCACCACCTGGCGCTCACCAAGGATGCGAGCGATCGCTTCCACCGTCTCCTGCACCCGGCGCGGCGATTCGTAGAACACCAGAGAGCGGGTGTCTTCGATGACGGCTTGCAGGCGATCATCCCGCCCCTTGGCCTTGGCCGGCAGGAAACCCTCGAAGGCGAAGCGGTCGGTGGGCAGCCCGGCGGCGGACAGCGCCGTGATGGCGGCGCAGGGACCGGGCAGCGGCACCACCTTGACCCCGGCTTCGCGACAACGGGTGACCAGGTGATAACCGGGGTCGCTGATGAGCGGCGTCCCCGCATCGGAGACCAGGGCCACGCTCTTGCCCTCCTTGATGCGGGCGATCAGCACATCCGCCTTTTGCTGCTCGTTGTGATCGTGCAGGGCAAAGGTCGATACCGAGATCTGGTAGTGGCTGAGCAGGATCCCGGTATGCCGGGTATCCTCGGCGGCCACCAGATCGACGCTGCGCAGCACGTCCAGTGCTCGCTGGGTGATGTCGGCCAGATTGCCGATCGGAGTGGGGACTATATACAGGGTTGGGATGTCACTCATGGGAGCTCCGAGTGTCCCGACAATTGTGTCGCCATATTGGCCCGTTTACACTATGGAGAATTTCAACACTGGTCGGGGAATGAACTTGAACCGGGTTATAAAGCAGCTAAGTGTATCACGACTCTTCGGCATCCTACTCGCGGCAGTCCTGCTCGCCGCCTGTGCGTCGGAGCCCAATCAATCTTCCGGACAACCCGGCATGCCGTCAGCCTTCTCGGATCTGACCAAGAATGCCCAGTGGTATCTGGAGCAGGTGGATCCCGCCAAACCGGCAGAGGCCTTCGTGTGGCAGATGATGGCAGCGCGCAGCTATCTGGCGCTCGGCCAGGCCAAACCGGCTGCCGCCCTGTATCAGCAGTTGCAGAAGCAGGCGAAGAGCCCGGTGCAGCAGGCGCAGTTGCAACTGCTGCAGGCACACCTGCTGCTAGCCCAGGGCAACGCCAACCAGGCGCTGATCCTGCTGGAAGGCAAGCCGGATGTGGTGCTGGATGCCGATACCCAGAAGGACTGGTACCGCCAGCGCGTGGTGCTGCAGCTCGACATCAACAACAAGTTTGGTGCGGCCAAGTCGCTGATCCTGCTGGAACCTTATCTGGCCAAGAATGAGCTGGCCACCAATCACCAGCAGATCTGGTCACTGCTGAAAAGCATGACCCCCTCCACCCTGCAGGCGCTCGAAGAGGAGCCAGCTCCCGATGTGACCACCGGCTGGCTGCGTCTTGCGGCACTGGTGAACGAATTCGGGGCACAGCCGAGCCAGCTGGCCCGCCAGCTTGCCGGCTGGAAGCAGAGCTTCCCTAACCACCCTGCCCAGAGCGACATGCCGGCCGGCCTTGGGGATCTCGCTACTACGGACAACGGTTCGCTGCAGCAGATCGCCGTCTTCCTGCCGCTCTCCGGCAACTTGGAAGCCCAGGGCGCCGCCATCCGCAACGGCATGCTGATGTCCTACAAGGAAAATCAGAGCCAGTTCACCCTGAACTTCTACGATACCCAGGGCAAGGCGATGGGGGATCTCTACAAGCAGGCGATTCAGGAAGGGGCCAACATGATCATCGGCCCCCTGCTCAAGGATCAGGTGGAGGAGCTGCTCAAGTCGAGTCCGACCGTGCCGGTGCTGGCGCTCAACGAGCTGGACAAGCCGATCGTCAACGACAATACCTTCTATTTCTCGCTCTCCGCCGCTGCCGATGCGAGCCAGGCGGCCCAGTACCTCTATGGTCAGGGCTACCGCAAGCCGCTGCTGATCGCGGCACAAGGCCGGATTGGCTACAGCAGTATCAAGGCGTTTGAACAGGCCTGGGCCGGCGTCAGCCAGGAGAAGCCCGTGGTTGCCACCTTCGGGGCACGCAACGAAGTGCAGGGCATGGTCAAGAACGCTCTGAGCGGCCGTTCCACCGCACGAGCCGGGGAGATTGTCCAGCTGTCCGATGCCGCGCCGCGCAGCATCGACGCCGTCTATGTGGTGGCCAACAGCCTGGAAACCCGGATGATCAAGCCCTATGTGGACATCTCGGTCAATCCCATGGGCAGCCTGCCCATCTACAGCAGCTCTCGGGGATACGACGGCGGGACGACCGAGGTAGCCTCCGAGCTCAACGGCATGCATATCTCCGACATGCCGCTGCTGCTGGGTGGCTTCGAGGCGCAGCGTGAACAGATAGCCCTGCTCTGGCCCCAGACCCAGGGCGACCTGCTGCGCCTGTTCGCCCTCGGCTACGATGCCGTCAGCCTGGCAGGTAACCTGCCGCAAATGCGCAAGGTCAATGCCATGCAGCAACCCGGCATGAGCGGCCAGCTGAGCGTGGATCCCCAGGGCAACATAGTGCGCATGCTGGACTGGGCCACCTACCAGAATGGCAAGCTGGTCAGCGACAGCGCCGCCCCCCAGCTGGAGGATGCGACTCATGAAGAGGCTACTGACACAACTTCACCAGCAGTGGTTGAACCTGTTGCCGTCGGCAGCGACGAGCAAGGGACAACACTTTGAGCAAATAGCGGAACGCTGGTTGCAGGCCCGCGGCCTGCAACCCGTGACCCGCAACTACCGCTGCCGTGGCGGCGAGATCGATCTCATCATGCGCCAGGGGGAGACCCTGGTGTTCGTTGAAGTGAGATATCGTGCCCACGCCACCCATGGCGGTGCAGCCAGCTCGGTCACCCGGCGCAAGCAGCACAAGATCGTGCTGGCCGCGCGCCACTATTTCAAGCAACATGCCATCAATGAGGCCAACCAGGCCTGTCGATTCGATGTGATCGCGTTCGAGGGCGACCAGCCGGACTGGATCCAGAACGCGTTTTAAGAGGACCCCATGACTGATCCCATCAAAGAGAATTACACCGAAAGCATCCAGACCAAGATAGCTGCCGCCGAAGCACTGCCGGATGCCATCCATACGGCAGCCCAGATGCTGACCATCTGCCTGCTCAATGGCCACAAGGTGATGGCATGTGGCAATGGTCCTTCCTCGGCATTGGCACAGCTGTTCATTTCCGAACTGGTGAACTGCTATGAAACGCCTCGCCCCTCCCTGCCCGGTCTCGCCCTGACGCCCGACATGGCGACCATCAGCGCCATCGCCACGGATCACGGTTTCGAAGAGGTCTATGCCAAACAGATACGTGCTCTGGGACAGCCAGGCGACATCCTGGTGGTCATCACCACGACAGGCAATAGCCGCAGCCTCATCAAGGCTGCGGAGGCCGCCCTCTCCCGCGACATGACCATCATTGTTCTCGGTGGCGGAGACGGGGGAGAGATCGCCGGTCTGCTGGGCCCCAATGACGTGGAGATCCGCGTTCCTTCCGCTCGCCGTCCTCGTATTCTGGAAGTGAACCTGTTGACCCTGCACTGTCTCTGTGATCTCATCGACCAGACACTTTTCCCGCAACAGGAAGACTGAAACCATGAAGAAGCCTATTCTCGCTCTTGCCCTGCTGACCGGCGTCCTGCTGCTGCAAGGCTGTGCTGCCGTGGTGGTCGGCGGCGCGGCTGGCACCGCCAAGGCGAGCGGCGATCGCCGCACCCTGGGTGCCCAGTGGGACGATCAGACCATAGAGCTGAAAGCCGCCAACCTGTTGGCCGACAACAAGCCCCTGAGCGCCGCCAGCAAGATCAGTGTCTACAGCAACAACGGCCGTGTGCTGCTGGTGGGTCAGACACCCTCTGACGCTTACAAACAGGAAGCGGGCAGAATCGTGAGCCGGATTGAAGGAGTTCGCCATGTCTACAACGAGCTGCGCCTTGGCAAACCAGTCAGCATCGGCGTGCGCAGCAATGACACCTGGATCACCTCCAAGGTGCGGGCCGACATGCTGGGCACCAAGAACTTCGACAGCGCCAAGGTGAAGGTTGTCACCGAGAATGGCGAGGTGTTCCTCATTGGGTTGGTCACCCGCCAGGAAGGGGATCAGGCCGTGGAAATCGCCCGCCACGTCAGCGGCGTTAAGCAGGTGATCAAGGCCTTCGAGTTTGCCCAAAATTGACCATCTGGCAGGATGAAAAAACGCAGCCTTCAGGCTGCGTTTTTTATTTGATGACTTTCAGGGTCGGGCGACCGCTCGGGCGCGGTGGTTCCGGCTCGGGGTCAACCGACGTGGGTGACTGTGCCTGTTCCAGCCAGAGGTCATACCCGGGCTCCGGCGGGAACAGGGTCCCCACTCCATTCTCCCTGGCATGGATGGCCAGTACGGCCGCCATGGGGATATAGACCTGCTGCGATACGCCACCGAAACGGGCGCTGAAGCTGACAGCGTCATTGTCCATGTGGAACTGGCCCACGGCCCGGGGGGCGATGTTCAGAACAATCTGGCCATCCTGCACGAACTGCATCGGTACCATCACATGGGGAATGTTGGCATTGACCACAAGATGGGGAGTCAGATCGTTATCCAGCAACCAGTCAAAAAACGCCCGCAGCAGATACGGGCGACTGGGTGTCATTGTCGGTTCCATGCTCATACGCCGGCACGGATCTCGCGCTCGGCCTCGGTCAGGGAAGCCTGGAAGGATTCACGCTCGAACAGGCGTACCATGTAAGCCTTCAGCTCTTTGGCGCCACGGCCGGTGAAATCGATGCCCAGGCTCGGCAGACGCCACAGCAACGGCGCCATGTAGCAGTCGACCAGACCGAACTCTTCGCTCATGAAGTAGGGCATCTCGCCGAAGATGGGGGCGATGGCCAGCAGGTTGTCGCGCAACTCGGCACGGGCGGCTTCGGTATCGGTGCCCGCCATGATCTTGTCGGCCAGAGAGTACCAGTCCAGCTCGATGCGGTGCATCATCAAACGGCTGTTGCCGCGCGCGACCGGATAAACCGGCATCAGGGGCGGATGCGGGAAACGCTCGTCCAGATACTCCATGATGATGCGCGAGGTGTACAACGCCAGCTCGCGATCCACCAGAGTCGGTACAGTGTTGTACGGGTTCAGCTCGGCCAGCTCATCCGGCAGGTTGGCAGGATCAACCTGGCAGATATCCACGCTAACACCCTTCTCCGCCAGGACAATACGCACCTGATGGCTGAACATATCGTTGGCACCGGAAAACAGCGTCATTACCGAACGCTTATTGGCAGCTACAGCCATTGAACCCTCCCGTCATTAAAAAGCAGAAACGGCAATGAAGCATGTCTGTCTTCATTGCCGTGCGTCATATTACTCCGATCTGGTCGCTTAGTGAACGTCGCGCCAGAATTCCTTCTTCAACAGCACAGTGAAGATGAAGAAGATAGCGATGAATCCGAGTACCCAGAAGCCCATACGTTCGCGCTCCTGCTGCACCGGCTCAGCCGAGTAGACCAAGAAGTTTACCAGATCCAGTACCGTCTGATCATATTCTTCGTTGTTCATTTCACCGTTGCCGTCAGATTTGATGCTGACGACTTGCTGCATCTCCACGCCATCCAGGGTGTGCGTCTTGAACTCGGCGCGGGGCGTCCCCTGCAACGGCTCCAGCACATGGGGCATACCCACGGACGGGAAGACGGCGTTGTTCACCCCGAATGGACGGGTCTCGTCCACGTAGAAGGATCGCAGATAGGTGTAGATCCAGTCTGCACCACGCACCCGGGCAACCAGGGTCAGGTCGGGGGGCGGCGCGCCGAACCAGCGAGCAGCATCCTTCTCGGACATGGCGCTCTTCATCAGATCGCCGATCTTGGCGCCGGTGAAGACCAGGTTCTCCTTCATCAGATCGTCCGGAATGCCGATATCGGCCGCCACCCGGTTATAACGCTGGTACTGGGTGGAGTGACAGCCGGCACAGTAGTTCATGAAGGTGGCGGCCCCCCGTTGCAGGGATGCCTTATCACTCAGATCGTACTCCGCCTTGTCGAGGGGGAAGCCACCACCAGAGGCCAACACCAGACCAGGCAGCAGGGCCAGCACTGCAAAAATTATTCTTTTCATTTGAATGTCACCCTCTCCGGCAGCGGCTTGGTGTTCTCATTCTTGCTGTAGAAGAACAACAGGACGAAGAATCCGAAATAACCCAGAGTACAGAGTTGTGCAATCAGCGTCAGGGTCGGGGTTGATGGCAGCACGCCCAGCACCCCCAGGATAATGAAGCAGACCACGAACTGGGCGATGTTCAGCTTGTGCAGGGTGCTGCGGTAACGCACCGAGCGCACCTTGCAGCGATCCAGCCAGGGCAACAGGAACAGCACCACGATGGAGAGGCCCATCATGATGACCCCCAGCAGCTTGTCAGGCACCGCACGCAGGATGGCGTAGAAGGGGGTGAAGTACCAGACCGGAGCGATATGCGCCGGCGTCTTCAGGCCATTGGCCACCTCAAAGTTCGGTTTCTCGAGGAAATAGCCCCACATGTCTGGCTTGAAGAAGATGATGGCACAGAAGAAGAACAGGAAACCGGCTACTCCGATCATGTCCTTCACGGTGAAATAGGGGTGGAACGCGACCGCATCCAGTGGCCAGCCGTTCTCGTCCTTGTGCTTCTTGATGTCGATGCCATCGGGGTTGTTGGAGCCCACCTCGTGCAGCGCCAGGATATGCATGGCCACCAGCATCACCAGTACCAGCGGCAGAGCGATGACGTGCAGCGCAAAGAAGCGGTTCAGGGTCGCACCCGAGATGACATAGTCCCCCCGGATCCACAGGGTCAGATCGTCACCGATAACGGGGATGGCACCGAACAGCGAGATGATGACCTGGGCCCCCCAGAACGACATCTGCCCCCAGGGCAGCAGGTAACCCATGAAGGCCTCGGCCATCAGCACCAGGAAGATCAGCATGCCGAAGATCCACAGCAGTTCCCGTGGCTTCTGGTAAGAGCCGTAGATCATGCCGCGGAACATGTGCAGGTAGACCACGATGAAGAAGGCGGATGCCCCGGTGGAGTGCATGTAGCGAAGCAGCCAGCCGTAATCCACATCCCGCATGATGTATTCCACGGAAGCGAAGGCACCTTCCGCCGAAGGGTTGTAGTTCATGGTCAGCCAGATGCCGGTGATGATCTGGTTGACCAGCACCAACATGGCAAGCGAGCCGAAGAAGTACCAGAAGTTCAGGTTCTTGGGCGCCGGATACTTGGCCATATGGTCGTTGTACATGGCCGTGAGCGGGAAACGATCATCGATCCAGTCCATGAGTTTGGCAAACATGGTCAGGCCTCCTTGCCATCGGCACCGACCAGAATGGTGGTGTCGCTAAGAAATTGGTATGGCGGAATGACCAGGTTCAGCGGTGCGGGGACGCCCTGGAACACTCGACCGGCCATGTCGAATTTGGAGCCATGGCAGGGGCAGAAGAAGCCGGAAGTTACCCCTTGAACCTGCTCGCCGAAGCTGTCGGGCAGATAGGAGGGGGAGCATCCCAGATGAGTGCAGATGCCAACGGCCACGAAGATTTCCGGTTTGATGGATCTGTAGCCATTGTGGGCATAGTCCGGTTGCTGTGGCTCGTCTGACTCAGGATCCCGCAGCTTGTCATCGTGTGCAGCCAGAGCATCCAGCGTCTGCTTGGTGCGCTTCACCACCCAGACCGGTTTGCCACGCCACTCGACGCGGATCAGCTGACCCGGCTCCAGCTTGCTGATATCCACTTCAACCGGGGCCCCTGCCGCCTTGGCTTTGGCACTCGGATTCCATGACTTAATAAACGGCACTGCGGTAAAAGCAGCTCCTACACCGCCAACGGCAACCGTTGACCAGGTAAGAAATCTGCGGCGACCGGTATCAACTGGCGCATTGCTCATCCAAAAACTCTCCCATGTGGACTCCGCTCATTCTTATAGTGTCCCTGTTTACTTCTCCTCTCCCTCTGACAACTGCGATGGAAGCGGAGTGGCAATTGACACAGAAAGACCATGGAAATTTTAAAGAAAAGATAACAATTTGACAAGAAAGGGAGTCGATGGGCAAAAACAATAAATACACAATTTTTTGTCTTTTGTGACGTATGCTTAGCATTGTCACATGTAACATTACCAATAAAAAAAGCCTGGCAAATTGCCAGGCTTTTTTGACACTCCTGAGAGTGCGTACCAAAAGCGAATTAACGCTTGGAGTACTGCGGACGCTTACGCGCTTTGTGCAGACCGACTTTCTTACGCTCAACCTTACGGGCATCACGAGTAACAAAGCCAGCTTTACGCAGTTCGGAACGCAGGGTCTCGTCGTACTGCATCAGAGCACGAGTGATACCGTGGCGGATCGCACCAGCTTGACCGGAGATGCCACCACCGTTAACGGTGATGTACAGATCCAGTTTCTCGGTCATCTCGACCAGTTCCAGCGGCTGACGAACTACCATGCGGGCAGTCGGACGGCCGAAGTATTGCTCCAGGGAGCGCTGGTTGATTACGATTTTACCGCTACCCGCTTTGATGAATACGCGAGCAGTGGAGCTTTTGCGACGGCCGGTACCGTAGTATTGATTTTCTGCCATGTTGCCAGTTCCCGTTAGATATCCAGTACTTGAGGTTGCTGAGCAGCATGAGCGTGCTCTGCGCCTGCGTAAACTTTCAGCTTACGGAACATGGCACGGCCCAGCGGGCCCTTCGGCAGCATGCCCTTGACGGCAGCTTCGATTACCATTTCCGGCTTACGCTGAATCAGCTTGTCGAAGCTGATGGACTTGATACCACCCGGGAAACCGGAGTGAGCGTGGTACATTTTGTCGGTAAATTTCTTACCGGTTACGTGTACCTTCTCAGCGTTTACAACGATGATGTAGTCACCGGTGTCAACGTGCGGAGTGTACTCGGCTTTGTGCTTACCACGCAGACGAGCAGCGATCTCGGTTGCGATACGACCCAGAGTTTTACCTTCTGCGTCCACAATGTACCAGTCACGTTTTACGGTTTCTGGCTTGGCAACGAAAGTTTTCATTAAGTTAAACCCAATTACCTGTTACAGACCCAATTGCTTATGGGGGCTCTCCCACAAACAACAAACGATGGCCTACCTGTACCCCTTCGAATACAAGTAAAGCTTAAAGTGTTGCTGTCTTATCGACAGCTGTAACGTGGGCCGGGCGATTATAAGTGAAGTTGCCTTAAATATCACCTGCTAATTTCACTGCCATGAAGCTAGCAAATGTCGCCCGGCCCTACCTGCCGCAGATGCCCATCCGACTGGCAGGCGCGGTATTGTGACTAAGGAAGGTGCACTCTGGCAAGGTATTCGTGCGATTGCATCTCCTGAAGCCTTGAAAGGCAACGCTTGAATTCGAAATTCAGCAGGCCTTCGCCATAGAGCCCGGTCATGGGGACCGCCGCCGATATGATGAGCTTGACATGCCGCTCATAAAACTCGTCCACCATGGCGATGAAGCGGCGGGCCGCGTCATCCGTGCTGCTGCCCATGGGTTGCACATTGGCCAGCAGGACTGTGTGGAACTCACGGGCCAGTTCGATGTAGTCGCCCTGGGAGCGTGGAGTACAGCACAGCTGTTCAAACTCCATATAAAGCACCCCTTCCCCCACGCCCAGTGCACTCAGTTGGCGATGGTTGACTTCCAGTTCGGCGGCAGTCACCGCCCCAGTCCCGGTCAACTGGCTGAAATAACGATCCAGGTTGCTCCTGGCCTGCTCATCCAGCGGGAAGTGATAGATCTCTGCCTGTTCCAGGGTTCGCAGCCGGTAATCGACACCGCCATCGACATTGATCACCTCGCAGTGACGCTCGATAAGAGCGATAGCAGGCAGGAAGCGAGCACGCTGCAACCCGTTGCGGTAGAGATCCTGAGGGGGGATGTTGGATGTGGCCACCAGCACTACACCATGGCCAAAGAGTTCCTGGAACAGAGTGCCGAGCAGCATGGCATCCGTGATATCCGAGACGAAAAACTCGTCGAAGCAGATGACGTCGGTCTCGTCGGCCAGCTTGCGGGCGATCAGCTTGAGCGGATCGGACTGACCGGTCAGCCCTTTGAGCTCGTCGTGCACACGGTGCATGAAACGGTGGAAGTGGATGCGCAGTTTGCGCTCCCCCGGCAGGCTCTCAAAAAAAGTATCCATCAGCCAGGTCTTGCCTCTGCCCACACCGCCCCACATATATAACCCCTGGACGGGGTCACGGGTTTTCGGCTTTTGCAGCCAACCCAGCAGGCCACGGGATCTGGTCGGAGTCGGGCTTGCGCACAGATCCTGATAGAGTCGCTCCAGGCGGGCGACTGCCATGGCCTGGGCCGGATCGGCCACAAAGCCGGGGCGCTGCAAATCCTGCTGATATTTTTGCTGCGGGGTCATCCTGTAAACCGCCTCCAAGTCCCTGAATGAGGGACAAAATGGTATCACGCTCTCGGGGGGCACGGTATAGTGCCAACGAGGCGTTGCGGTCCATCCGACCGCTTCAAATTCATCGTGTTAGCTGTAACAAGGAGCTTCTATGACTCTGTTTAACGGGATCCTGCTGGCGATCGCCGCCCTGATCATCGGCGTGCTGATCGGCCGCTTCTCTGTCCGTAGCCGGGATGCCGGACGCCTGGAACAGGAGCTGAAAAAAGCCCACAAGGAGCTGGAAAGCTACCAGGGGCAGATCACCACCCACTTCGCCGACAGCGCAGCCCTGATGGAGCAACTGGCCGAACAGTACCAGACCCTTTATCGCCATATGGCGGAACAGAGCAAGTTCCTGGCCAAGGTACAGGAACCACTGTTCCGCGAACCCGAAGTGGAAGAAACAGGCGATGCCGCCAACAGCGAGGAGCCGGGCCTTCCTCCCCGCGATTACGCCGGTGCGTCCGGCCTGCTCAAGCAGCCGGGCTGATCGTCGGTTGAACTAATTACGCTTTATCGTGGTCAGACCTTGACGATTGCACTGCAACTTTTTCTGGGAGCTGTTTCTCATATGCGTAAATCTCTTTCTGTATTCAGTGTCTTAGCCCTCAGTGTCGGTATCGCCATGTCCTCAGCACCGGCGCAGGCCGCACTGCCCCTGATGGCGAACAACCAGGAGATGCCGAGCCTGGCCCCCGTCCTCGAGCAGGTGACCCCTGCCGTGGTCAACATCTCCGTCTCTGGCAAGAAGATCACCCGCCAGCGCCTGCCGGAACAATTCCGCTTCTTCTTCGGCCCCAACATGCCTGACGAGCAGGTGAGCGAGCAGCCCTTCCAGGCGCTTGGTTCCGGCGTCATCATCGATGCCAAGAAAGGCTACGTGATCACCAACGCCCACGTGGTCCACGAGGCGGACGAAATCAAGGTCAACCTGAAGGATGGCCGTGAGTATGCAGCCAAGAAAATAGGGGAAGACAAACAGTCGGATATCGCCCTGCTGCAAATCAAGGCCGAGGATCTGGTGCAGATCAAGTTCGCCGACTCCGACGAGCTGAGAGTCGGTGACTACGCGCTGGCCATCGGCAACCCGTTCGGCCTGGGCCAGACCGTCACCTCCGGCATTGTCAGCGCCCTGGGTCGCAGCGGCCTAAACATCGAAAATCTGGAGAACTTCATCCAGACCGATGCGGCCATCAACTCCGGCAACTCGGGCGGCGCCCTGCTCAACCTGCGCGGGGAGCTGATCGGCATCAACACCGCCATCCTGGGCCCCAACGGCGGCAACATCGGCATCGGCTTTGCCATCCCGTCCAACATGGTGCGCGATCTCTCCGAGCAGATCGTGAAATACGGCGAAGTGCGCCGTGGCCAGCTGGGGATTACCGGCACCGAGCTCACCAGCGAAATCGCCAAGACCTTCGGCTACAACAAGAAGGACGGTGCCTTCGTCAACCAGGTCATGCCTGACTCCGCTGCCGCCAAGGCAGGCATCAAGGCAGGCGACATCATCATCAGCATCGATGGCAAGCCCATCCGCTCCTTCGGCGAGCTGCGTGCCAAAATCGCCACCATGGGGGCCGACAAGCAGGTCTCGCTCGGCCTCATCCGTGACGGCAAGGAGCAGACCGTCAAGGTCACCCTGAAGAAAGCGGATGACAGCGAGATCCTGGCCAGCGCCCTGCATCCGGCACTGGAAGGGGCCAAGCTGAGCACCACCACGGACCCCGTGACCGGCGTGGCCGTCTCCGACATCGATCCCCGCTCACCGGCAGCCGCCTCCGGCCTGCAAAAGGGCGACATCATCATCGGGGTCAACCGCCAGCGCATCAACTCCATGGGTGAACTGACCAAGGTGTTGAAAAACAAGCCGGAAGTCCTGGCGCTGAACATCCAGCGCGGTGACTCCTCGCTCTATTTGGTGATCCGTTAAGCCCCTCACACCCGCGGCAACCGCCGCGGGTGATTTTTATCCATCGATAATGTTATTCTCTGCCCGCAGCCTGTACGGACGAGAAAGACATGAAAATCCCACCTCTGATCAGCTACTTGGGCAAGTCCGTCGGCTTTGGCCTCGCCATAGCTGCGCTTTTGTTGCTGGTGTTTCCCAATTTTCGCGGCGGCGCCCCCCTGCCGGGCCTCATCACCAATGCCCGCGAGCTGAGCTTCTCCTACGCGGCCCATCGTGCCGGCCCTGCCGTCGTCAACATCTACACCCGCAGCTTCGCCGGCAATCGCGGTGAAAAAGCCGAACTCAGACCCCAGGGGCTGGGGTCCGGCGTCATCATGAACCAGCGCGGTCACGTGCTCACCAACTATCACGTCATCGCCGATGCGGACCAGATCATCGTCGCCCTGCAAGATGGTCGGGTATTCAGTGCAGAGCTGGTCGGCACCGACAAACTGACCGATCTGGCGGTGCTCTACATCGAATCGGACAACCTGCCGGTGATCCCTCAGGACCCGGATCGTCTGCCGGACGTGGGAGACGTGGTGCTCGCCATCGGCAACCCCTACAACGTCGGCCAGACCATCACCCAAGGCATCATCAGCGCCACCGGGCGTATCGGCCTCTCCAGCATGGGGCCGGACAGCAATGGCAGACAGGATCTGCTGCAAACCGATGCCGCCATCAACGAGGGCAACTCCGGAGGCGCCCTGGTCAATGGCCGTGGCGATCTGGTGGGTATCAATACCGCCGCCTACCACCTCAACGGCAATCAGGAGAGCTATGGCATCAGTTTTGCCATCCCCTACAAGCTGGCCAAGCGCATCATGGACGAGCTGATCGCCAACGGCCGGGTCATCCGCGGCTACCTCGGCATCTCCAGCGTCGAGATCAATCCCATCGTCGCGCGCATGCTGAACCTGGGGGACTTGCAGGGGTTGGTGGTGGAGAGCCTGGATCCCAATGGCCCAGCCACCAAGGCCGGTCTCAAACGTGGGGATGTACTGCTCAAGATCAACGGAGAGGCCATCACCGGCGTGCGTCCCGTCATGGACAAGATCGTCGAGAGCCGCCCCGGCACCAAGCTCACCATCTCGGTGATCCGCAACGGCAAGCCGCTGGACGTCGATGTCATCATCGAAGAGGACCTGCGCTACCAGAATCAGACCCTGCCGACCAGCAGTGCGGCACCCGCCACCTGAGAGGCGGATCCTCGCAGGGCCCGACAGGGCCCTTTTTGTGCCCGCTTTCCTCCGGCTCCCACCTGTGCGTGAGACAGCTCACACATTGCGCCAATGAGCAATCGGGCGAAGACGCCGTCAAAACGCGCCACCGATCACACTCCCTTGCCGCCAGTCCGCTCCTTTCCTCTTCTTGATCGCCAAAAGGGCTTCTTTTGATGCCTTTCCCTCCGGATTTCCACTTCGAATCGGAAAAAACCTGCCTCCTCCCGCACTCTCCTCCGCTTTATGGTGATCCCATCCTTTCTGCCAGCCTGGAGAGCAGACCTTGAATACCGACACCCATGACGCCCCCCTGACCCCGGACAGCCCGGCACTGCTGCGCAAGACCGACCTGACCCTGGCCCGCATTCACAACCTGCTGGTGGATCAGGGCATACGCCCCAACGACGTGCAGCAACAGATGCTGGCCTCCCACGTCAAGGCCATGGTGTGGCGCTCCTACAGCGGGGAATCCCTGCCGGAGGTCGACCTCAGCCTGTTCGAGGAGATCTCCCCCCTCTCCCTGCGCCTGGCAGAGCAGGTCGTTGCCTGGCTCGACCGCCTCGCCTACGAGGAGGCGCACCTCTTGTCCGTCCATTTTGAAGTGGCCAAAGAAAACGAACTCAGCTCAGTAAAAGGAGAAAGCTAAATGACTGCCATCAAACTCGTGATTGGAGATCGTCTCGGCAAGGGTCAGAAAGTGGGGGCAGGCGCAGAAGCCGCCGGCGCCACCGTGACCGTCATCCCCGGCATGGCCGCCGACATGAAGCTCGGTGATGTGATGAACAAGGAGCAGGCCGACCTTGGCATCTCCTTCTGCGGCAGCGGTGGCGCGGGCGCCATCACGGCCCAGACCAAGTACGGCTACAAGTGCCGCTACGGCATGCGATCCATCGAAGAGGGTGTCACCGCCATCAACGAGGGGTGCGTGGTACTGGGCTTCGGCTTCATGGACAAGGAAGAGCTGGGCCAGAAGCTGATCGAAGCCTTCGCCAAGAAACACGGACGCGCCTGATGAAAGAGGACTTCACCACCCGGATCACGGTCAACGGCAAGGGGGCGACTCGCCAGCAGGCGTTCGCTGCAGCCCTCAGCCAGGTGCAACCCAGCCTGCTCAAGGAGAGCCCCAAGGTGATGCTGCGCATCGAACCCCTCGAGGTCGAGGTGCTCGAGGCCGAGGAGTCGGTACGGGTGGAGAAGTTCCTGTTCTTCTTCCTGCCACGCCAGCGCCACGAGTTCCGGGTCCGGCTGGCGATCACCGTCAAGGTCACCAGCCTGGATGTCGACAAGGTGGATTTCACCCGGGCCTGACCCCACAACCAAAAGGACAAGTTGGATGTTTCTAATCATTTTGATGAAGTCACTCATCATCGGCGGCCTGGTAGGCGTCGGGGTGGGGGCTGGCGCGGCGCGGATGTTCCACGCCCCGACCGTGCAGGGGATGGGCGCGTTCCGTACCCTGGGCGAGCTCAACTCCTGCGAAGGGGACCCCGCCTCCCACTTCTCCTTCGGTCTGGGCTTCTTCTTCAACGCCTGGGCCTCCACGGTCGCGGCCGGCGCCTTCACTCAGGACGTGGATCACCGCATCCTGCCGAACTGGGGTGCAGCGGCCCTGATGATCAAGAACCGGAATCTCGCCACCACCCTCCATGATCCCAAAAAGATGGCCATCGCCTGCGGCATCATAGGTGCCATCGTAGTCGCCTTCCTCAACAGCACCGCCGCCGCCGTGCCAGCAGCCCTGCAGGTCACCGCGGTCAAGGTACTGGTGCCCGCCGCCAACCTGCTGGTCAATACCGTCATGCCGGTGATCTTCTGGCTGGCCGCCATCGAGGCAGGCAAGAAGTCCGGCTTCTGGGCCACCATCTTCGGCGGTCTAGCCCAGCTCATCATGGGCAACGCGGTACCAGGCCTGGTGCTTGGCATCCTGATCGGCAAGGGGGTGGAAGAGAGCGGCTGGAACCACGTCACCAAGGTGATGATGAGTGCCATCGTCCTGCTGTTCGTGCTGAGCGGCTTCTTCCGCGGCTTTGACATGAAACTCATTGAATCCTTCCACCTGGGCGTTCCCCTGTGGCTGGAAAACGTCCACAACCTCATGAGCGGCAAATAAGGAAGCACACCATGGATGAGAAACTGAGAAACAACTTCTGGTATGCCGACTGGTCCTTCCCCATCTTTGTCGGTCTGCTCTCTTCCGGCGTCTTCGCCGGTACCCACATGTTCTACCTCTACGGGGTCGGCGCCTTCAACGAGGTGGCCTTCGTCGCCATGCTGAAAGCCGGCATGGACACGGGAGCCTATGGTGCAGTCGCCGCCTTCGGTGCCAGCTTCCTGTTCGCCCGCATCATCGAGGGCTCCCTGGTGGGGATCCTCGACATCGGCGGCGCCATCCAGACCGGAGTCGGCCTCGGGGTGCCCGCCCTGCTGCTGGGGGCCGGCATCGTCTATCCGGTGGAAAATTTCACCGCTTCCCTGATCACCGGCATGGGGATTGGGATGGCCATCGGCTACGTGATCATCCTGGCGCGCAAGTTCACCATCAACCAGAGCAACTCCACCTACGGCGCAGACGTCATGATGGGGGCTGGCAACAGCTCGGGCCGCTTCCTCGGTCCCCTCATCATCCTCTCCGCCATGGGCGCCTCCATTCCCATCGGGATAGGCTCCCTGCTGGGTGCGCTGCTGTTCTACATCTGGGAGAAGCCCATCACGGGCGGCGCCATTCTGGGGGCCATGCTGTTCGGGACCTTCTTCCCCATCGCCCTGGCTTAATCCAAGGCCGTCTCTTGGGCGGCATTCAAGAACCTGTTTGCGCTCTGTCGCGAGAGGTCGTCAGCAAGGTGAAGAGCAGCGCAGGGGCCGGAGCGTATGGATAGACGTGAGAACTCCTGGTTACAAATACGCGAGCAGCACATGAGCCTTGGAAGCGGCCTCGCAGTAAGAGCACAAGCAGGTTCCAAGAGGGATATCAGCATGTACGACATGATCATCAGGGCGGGACGCCTGGGAAACGGGCAGCTTGTCGACGTCGCCATCAAGCATGGCAAGATAGCGGCGCTGGGTGCGCTGCCAGAAAGCTCGGAGGCGAAGCAAACCCTCACTCTGGGCGGACAGGTCCATGTGAGCGCCGGCTGGATTGACAGCCACACCCACTGCTACCCCGCCTCCCCCCTCTATCACGATGAGCCGGACAAGGTAGGGGTGGCGTCCGGCGTCACCACCGTCATCGACGCCGGCAGTACCGGGGCCGACGACGTGGACGACTTCCAGCGCATAGCCGCCACTTGCAAGACCCGGGTGCACGCCCTGCTCAACATCTCCCGCATCGGCCTGCTGCGCCAGAACGAGCTGGCGGATCCGGCAGACATCGATCCCGCCCTCACCCAGGCGGCCATCCGGCGCCATCCCGGCTTCATCGTCGGCATCAAAGCACGCATGAGCGGCAGCGTGGTGGGTGAAAGCGGTCTGCAACCCCTGCGCATGGCCAAGCAGATCCAGCAGGCCAATGGCAACCTGCCACTGATGGTGCACGTGGGCAACACGCCGCCGGATCTGGACGAGATCGTCGCCCTGCTGGGGGAGGGCGATCTGCTGACCCACTGCTTCAACGGCAAGCCCAACCGCATCCTGACCCCGGCGGGTGAACTGCGCCAGGCGGTGCGCGAGGCGATGCGGCGGGGACTCTTGCTCGACATCGGCCATGGCGGTGCCAGCTTCAGCTTCGAAGTGGCGGAGCTGGCCATTGCCCAGGGCATCCTGCCCCACACCATCAGTTCAGACATCTACTGCAAGAACCGCATCAAGGGGCCCGTCTACAGCCTTGCCCACGTTATGTCGAAATTCTTCGCCATCGGCATGACCCTGGAGCAGGTGCTCGCCTGCGTCACCCACCAGGCCGCCGATGCCCTGCGCCTGCCCGGCAAGGGGCGACTCGAGGTTGGCGCCGATGCAGACATCACCCTGTTCGAGGTGAGCTGCGGCCCCACTCTCTTTACCGATACCGAGGCCGGCGCCCGCAGCGGTGACCGGCAACTGCTCCCTCTCGCCGCCCTGGTGGGCGGCGAACTGGTTCTGACTCACTACGGGAAATCACACCATGCCTTCTGTGTATGAGAAATACCGGCTCAAACCGGTGATCAACGCCTCCGGGCGCATGACCATCCTCGGCGTATCCACCCCCGAGCAAGAGGTGGTCGATGCGGTCAACTTCGGCCTCGGCCACTACTTCGAGGTGAAGGATCTGGTCAACAAGACCGGCGCCTACCTGGCCGATCTGCTGGGCGTTGAAGATGCGGTGGTGGTCTCCTGCGCCAGCGCCGGCATCGCCCAGTCGGTGGCCGCCGTGATCGTGCGCGGCGACCCCTATCGCCTCGAGCAGTTGCATGCTCATGCCCACGACGTGCCGAGCGACATCGTGCTGCCCAAGGGTCACAACGTGAACTTTGGTGCCCCCGTCGGCACCATGGTCAACCTGGGGGGCGGCAGGGTGGTGGAGGCAGGCTACGCCAACGAGTGCTCATCCGCCCAGCTGGCCGCCGCCATCAATGCCAATACTGCCGCCATCCTCTACATCAAGTCCCACCACTGCGTGCAGAAGAGCATTCTGTCGGTGGCCGAGGCGGCCGAGGTGGCCAAGGCCCACGGGATCCCGCTCATCGTCGATGCAGCGGCCGAAGAGGATCTGCGTCTCTACTACAACCAGGGTGCGGATCTGGTCATCTACAGCGGCGCCAAGGCCATCGAAGGGCCCACCAGCGGCCTGGTGCTCGGCAGACGTCAGTATGTGGAGTGGGTCAAGCAGCAGGCTGGCGGCATCGGCCGTGCCATGAAGGTGGGCAAGGAGGGGATCCTTGGCCTGACCCACGCCATCGAGCGCTACCTGGTCAAAGAGAAGGAGAGCGGCACCGCCATGGTTGCCAAGATGACCCCCTTCATCGAGCGCCTCAACCAGCTGCCCGGCGTCAGCGCCAAGGTGGTGTGGGACAGCGCGGGGCGCGATATCGCCCGCACCGACATCGCCTTCGACCACCAGCAGATCGGCATGACCACGGTGGAAGTGGTCTCCCGTCTGCAACAGGGTACCCCCGCCATCTACTGCCGCGGCTACAAGGCCAACGAGGGGCATATCGAGATAGACGTGCGCAGCGTCACCCTGCCCCAGCTCGACCAGATCCACTCCGCCATTGCCCACCTCGCTCAGGAGAACAACTGATGTCTCTTACCCCCAATTACTACCGCGATCGGGTCTGCCTCAACGTGCTGGCAGGTTCCAAAGAGAATGCCGTCGACATTTATGAGGCTGCCGAGGGCCACGTCCTGGTCGGTGTGCTCTCCAAGAACTACCCGGACATCCCCTCTGCCGTCGCCGACATGCAGGCCTACGCCAAGCTTATCGATAACGCCCTCTCCATCGGACTGGGAGCAGGTGATCCGCGCCAGTCCGCCATGGTGGCCGAGCTGGCCCGCCAGTTGCAGCCTCAGCATGTCAATCAGGTGTTCACCGGGGTCGGGGCCAGCCGGGCGCTGCTCGGTCAAGCTGACACCCTCGTCAATGGCCTTGTCTCCCCCACCGGCACCCCGGGGATGGTGAAGATCTCCACTGGCCCCCTCAGCGCACAGCAGGCTGACGGCATCGTCCCCATCGACACCGCCATTGCCCTGCTCAAGGACATGGGCGGCAGCTCGGTCAAGTTCTTCCCCATGGGGGGACTCGCCTGCCGCGCCGAATATCAGGCAGTGGCCGAGGCCTGTGCCCGCCACGGCTTCTGGCTGGAGCCCACCGGCGGCATCGATCTTGAGAACTTCGAGGAGATAGTGCGGATCGCGCTGGAGGCAGGAGTCGAGAAGGTGATCCCCCACGTCTACAGCTCCATCATCGACAGTGTCAGTGGCCAGACCCGGCCGGAGGATGTGCGTACCCTCCTTGCCATGGTGAAGGCACTGCTGGCATAGCAACCCCACAGGCACCGGTCCGATCACTGGGCGGTGCCTGGCTTGTTAATGACCCCCTTGTTAACATCGACCCACCATGCGCGACAGGAGTCCTCACCCCCTCATGACCAAGCTGCCCCACCCCAGACTCCAGCAACTGCTCGCCCTGCTTCACGCCGAGCCTCTGCCACAGGAGGAGCTGGCCCGCCGTCTCAATGTTTCCACCCGCACGGTGCGTACCGACGTGGCGACCCTGAACGAGCTCATTGCCACCCGGGGCGCCCACCTGATCCATCAGCGGGGCAGCGGTTACCAGCTCAAGATCTACAATCAGGGACTGTTCGATGCGCTGCTGGCCGCCCAGGGGCAGGAGAGCCCTCTGCCTCGCACCAGCCGCGAGCGGGTGCTGCACCTCCAGGTCTTGCTGCTGACGGCGGAACAGGGGATCAAACTCGACGAGCTGGCGGACACCTGGTATCTGAGCCGGGCGGCTTTGCAAGGAGACATGACGGAGGTGCGGGAGCGGCTCGCCCACTTCGGGCTCACCATCGACAGCAAACCCAGAGTGGGGATGCGCATTGCGGGAAGCGAGATGGCGATCCGCGCCTGCCTCACCCAACTGCTCTGCCAGGAGCTGCTGCACCAGCATCCGCTCCAGAGCCTGTTGCCCACCCTCTGCCCCAGCAAGACGCTGGAGGTAGTGGGCAACCACATTCACGAGCAACTCGGTCGCCATCAGCTGCGCCTGGCCGACGAGAGCCTGCAGCAAGTCACCGTCTACTGTGCCGTCGCCCTGCTTCGCCAGGCGTCTGGCCACGAGTTGCGCCAGTTTGCCAGCGACGACATCACCCCGCCCCTGGCAGTGGTGGCCCACGACATCTATGCCGAGCTGCCAACCCTGACGTCACCGGGGCAGGAAGAGATCGCCTGTCTCGCCATCCAGATCCAGGCTCGCCTCACTGCAGAGACGCCCCTGCTCAGCCCGGCCATGGCGGCCGAGAGCGAGCAGCTGACTACGCACCTGCTGGGTTACATCCACCACCACTACCCCTATGACCTGCGCAGCGACCCGCAATTGCGAGCCGACCTGCAGACCCATATCGGCGCCATGCTGCTGCGGGTCAAATACCAGATTGGCAGCCACAATCCCCTGGCGGACCACATCAAGCAGTATTACCCCCTCGCCTACGACATCACCCTGGCGGCCATCTCTGAGTGGATCAGGCAGACCCCCTACCGGTTGACCCACCACGAGATCGGCTACCTGGTGATCCACATCGGGGTCGGCCTGGAGCGCCACTACGACATCGGTTACACCCGGCGCCCCCAGGCGCTGCTGCTGTGCGATGCGGGCAACGCCACCTTCCGGGTGCTGGAAGCACGCATCCGGCGGGAATACCCCCAACTGCAGCTGACCACGCTGGAGTCGGTGCGGGACTATGAGGGACTGGTACGAGTCGAGCAGGATTTCGTCATCAGCACCCTCAAGGTGAGCGAGAAGAATGCTCCCGTGGTGCAGGTCTCCCCCTTCCCGACCCAGTACCAGCTGGAGCAGCTCGGCAAGCTGGTGCTCGTCGATCGCACCCGTCCCTATCTGCTCGACAAGTATTTCGATGCCGACCACTTCATGGTGCTTGATGAACCCATCAGCCAGGGAGCGCTGTTTGATCGCATCTGCAGCCAGCTTGAGGCGGAGGATCTGGTGCAGAGCGGATTCCGGGGATCCTTGCAGGAGCGGGAGCGGATCGTCTCAACCATGCTGGGGGACGGCATCGCTCTGCCCCACTCCCTCGGCCTGCTGGCGCGCCGCACCCTGGTCTATACCGTGCTGGCCCCCCAGGGGATCGATTGGGGTAACGGCGAGAGCGCTACCCTCATCTTCGTGCTGGCCATCGCCAAGGCGGATTATGAGGAAGCCATGGGACTTTATGATCTGTTTCTGGCACTGATGAACGAAAAAGCCAGCAGAAGTCTGCTGGCTTGTCGGGATTTTGCCGCTTTCAAGGCGCTGGCTCGCAGCGCACCTTGAGCACGCCGAGGCGTATTACTCCTCATTGAAGCCCGAGGTGAACAGCGCCACCACGGCGGCCAGGGCCTCCACCTCTTCGGGGCCCTCCACCTGCACCTCCACCTGTTTGCCCTGGGCGGAGTCCAGCATCAGCAGGCCGATCACGCTGTCCGCGTCGGCCTCGACTCCCTCTTCGTTGCGCAGCAACACGTGGGCATCGAACCCCTGCACCAGCTCGAACAGCATCATGGCCGGTCGCGCGTGAATGCCTAACTTGTTTTTGACTTCTACCGAGGCGGAAACGGTCATCTGAGCATCCTGTGGATCTGTCAGGCGGGGTTTGAACGCTTGTCCAACGTGCGATGGCGGATCTGCACGTTCTTGCCAAGCAACCGGAATGCGCTGGCCAGCCGCTCGGCGATGAACACCGAGCGGTGTTGTCCGCCGGTACAGCCGATCCCGACGGTCACATAGCTGCGATTGTTGCGCTCCAGGTGGGGCAACCAGGTCCCCAGCATGTTCTCGATCTGCTGGATGAACAGCATGACATCCGGCTGGCTGGAGAGGTAGTTGGCCACGGGCTCATCCTTGCCGGTGAAGGGCTTGAGCTCCGGGATCCAGTGCGGGTTGGGCAGGAAACGGGCGTCGAACACGAAGTCCGCATCCTTGGGAATGCCGTACTTGAAACCGAATGACTCGAACACCAGCACCAGCTCGTTCTCTTTCTTGCCGAGCACCCGGGTTTTGATGAGCTCGCTGAGATCGTGAATGCTGAGGTTGGTGGTGTCGATGCGCAGGTCGGCGGTCGAGGAGAGCGGTGCCAGCAGGTGGGTCTCTTCCCGGATCGCCTCGTCCAGCGAAAGCTTGTTGCGGGACAGAGGGTGCAGACGGCGGCTCTCACCGTAGCGTTTGAGCAGGGTCGCGTTGTCCGCATCGAAGAAGAAGCTCGAAAACTTGACTCGCCCCTCGTTGCGCACCTGGCTCAGCAGGTTCTCCAGCCTGTCTGCCTGGGCAGGCAGGTTGCGCACGTCGATGCTGACAGCCAGCTTGTCATACTGGCTCTCCACCGACACGATCAACTGGGGCAGCAGGTTGACCGGCAGGTTGTCCACGCAGTAGTACCCGAGATCCTCGAGCACCCTCAGGGCCACCGTCTTGCCGGAGCCCGAACGACCGCTTACTACTATTAACTGCATCTTGTCCCCTCACGCCAACGTGGCTGTGTCAGACCCGGCCTCAGGCCGACGTCATGATCTGATAGAGTTCTTCGTCGCTGGTCGCCTGGCGCAACTGGCGGCAGACGGCCTTGTCACCCAGTTTGGATGCCATCAGGGAAAGAGTCTTGAGGTGCTGCTTGCACTCGCTTTCCGGCACCAGCAATGCAAAGAGCAGGTCAACCGGTTGATTGTCGATAGAATCGAAAGGGATGGGCTCGGAGAAGGTCATCAACACGGCGGTCGGCGCGAAGGCGTCGTCAATCCGGCCGTGGGGGATGGCGATACCGGCTCCGATCCCGGTACTGCCCATCTTTTCTCGCGCCAGCAGGCTTTCAAACAGGACCTGGCGGGAAGCGCCGAGGCGCTCTGCGGCCAGTTCACTGATGATCTCGAGCGCGCGTTTCTTGCTGGTACAAGGGACCGCACTCTTGGTGCAGTCCCGACTCAGTATGTGTTCAAGTTGCATAGTTATTTTTGATTTAACTTATCTTTGTGCTTGATGATCTGCCGATCCAGTTTATCCAGCAGGGTATCAATCGCCGCATACATGTCGGCATGCTGCGAATTGGCGAACACCTCTCCCCCGCTGACATGCAGCTTGGCTTCGGCGATCTGGTTCAGTTTTTCGACGCTCAACACCACGTGTACGTTGTTGATATGGTCAAAGTGACGCTCGAGTTTGGCAAATTTGTTGTTCACATAATCACGCAGAGCTTCGGTAATCTCGACATGGTGTCCGGTCAGGTTAATTTGCATAACGTCTTCCTTTTGTTTGCCTAAACCAGGCGTTTGCGCTGATTGGATGGCGGGATCAACAAGGATTCACGGTACTTTGCGATCGTGCGTCTCGCCACCATAATACCCTGTTCGGCCAGCAAATCCGCGATCTTGCTATCACTAAGCGGCTTGGCGGGGTTTTCCGCCGTCACCAGCTTCTTGATCAGGGCGCGAATAGCGGTCGATGAGCACTCTCCTCCTCCCTCCGTATTGACGTGACTGGAGAAAAAAAACTTCAGTTCAAAAATGCCGCGGGGCGTATGCATGTACTTCTGGGTCGTGACCCGTGAAATGGTCGACTCATGCATCTCCACCGCTTCCGCGATGTCGTTGAGTACCATGGGTTTCATGGCCTCTTCGCCGTACTCGAAAAAGCCCTGCTGCTGCTCGACGATGCAGCTGGCCACCTTGAGCAGGGTGTCGTTACGACTCTCCAGGCTCTTGATGAACCACTTGGCCTCCTGCAAATGAGAACGGATGAACTGGGTATCCGTGCTGCTGCGGGCATTGCGCGCCATGGCCGCATAGGCCTCGTTGACACGGATGCGCGGAGCAGAATCCGGATTGAGTTCAACCACCCACTTGCTGCCCTTCTTGACCACGGACACATCCGGGATCACGTACTGGGATTCACTCTGGATGATGCCGTTGCCGGGTCTGGGCTCCAGTTGCTGGATGAGATCCAGCACCTCCTTGAGATCGCTCTCCTTGAGGCGGGTCTTGCGAGCCAGGGTGCGGTAGTCGCGATTGCCGAGCAGGTCCATGTGTTCGCGGATCACCTCTCTGGCTTCGTCGAGCCAGGGCAGGTCCGGCGAATACTGGCCGAGCTGGATAAGCAGACACTCTTGCACCGAACGGGCGGCGATGCCGACCGGATCGAAATGCTGCACCCGCTTGAGCACGGCTTCGATCTCATCCAGTTCGACTTCTACCTCCTCGCTGCTGACTGCAGCCTGAATATCCTCGAGGGTGGCAGTCAGATACCCGGATTCGTCGATGGCATCGATGATGGCAAGTGCGATGGCAGCATCCACATCACTGAACGGGGTGAGCCGCATCTGCCACAGCAGGTAGTCCTGCAGGTTCTCGGTGGTCTCTCCCTGATAGACGCTGTCTTCCCCGTCATGGATGGGGCCTGCGCTCTGGGCCGTACCGGCCGAGTAGACCTCGTCCCAGGTGGTGTCCACCGGCAGTTCATCCGGCATGCTCTCCTGGGCCATGGCATCGCTGGAGTCGAGTTGACTGGCGTCCTGTGTCTCTGTCTGACTGGTTTCCTGCGCCTCGTTCTCCTCTTGCTCCAGCAAGGGGTTGTTGTCGAGCGCTTGCTGAATTTCCTGCTGGAGTTCCAGGGTGGAGAGCTGGAGCAGACGAATCGCTTGTTGTAATTGTGGCGTCATGGTCAGGGACTGACCGAGACGCAACTGTAATGTCGGCTTCATCTACGTCGGGATATCCTTATGTTCAGCGAGGCAGTCACCTAACAAAAATGAGGGGTGCCCCCTTACTATAGACTGAATTGATCGCCCAAATAGACGCGCTTGACCTGCTCATCGGCGAGGATATCGGCCGGCGCGCCCTCGGCAATCATCTTGCCGTGGCTGACGATGTAGGCCTTCTCGCACACATCCAGCGTCTCTCTGACGTTGTGGTCCGTTATCAGCACACCCAACCCGCGTTCTTTCAGATGCTGGATGATCTTTTTGATATCGATGACAGAAATAGGATCAACACCTGCGAAAGGCTCATCGAGCAGAATGAATCTCGGCTCTGCCGCCAGCGCCCGGGCGATTTCCACCCGGCGACGCTCCCCACCCGAGAGGCTCTGGCCCAGGCTGTCGCGGATATGGGTGATATTGAACTCTTCCAGCAACTGTTCGACCTTATCCTCCCGCTCTTCGCGGCTCAACCCCTTGCGGGTCTGCATGACCCCCATCAAGTTGTCGAACACCGACAGGCGCCGGAAGATGGAGGCCTCCTGGGGCAGATAGCCGATGCCATTGCGGGCACGGATATGCATGGGCTGCAGGCTGATGTCCTGCTCGTCGATGGTGATGAGGCCAGCATCCCGCTGCACCAGGCCCACGATCATGTAGAAGGAGGTCGTCTTGCCCGCGCCGTTCGGGCCGAGCAGGCCCACGATCTGGCCCGTTCCCACCTCCAGGCTCACATCGCTGACCACCATGCGGCGCTTGTAGCTCTTTTGCAGACCCGTTGCTTTTAACACTGCCATGGCTGTTGTTTCCTACTTCTTCTGATCAGCGGGTTTGTCAAAGTTCTCCACCTGATCCGGCAGGAACACCGTCTTGACGCGCTGGGTGGGCCCCTTGCTCTCGGCAATCATCTTCTGCTTGACGATGTCGTAGCGAATGAGATCGCCGGTCACCTGGCTGTCTTCCTGCTTGAGCTGGCCGTTGCCGGTGATGGTCACCAGCCGGTTCTTAAGCTCGTAGCGGATGCTGTTGCCATGGGCATTGACCGGTTTGCCGTTGTCCAGCACCTGGAAGAAGGTGGCTGGGTTGCCATACGCGGTCATCACCTCGGCGCCCTTGTCGCCGGAGCGGATCACCACCACCTTGTCGGCCTTAATCTTGATGGTGCCCTGGGTGATGATGACATCCTCGCTGAAGGTGATGCGGTTGTCCTGCATCTCGGCCACCTGCTTGACCGCATCCACATAGACCTTCTCGGCAAAGTCGGACTCTTTGGCATTCAGAGAACCGCACAGCAACAGGGCCGTGAGGGCCAGATTAACGTTTTTCATTGAAATAAGTGGCATGGCCTTTATCCAGTAACTCGAAATATTTACGTTCCAGGTGACCCTTGAGGCCAACGCCCTCGGTCTGGAACTCCTGGCCCACAATGCTGATGTGCTGGTTGCTTCTCATCCCCTGCGTCACCAGATCCAGCTCCAGATAGGAGGTATCCAGCGTGGAGATGAAGGAAGCGGGCAGCAGACCGTCCAGATGCACCTTGTCACGGAGGATCACATTGTCATCGGTGTTGAGCACCCCGGTTTCGGCCGTCAGCTTCCATTCGGCCGCGCCCTTGTCATCGAACATGTAGACCACCGGCTTGGTGAAAGTGGCCTGCTCGAGTACCTGGTAGTACTCCGCATATTCGGATTCCAGCCGCTCGGTGCGCTTGCCCTGCTCGTTGAAGCGGGTCGTCACCAACTCTCTGGCGGTGAAGTCCGGTTGAAAATTTTCCGTCTTGGTGGTCGGCTCGGGGACCAGCTCGATCTCCCCCAGCTGCCAGGCCGCCAGCGCAGCCAGAAACAGCAGGCCGAACAGCACAGTCTGTTTGTTCATCGCGACGCCTCGGGTTGATAGTCAGCCAATCCCTGGGCCTGCAAGATCAGGTCGCACACCTCGCGCACGGCCCCGACGCCACCGCCAAGCCGCGTCACCAGATCCGCCTTCGCCAGCACAAGCGGATGAGCGTCGGCAACGGCGATACCCAGGCCGCAAGCCTGCATCACCGGCAGATCGATGGTGTCATCTCCCATATAGGCGGCTTGCGATGCATCCAGCCCGAGCTTGGTCAACAAGGCCTCGAAGTGGGGCAGCTTTTTGTCTGCACCCTGCACCAGGTGCTGGACTCCCAGACTCTTCATGCGATCGCTGACGATGCGGGAGGTTCGCCCCGTGATGATGGCAATCTCGATGCCCGCATTGAGCAGGGCACGCATGCCGGCACCGTCACGGGTGCAGAAGGTCTTCAGCTCTTCGCCGTTATTGCCCATATAGATGAAGCCGTTGGAGAGCACCCCATCCACATCGCACACCAGCAGGCGGATCTGCGCCGCCTGATCAAACTGGCTGCGCGTCACCGGACCATAGAGGGTCGGTACGTCTTGCATCAAATTACTCCGGCTTTCAGCAGGTCATGCATGTTGAAGGCACCCAGCGGGTGTCTCTCCCCATCCACGACCAACAACCCGTTGATTTTCCTGGTTTCCATCAGCTTAACGGCCTCGGCCGCCATCATCTCAGGCCCTACGGTAACACAGTTCACCGTCATGACGCGGCTGATGGGGGTGTGATGAATATCCACCTGCAGGTCCAGAATGCGGCGCAGGTCACCATCGGTGAACAGACCGGCAAGCAGCCCTTGATCGTCCACCACCGCCGTCATGCCGAGCCCCTTGCGGCTCACTTCCAGCAGCGCCTGGCTGATGGTGGCATCTATCCCCACCTTGGGCAACAGCTCGCCGCTGTGCATCAGATCGCCCACTCGCAACAGCAACCGCTTGCCGAGGGACCCGCCCGGATGCGACAGCGCAAAGTCATCGGCGGTGAAGCCACGGGCCTCCAGTAGGGCCACGGCCAGCGCGTCCCCCATCACCAGGGTGGCTGTAGTGCTGGATGTCGGGGCCAGACCGAGAGGGCAGGCCTCTTTCTCCACCTTGATGCACAGGTGCACGTTGGCCTCTTTCGCCATGGTGGAAGCCGGATTGCCTGTCATGCAGATGAGTGGAATACCGCGGCGCTTGAGCACCGGCAGCAGGGCCAGGATCTCGTCGCTCTCGCCGGAGTTGGAAATGGCGATGATGAGATCCCCGGCTGAGATCATGCCGAGATCCCCGTGGCTCGCCTCGCCCGGGTGCAGGAAGAAGGCGGGCGTTCCCGTGCTGGCCAGGGTCGCGGCAATCTTGTTGCCGATATGACCCGACTTGCCCATGCCGGTCACCACTATCTTGCCGCCACAACGCAGCACCATCTCGCAGGCGCGCTCGAACGCCTCGTCAAGGTACTGGTAGAGTCCATCAATGGCTTGTTTTTCTATGTCCAGCACCGCTCGGGCGCTGCGACGGAAATCGAACAATTCAGACACTTTTTCAGGCTTTACAGACATAAAGGCACAGCTCCGGGCCGAAATTTGCTGCGGGATTATAAAAAAGTCTGCCGAGATAAGCGAATCGGATGCGGAATGGGCGGTCATTGACGCAGGTTGTTACATAAAACTGTCGCGTACTTGGGGGGGAAACCCGCTCAATAGTTGTTCCTCGCTGTTGCTTAGACCTAGACTAGCCCATAAAATTCGCTCTTCATTTATACCGGATGGACAATTGTTTGAACGATGACCTGATCACCATCTCCGACCTGACCTTCAGTCACGGGGATCGGCTGCTGTACGACAGGATCAACCTGACCATTCCCCGTGGCAAGGTCACCGCCGTCATGGGTCCGAGCGGGATCGGCAAGACCACCTTGCTGCGCCTGATCGGGGGCCAGCTCAAGCCTGAGTCCGGTCACATCCTGTTTGACGGGGAAGACGTTCCCACGCTCTCCCGTTCACGCCTGTATGAAGTGCGTAAACGGATGAGCATGCTGTTCCAGAGTGGCGCATTGTTCACCGGCATGACCGTCTTCGACAACGTGGCCTTTCCGCTGCGGGAGCACTCCGGCCTGCCGGAAGAGCTGATCCGCACCATCGTCATGATGAAACTGCAAGCTGTCGGTCTGCGCGGGGCGGCCAAGCTGATGCCGTCCGAGCTCTCCGGTGGCATGGCGCGTCGCGCGGCCCTGGCGAGATCCATCGCGCTGGATCCGGATCTCATCATGTATGACGAGCCCTTCGTGGGGCAGGACCCCATCACCATGGCGGTGCTGGTGAAGCTCATCAAGGAGCTCAACGATGCACTCGGCATCACCTCCGTCATCGTCACCCACGACGTGAAGGAAGTGCTGAGCATCGCCGACTACGCCTACATCATCGCCAACCGCAAGGTAGTGGCACACGGCACACCGGAGCAGCTGCGCGAGGAGCACAATCCCGAAGTCGAGCAGTTCCTCAAGGGATTGCCCGACGGTCCTGTTCCGTTTCATTTTCCGGCAGGCGACCTGCTACAGGATCTGTGATGTTGACAAGTCAGATAAGCAAGCTGGGCCACAGCGGTGTGCGTTTCATCAACGCCGTCGGCCGGGCAACCATCATGCTGTTTCATGCACTGGCAGGACGACCCCAGCCACGCAAGCACTTCCCGCTGCTGGTGCAGCAACTGTATGTGGTGGGAGTGCAATCCGTCGCCATCATACTGGTGTCCGGCCTCTTCATCGGCATGGTGCTCTCCCTGCAGGGTTACAACGTATTGAAGGATTTCGGCGCAGAGCAGAGCCTGGGGCCTCTGGTTTCCCTCTCCCTGCTCCGTGAGCTGGGCCCTGTGGTCACCGCCCTGCTGTTCGCCGGTCGTGCGGGCTCCGCCCTCACCGCCGAGATCGGCCTGATGAAGGCCACCGAGCAGCTCTCCAGCCTGGAGATGATGGCGGTCGATCCGCTGCGTCGGGTCGTGGCGCCCCGCTTCTGGGCCGGGGTCATCAGCATGCCGCTGCTGGCCTTCATGTTCAGCCTGATCGGCATCTTTGGCGGCAAACTGGTTGGTGTCGACTGGCTGGGGGTGGACGAAGGCAGTTTCTGGTCCGCCATGCAGGCCTCCGTCGACTGGCAGGACGACATCATGCAGGGCGCCATCAAGAGCCTGATCTTCGCCCTGGTGGTGACCTGGATAGCGCTCTTCAACGGCTATGATGCCAAACCGACCTCGGCCGGGATCAGTCAGGCGACGACCCGTACCGTGGTTCACTCATCCCTGGCCGTGCTCGGTCTGGATTTTATACTCACCGCAGTCATGTTTGGATAAGGGAAAGATGAAGTTCAGCAAAGTAGAATTTCTGGTTGGCGCCTTCATGCTGGCTGGCATCGCGGCCATTCTGGCATTGGCACTGCAAGTGGCGGGATTGAGTTTCAAACCGGAAGGAGAAACCTATACCCTGCGCGCCCATTTCGATAATATCGGCGGCCTGAAAGTACGCTCGCCGGTCAAGGTCGGCGGCGTCGTCGTCGGTCGTGTCAGCGACATCACCCTGGATCCCAAGAGCCAGGTCCCCATCGTTTCCCTGCAGATGCAGAAGAGTGCCGGCGAGTTCTCCGAGACCAGCACCCTCTCCATCCTGACTTCTGGCCTGCTCGGTGAGCAGTACATCGGTCTGGCACCGGGGTTCAGCGATGAGGAGATGGGCACCAGCATGCTCAAGGATGGCGACATGATCGAAGACACCAAGTCCGCCATCGTGCTGGAAGATCTGATTGGCAAGTTCCTCTACAGCCAGTCCTCTCCGGCCAACACACCCGCAACCAAGGAGTAACCATGTTCAAGAAGATCGCCCTGATGCTGGGTCTGATGACCAGCATGCTGTTCTCCCTCGTCGCCCGTGCGGATGTCAATACTTCGGACCCCTATGCCCTCGTTGATCAGGCCGCCCAGCAGACCTTTGCCCGCCTGAAAGCCGATCAGGCCCAGGTGAAGAGCAACCCCGATCACCTGCGCGTCATCATCCGCGAGGAGCTGCTGCCCTACGTGGACAACCGCTTCGCCGCCTACAAGGTGCTCGGCAACCAGATCAAACAGACGACCCCTGCCCAGCGTGACGCTTTTGTGGACGTCTTCACCGAGTACATGGTGAGCTCCTACGCGGACGCACTGGCACACTTCGACAAGCAGACCGTCAAGGTCCAGCCCGGCAAAGCCGCCGAGAGCAACATCACCGCCGTCAACGTCAGCGTGAAAGAGGCTGGCAAGCCGGACATCTTCCTCGAGTTCAAGCTGCGCAAGAACAACAAGACCGGCGAGTGGAAAGCCTTCGACATGGTTGCCGAAGGGATCAGCCTGCTCTCTGCCAAGCAGAACGAGCTGGGCGGCCTCATTCGCCAGAACGGCATCGATGCGGTGATCGCCCAACTGCGTGAACACAACGCCAAGCCGCTGGTGATCAAGTCATGATCCTGAGCGGTGACTTGCAGGCCCCGCAGGTCAACGATCTGTGGCAACGCCGCGCCGACTGGTGGCAGGACGACCGGCTCGAACTCGGTGCCGTCACTACCCTGGATTCCGCCGGCCTTGCCCTGCTGGTCAAGTGGGCCAAGGCGGCACTGGCACGGGGTGCCACTCCGACACTGGTGGGTGCCTCCAACGATTTCCATACGCTGGCCAACCTCTACGGGGTGGCCAGCCTCTTTCATTCAACCCCGCTCACAACTGAGGACTCATAATGCAAGTCTCTGAAATTGAAGCGATACTCCTCGAGGCTTTGCCATTGTCCGAAGTCCATGTCAAAGGGGACGGCAGTCACTACCAGGTGATCGCCGTCGGCGACATGTTTGACGGCATGAGCCGGGTCAAGAAACAACAGGCCATCTATGCCCCGCTGATGGACAAGATCGCCACCAACGAGATCCACGCTCTCTCCATCAAGGCCTATACCGACGCCGAGTGGAAACGCGAGCGTAAATTCCAGCTGCCCTCCTGATTTGGTAAAGAAGTAAACCATGGACAAATTCAAGATCACCGGCCCCTGCACCCTCTCCGGTGAAGTGACCATCTCCGGCGCCAAGAATGCCGCCCTGCCCATCCTGTTTGCCACCCTGCTGTGTGACGAAGAGGTTCAACTCTCCAACGTACCGCGCCTGAAAGACGTGGGTACCACCCTCAAGCTGCTGGAGATGCTGGGCGCCACCACCAAGGTCAACGGCAATGTGACCGTGCTGACCGGTGCGGTAAACAATCATGTCGCCCCCTACGAGCTGGTGAAGACCATGCGAGCCTCCATCCTGGCCCTGGGCCCGCTGGCAGCCCGCTTCGGTGCAGCAGACGTCTCCCTGCCCGGCGGCTGTGCCATCGGTGCCCGCCCGGTCAACCTGCATGTCCACGGCCTGGAGCTGATGGGCGCGAAGATCGTCATCGAAGAGGGCTACATCAAAGCCCGCGTCGACGGCCGCCTGAAAGGTGCCCACATCCTGATGGACATGGTTTCCGTGACCGGTACCGAGAACCTGATGATGGCCGCCACCCTGGCTGACGGTCGCACCGTGATCGAAAACGCCGCCCGTGAGCCCGAGGTGGTCGATCTGGCCAACTTCCTCAACGCGCTGGGCGCCAAGATCCAGGGCGCGGGCACCGATACCCTGACCATCGACGGCGTAGAACGTCTGCACGGTGGCAGCTACAGCGTGCAGCCCGATCGCATCGAGACCGGCACCTTCCTGGTAGGCGCCGCCGTGACCGGTGGCAAGATCACCTGCCGCAACACCGACCCCAGCCTGCTGGAAGCCGTACTGGTCAAACTGGAAGAGGCTGGAGCCCTGATTGAAAAGGGTGACGACTGGATCACCCTCGACATGACAGGTCGCACCCTGAAACCTGTCACCATCAAGACCGCCCCCTACCCGGCGTTCCCGACCGACATGCAGGCACAGTTCACCGTGCTGAACGCGGTCGCCCAGGGCACCGGCATGGTCACCGAGACCATCTTCGAGAACCGCTTCATGCACGTGCCCGAGCTGGTTCGGATGGGTGCCGACATCGAACTGCAGGGCAATGTGGCCATCTGCCGCGACACCCAGCAGCTCAAGGGTGCCCAGGTGATGGCGACCGATCTGCGCGCCTCCGCCAGCCTGGTGCTGGCCGGCTTCGTGGCCGAAGGGGCCACCATCGTCGATCGCATCTATCACATCGACCGTGGCTACGAAGACATCGAGCACAAGCTGCAAGGCCTGGGTGGTCGCATCGAGCGCATCAAGGAATAAGCTGGCTTCACCATGAGCCGACGATAAAAAGGCCCCCTCGCCAGGCGAGGGGGCCTTTTTCATGGCCGTGTACCAGATCGGACGGAGGGGATCAGTGCCCCGCCAGTTTCATCTGCTCGACCAGTACGGAGCCGGTCTTGAGGCTGGAACGCTCATCCTCATCACTGCCCACCGCCACGATATGGCTGAACATGTCGGCTAGATTGCCTGCAATGGTGATCTCCTCCACAGGATAGAGGATCTCGCCATTTTCAACCCAGAAACCGGCTGCGCCGCGGGAGTAATCACCATTGACGATGTTGACCCCCTGCCCCATCAGCTCGGTCACCAGCAGCCCGGTACCCATCTCCTTGAGCATGCCCTGGAAGTCCTGGCCGGTATTGGAAACCTGCCAGTTATGGATACCCCCGGCATGGCCCGTGGTGGTCAGGCCCAGTTTGCGGGCGGAGTAGGAGGTGAGCAGCCAGCTCATCAGCTCGCCGTTGCGGATGATGTCCATGTCGCGGGTGCGAACCCCTTCCCCGTCGAACGGGGTGCTGGCAAGTCCTCCCGGCAAGTGGGGGAACTCCTGGATGGTGAGCCACTCGGGCAGGATCTGCTTGCCCAGTTTGTCCAGCAGGAAGCTCGACTTGCGATAGAGGTTCCCCCCACTGATGGCCATCACCAGATGGCCCCACAGACCGGCAGCGGTATCGGGGTGGAACAGCACAGGGGCATGCTGGGTGCTGATCTTGCGAGCCCCCAGGCGGGAAACAGTGCGCTCCACCGCCTCGTCAGCGATGCGCTGAGGGTTCCACAGCCCGTCCAGGGAGCGGCTGGAGGAGTAGCCGTAGTCGCGCTGCATGTCGCCATCCTGCTCGCCGATCAGTACGCAGCTCAGGGAGTTGCGCGATGCAGCATAGCCTTTGACGAAGCCGTGGCTGTTGCCATAAACCTTGACGCCCAGGTGGCTGGAGAAACTGGCTCCGTCAGAGTGCTTGATGCGGGCATCCCGTCCCAAGGCCAGCCGCTCGCACTCGATGGCCAGCGCGATGCCACGCTGGGGATCCAGCTCGATTTGGTGGCACAGTTGCAGGTCCGGGGCATCCCAAGCCAGCAGATCCGCATCCGCAAGACCGGCGCAGTCATCGGGAGAGGTGTGGCGGGCGATCTCCATGGCCGCTTCCACGGCGGCGCGAATGGCCGGCTTGGTCAGATCCGTGGTGGAGGAGGAACCCTTGCAACCGTCGCGATAGACGGCGATGCCGAGTGCGCCATCCTTGTTGAATTCGATGCTTTCCAGCTCGCAGCCCCGGGTGTTCACCGAGAGGCCGGTCTGTTTGCTGATGGAGACTTCGGCAAGCCCGGCGCCCAGCCCTTTCGCTATCTCAAGGGCCTCGGCGACCACGGCCTCGAGATGGGATTGATCCTGGCGGATTTGATCTTGCTGGTCCATAACTCACATCTGTATGAAGGGAAGGAAAGGGGCTAAGCATATCAGACCCCTGCGCCCAGCGGGAGAAGCTGGTAACATATCCGCCAAACGTGAATGACAGGAATACAGAGACCGATGAGTCAATATCAAGACGACAACGAGTGGGAAGACTGGGGCCCCAGCAAGAGCCAGCTCAAGCGTGATGCCGAGGCCTTGCAGAAGATGGGGGAAGAGATCGTCTCCCTGAGTCACAGCGAGCTGGAGAAGATCCCCCTGGATGAAGAGCTCGCCGAAGCGGTCGAGCTGGGTCGCAAGCTCAAGCCGAAGAAGGATGAGTCCTTCCGTCGCCATCTCCAGTTCATCGGCCGTCTGATGCGTAGCCGCGATGTGGCCCCCATTGAAGAGGCCCTCTCCATCATCAAGATGCGTCACTCCACCGTGAACGCCCGCCTGCACCGCCTCGAACAGTGGCGCGAGCGGCTGATCACCGAAGGCGACAGCGCCCTCAACGAGCTGATGTCCCAGTTCCACGAGCTGGATCGCCAGAAGCTGCGTCAGCTGATCCGCACCGCCAACAAGGAACGGGAGCTGAACAAGCCGCCGGTAGCCTATCGCGAGATGTACCAGTACCTGCGCGGTGAAATTGAAGATCTGTTGTAAGTGATGACTCACGTCCACCTCATGGCGGCATGCAGTACATAATCAAACGGGGCCGAAATGGCCCCGTTTTTTCATGCGATGTCCGCTCAGCTGCCCGCCATGCACTGGGTGTGAGTAGCGGGTTGCAGATAGGGCACCAACAGGGGGGCCATCCCCTTGAGCACCTGTACAGGCAGCGCCGACGTGAAGCGGAACTTGTCGGACTGGCTGCCGGGCACATAAGCCGTCAGCGTGCCGAAGTGATCATCCCCGATGTAGAAGACGAAAGTCGCAGTCCGGTTGCGAGCCAGTGAACTGGTCACATTGCCGTAGCGACCGACCGTCTCGATCCGGTTGTCCCCGGTCCCCGTCTTGCCCCCCAGGGCCAGGACAGTACCATCCTGCAAGGCGAAGGCCCCGGCGATGCGCCGCGCCGTCCCCCCTTCCACCACCTTGGAGAGTGCATTGCGCAAGGCGTTGGCCACCTCGGCAGGCATCACCCGTTCCCCCTGGGTATTCGCCGGCTCAAAGACGGTGGCGAAGGGGGTCCCCTTGGCAAAGGAGAGGTGCTCGATGCGCAGAGTCGGCGCACGAATGCCGCCGTTCTGGATAATCCCCATCAGCTCGGCCAACGCAGCAGGACGATCGCCCGAGCTGCCCAGTGCGGTCGCCAGGGACGGAACCAGGTGATCGAACGGGTAGCCCAGGCGAGCCCAGCGCTGATGGATGTCGAGGAAGGCCTCAACCTCCAGCATGGTGCGGATCCGGCTATCCCGGGCACTGCGATGACGGGTCTTGAACAGCCAGCTGTAGACCTCCTGACGCTCGTCACGGCTGGCGGTTACCGCATCGGTAAAGGTGGCCTTGTCAAACTCCTTGAGATAGGCAAGCAACCACAGCTCAAGTGGATGCACCCGTGCGATATAACCTTGATCCGGCAGAGAATATTTGCCAGGGCCGTAATTGGTATAGAGCTGCTCTATGCGCTTCTCGGTCAATTTCTCCCGCGGCAGGCGCTTGGCCAGGAAAGCGGCAAAGTCGGCCTGGGAGGCTTCCGGCATCAGATAGCGATGCACGGCGGCGAGACGCACCGCGCTGGGTTTGAGACCATCGAGGAAGGTATCGAGCTGCTCTTCTGCACTCTTGCCACGATATTTGCGCCAGAACCTCAGCAGATAGGTCTGGCCCTCTTTGTCAGCAAACTTGGCCAGGTACTCGGTACGGCGAGGATCCCTGTCATCTTTCAACAACTGGGCACGATTTCCCTCCTTGTAGAGGCTGTAGCGGACGATGTCCCGCATCAAGCGCACGAAGGGCAGGTTGATGGATTCCCGCAGCGCATCGCGAATGGGCGGGATGCGACCGTTGTCTTCCTTGCGGAAGTTGTTGAAGGTGTGCATGCCACCGCCGGTAAAGAAGCCTTCATAGGGGCTCGCGGAATACTTGCGGTCCAGTGCGGCCTCCAGCATCACCGGCAGGCTTCTGTCCTTGGCACTCATCAGATAGGCGATGGCCCAGCGGCTGATGTTGTCCTGATCGGACACTTCGATCTTTCGCAGGCTCTCCACCGGCATGTTGCCGTAGCTGTCATGCAACTCGGTGACAATCTCGAGATAGGTCGTCAGCACCCGCAACTTGGCGGTGGATCCCAGTTCAAGCTTGCTGCCCTCGTTGATATCGAACGGCTGGTCCGTGTTGTCGGTCTGCACCCTCACCTTGACCCCTTCGGGCGTCTTCTCGAACAGGGTAAAGCTGTACTTCACATCCCCCGTCTTCTCCGGCGAGAGCAGACGCTCACCAAACAGGCCCACCTGGGCTGCGAATGCAGGGTCTGCCAGTTGCTGCAGATACCGTGACACCTCGTTCTGCAGCGGCATATTGAGGGTGGTGTTGGCCGTCAGATCCATGCGATCCAGGTCATAAAGCTGCACCCCGAGCTGACGACTGAGACGAGTGCGAGCCACCTGCAGTCCCTTGTTGTTGTTGACTCGAGTGATGGCAGGTGCCTGCAGGAAATCGCGGAAGACCAGCTTGGCCTTGAGAGCCGACTCCATCAGGGGGGGCGTGATCATTCCCTCCTGCACGAAGAGTCGCAGATAGCTGTCTGTCAGGGTAGACAGTGCTTCTCTACCCTGCGCCAGGTAATAGGAAGGACGGCGGTGGGCGATCATCAGGGAGACAACCTGGCGCAAGGCAAGGCCCTGCTCGGCCAGGGTAGAATCCTGGTTGCGAGCGGGATCCAGCAGTCGATTCACCTCATCGACATTGGCGCCAAACCAGACCCAGAGGCCATCACCGAGACCGTGCACCTCGCCATAACCGGGCGCCGCAGAGAGCGGGACCGAGTTGAGGTAGGCCCAGGCAACCAGCTTGCGGGCCTCCAGGGTCTCGGGCCCCAGCCGATAGGCACGAACGCTGGCCGAGACCATCTGGCGGATCTTCTCGGTCGGCGAAACGGTCAGTCCATCGGGAGAATGACGATACTTCTCCACCTGGGTCGCCAGGGTGCTACCGCCAGCAGATTGATCCTGCATATCCAGCGCCTTGCCCACCTGAGACAGCGCAGCCTTGGCAAAGCGCGGCCAGTCTACGGCCGGGTTGGCCAGCGGTTCCTTGTTGCTCAGGAGTTCACGGTTCTCGATAAACAGCAGAGACTGGATGACCAAGGGCGGTATGGCATTGAAATCCGGATAGTAATGAGTCGGATACTTGTACTGGTAGAAAGGTTCTGCACGGCAGTCATAGAGTGTCAATCCTGCCTGGACCTTCTCGGTATAAGGCACGAAGAAACCGTGGCTGGCGTAGTTGTAGAGCGCATCGGAAAAACGGACCTGTTCGCTCACCTGGTAGCCACGCTGAACGAGACGTTCCTGGATCATGGGCATCAGCACATAACCGAGTCGCTTGTCGAACGGGCCGTCGTCGGGGAAGGCAATCTGCTTGCTGGGGCCGGGTTCGATCTGATAGGTCAGGGTGGCCGCATAGCGGGAGATCTCCTGTGACTGCAGTCGGGAGGTCTTCATTTCATAACCCACTAGGGCGATCGCGGCAGCCAGGCAAAGCAAAAAGATAAAACAGAACAACCAGCGCCACCAGGGTCGGCGTTTATGCGGTTGTTGCCCGTCCGTATTAGGTACGGATGAATCCTGAGATGCCACTTTATTTGAATCCGTCTGTTTTGATGCGCCCATATCAGCCCCACCATGGTTGCGCAATTTATTGTCTTTCAATCAAGCTTAGTCGTTTCAAGTCAAGGGCTTGAAATCTATTGACCGCTTTGCAGCGATGTTAACAGGGCGATTGTGAAAATGGGAGCCGATTGTTGCAACGCGGCAAGAGATCCGAGCTGCGGCATGAAAATGAAACACCGGCCAGAGGCCGGTGTTGATGAGAGCGGGGCGGTATTATTTGCTGGTGCTCATACTCTTCAGCTTGGTACTCAGCTCCTTGCGCTCCTTGGAAAGCTCGGCATTTTTGATGATATGGTCATCTACGCGCTCTTCATAATCGGTCCGCATGTTGGCGATGATGGCCTGAACCTCGTCAATGCTCATGCCGGGCTTGATATAGTCACTCAGGTTGTCGAGCAACAGTACCCGCTTCTGGTTGTCACGGATCTTTTTCTCGTTGTCCGCGATTTCACGCTTGAGCTTGTTCTGACGACGGGACATACGCACATATTCCAGCACATCGTTGAAGGTTGACTTGTTTACTTGTTCCATATCGGTACCACTGAGTGAAGGTGAATGAAAACAGGCGGAGAGTCCCATACCAGAAAAAGAAACCGAAACCATGGCACGGACCAACCCGGAATGCCCCTTACTCTACCGAGTTATGATTCAGATACAACCCCAATCGCAGCGCGGGCGGCGGGTTTAGACAGAACGGCTCCGACTGGGTTATTACGCTAAAATGATGAAAACGGAGAGAGCCAACATGTGGGTTCAATGCGGCCAGAGCAGCCGCAACTTTTTCCGGTACAGGCAGGCAACAAGTGAACGACGAACAGCACCATAGTGCCCGCTTGCCCTCCAGTGAGTGCTGAATTTCAGGCAATAAAAAACCCCGCTCGAGTGAGCGGGGTTTCTTGTATTGGGTGCCTGGCAGTGTCCTACTCTCGCATGGCGAATGCCACAC
>NZ_JBFODT010000011.1:0-87934 GCF_040908465.1 Aeromonas sp. R10-1
ACAAATAGTTGGTTGCGGGGGCCGGATTTGAACCGACGACCTTCGGGTTATGAGCCCGACGAGCTACCGAGCTGCTCCACCCCGCGTCCGAATTGTATTGCCACCACAAAAAGCAGAGCAGTTGCTTCTTGCTGTCTTCGTCTCCACCGCAGCGCTATGCGCTTGCCATGGATACAAATAGTTGGTTGCGGGGGCCGGATTTGAACCGACGACCTTCGGGTTATGAGCCCGACGAGCTACCGAGCTGCTCCACCCCGCGTCCGAGGTCGCCCATAATAGGCGCCAACGCTGAGATTGCAAGTAAATATCCTAAAAAAAGTTTATTCGGGGATTAAACCGTCACATACTGCGCTCTTTTGCAACAAATCGCAGTTTTTTCAGGCAGCTAGCGATCTCTCGCCCCTCAGGCCCCTCCCCGCCTTGCCCCTCTTTGCCATAAAAAAAGCCCGCACGACAAGGTGCGGGCGGGAGGATGCGCCGGGATCAGGCCAGCTGGTGCAACACGCTGGTCGCCGCAATCTGGGCGATGATGAGGCCGCACAGGGTCACGGAGACCACCACGGGGGCCGTCTCCTGCTGACGGTAGATGGGGCTGAACCAGAGCAGCAGGGCTGCGACCAGCAGGCCGGCCTGGGTCACTACCCCGGGGATCAGCGGGTCGAGCCCTGCGCTGCTCCCCTGCCAACCCACCAGCACCGCCAGCCAGATAAGACTCAGGATGGCGGAGACCAGCCCCGCCAGGGGTAGCAGTAGATTGAAGGCTTGCAGGCGGTGGCGGGCACGCAGCAGCATCAGGTGGGCAAAGGCCGACCCCAGCAGCACCATCTGCAGCAGGCCGCCGAGCCAGCCCTGGATCTGCATCAGACCCAGCCCGTAGAGGGCGAGCGGCATGGCGGGCAACCACAGCAGGGTGGCGGGGATGGCGCGCTTGCCCTCCAGGCGAGACTGGACCAGGGAGAGCACGATACCGAGCACCAGGGCGGCCCCCCCACTCCAGATGAGCCAGCCCGCAACCTTGGCCTCCACCGCCAGCATCAGAGAGAGCCCGGTGATCACCCAGACCGAGAAGAGCTGGGTAGTGATCCGCGAGCGCTGGCCCGGGCAGAGATCCCCGCGCCACAGGACGAGGCCCACGGCGATCAGGGCCCCCAGGGCCATCAAACCGGTCAGGGGAAAGAGCCAAAAAGGAAGTTGGACGAACATAGGGTCTCCGGCAGCAGTCCGGGTGCGGGTGCACCCGTCACAGGGTAAGGAAGGACAAGAGGCAGGGAGTATATCCAAACTCCCCCGTCTTCCCAACGCCGCCGGTCAGCTTTGTCCACGGGCAAGGGCGACCACCCGGGCAAACATCTGCTTGAGCACAGGGGGAATGTGCTCGCTGCCGAGGCGCTCCGCCTCCTCCACCACCGCCAGGGCCATGCCTGGCTTGCTACGATGGTGGATCGCCTTGGCGATGATGCGCCCGGCGTTGAGGGTGGAGCGCCCCCCGACCCCCGCCTCACGCCGGAACACCCCCTCGAACCCGTTCTGGTAGAGGTAGTGCTCTATGTCTGCCGCCGGCAACTGGGTCAGCCGATCCCGCTCGCGCTCCCCCTTGAGCAGGGAGCGGGCGGAGCTTGCATACTTGGCGCCCGCCTCGTCACCGTCGGTGAGCAGGTGCCACTCTATGCCAAAGTCCCGGGCCACCTTGATGAGGGGAGCCTGGCCGCACTGGGCGAACTCGATGATGCGCACCCCCTCCGCCCGCAGGCTGTAGCCGCAGATCTGGGCCAGCTCCGAGAGCAGCCAGATCTCGGTCTCCCCTTCCACCAGCAACCAGCAGCGGGCAAACATCGACATGGGCCTGTTGATGCGCACATGGAAGGCAATCTTGCGCAGATCGTCGCTGCTGTAGCGCTCCCCTCCCAACTGATGGCAGAGGATGTCCTGCTGGCGGCGCACCAGACGGCGCACCTGATTGAGGGGCAAGGAGGAGAGCAGGTCCCCCGAGTTGGTGGTGAGCAGCTTCTGGCCGGGCAACTGCTCCAGCAGACCCCAGGCCAGGGCCAGCATGGTGGGATGCAGGCGGCTCTCTGGGTCTTCCAGCATCAGTATGGGTCTGGCCCCCTCCTCCAGCTCCCGATTGCCCCGGGCGTGGAGCAGCATGGCCGCCATACCCGCCATGGCCAGTTGCAGCGCCCGGTTGTCTGCATTGCGCAGCAGCACCTGCAGGTTGCCGGGATTGCGCAGGGTCATGGGGCGATTGACGATATCCCGCTGGCTGCGAGGCTTGTGCTTGATGGGCGCCAGGGCGCTGAAGTAGTGCTCCATCAACTGCTGCACCGCCTGCAGCGCCTCCTTGAGTTCAGGCTCGCCGATGCGCTGGGGCTCGTCGGTGAGCTTGCCGGCCAGCTCGTCCAGCCGCTGCTCGCACAGATCCCCCCAGGGCAGCCGCTCGATGCCCTCCCGGGCGGTACGGGCATCCCGCAGCCTGAACACCGGGTTCATGGTAATGAGCAGACGCACCAGCGCCTCGTTGTTGTCGATGGTCAGGCTCTTGCCGATGCCGTCGAGAAAGTCGTGGGTGGTGAGCACGCTGCCATCGTCCTGCAACTCGGCACTGGCACGATAATGCACCCGGTGGAACTTGTCCTTGTGGGGGATCCAGGCCGCCCCGAGGCGGGCCAGACGGCGGGAGTGCTGGCACATCTGGGGACGATACTCGCTGAAGGTGAGCACCAGTTGCAGCGTGCGCGAGGGTTCGAGCTCGGGATCTTCGGGCCGGTGAAAATCATCCTGACCAAATTGATAGGGCTCGGCATCCCCCAGCAGGCACCAGAGGGCCCGCAGCAGGCTGGATTTGCCCCAGGCGTTTTCGCCGATGAGCACAGTGGTGTTGTCCAGCCCGAGGGAGAGGCGATTTATTCCGCGAAAACCTTTGACTTCAATGCGTTCCAGAAACATGCGGCCATATCCAGTCCATCCTGATGGCGCAATAGTGGCAAAGTTGCCGGAAAAATCCTATCGGGTTACGGCGTTTTCAGCGGGAACTGTGAGGAACGAGCGGTTCGGGCGGCGTCGGCTGGGTGGCGCGATAGAGGGGAGCATTCCAGTGGTTGAACCAGAGATGGCGAGTACGGGTCTGACGTTTGCGATGATTCAATGGGCATTCCTTTCAATGGACAAGAGACAGAGGGTACACCTCTTTTGTCCAGAGTCTCAGGGTTATCTGTGACAGGAGAATGACAACTGGGCTCGCCACTGGCCCGGGCTCAGGCCGAACGCCTCCCGAAAGCGGTTGCCAAAATGGGCCTGGGAGGAGAAGCCGCACTGGGCGGCGATGCTGGCCAGAGGCTCGCTTCCCGCCAGCAACTGCTTGGCCCGCTTGAGCCGCAGCCCGAGCAGGTAGCGGTGGGGCGGACAGCCCAGACTCTGCCCGAACATCCGGGCGAAGTGGTATTCGCTCAGACCCGCCTCCCGGGCGAGCTCTCCCAGGGTGACCGGCTCGGCCAGGTGAGCCTGCAGATACTCCTGTACCCGGCGCACCACGGCCGGGGCCAGGCCGCCGCGCACCTCCGGCAGCGCCGGGGCCTCGCGGGTGTGATGGCGATAGGCGTGCAGCATCAGCATCCAGGCACCGTGGGAGAGCGCCATGCGATCGATGCCGTGCTGCCAGTCGAGCTTCATCAATTGCCCCTGCACCAGGGCCGCCGCCTGGGGATCGTCGATGAAGGTCTTGTCTTCCAGTTGCAGATGACGCCCCTCCTTGTCGCACGCCTGCTCGGCGATACGGGTGAAGTGGCCGGGGGTGAAGTAGAGGTGGAAGAAGCGAAACTCCTCGCGCACCAGCCACTCGGACCTGTGGTGATCCGGCATGATGCACACCTTGCCCGCACCGCCATGGCCACCGGGGCCGTCCAGCCGCTCGGTCTGCTCGCCCCCCTGCAGGTAGACGCTGATGGTGTGGTTGCCCGGCTTGTGGTAGCGGGTCTGATCGTAGCGGTTGCACCAGCTCGCCACCCCGAGCCCGGGCTCCAGCCAGCAGGAGTCCTCCAGCCTGGCACCGGTGCTCACCAGGGCATCAAAGACCCCCGCCTGTCTTGTCTGCTGCATGGCATGCTGCACGCTTGTCTCCCTCTTTGGCACTTGCCGCCCCTTTCCTGTCGCCATCTTATCGCGCCTCATGGTCAAAGGCTGCGCCTCCGTTGAAAAAACCGCAAGATGGTGCAAGCCGGCACCCCGCCTCACGGTTCATGCTGATCACATCATCTTCTCTTGATGGGATCGCACCATGAATCTGATGCTCTATGTTTCCACCGTCCTCATCTGGGGCAGCACCTGGATTGCCATCGCCTGGCAGCTCGGCCCCATCCCCATCGAGGTCTCGGTGCTCTATCGTTTCGCCCTGGCAGCCCTGGCCCTGTTCGCCCTGCTCACGGTGAGCGGCAAGTTTCCGCGCCTGCCCTGGGCGGGCCAGCGATATGCTGCCCTGCTCGGCGCGTTGCTCTTTTCCACCAACTTCCTCTGTTTCTACCACGCCACCCTCTATATTCCGAGCGGCCTGTCGGCGGTGATTTTCGCCAGCGCCAGCATCTTCAACGGCCTCAATCTCTGGCTGTTCGAAGGTAAACGACCGGGCCTGCGCTGGCTGCAAGGATCGTTGCTGGGGCTGCTTGGCACCCTGCTGCTCTTCTGGCCGGTGCTGGCGGATGCGCAACTGGGTGCAAACGGCTGGAAGGGCTTGCTCTTTGCCTGCGCCGGCACCCTCTGCTTCTCCCTGGGCAACCTGGTCTCCGCCCGGGGACAGCGCCAGGGCTATCACGTATTGCAGATGGTACCCTGGGGCATGGTCTACGGCGTGGCGCTGCTGCTGGGCTGGGTCACGGTACTAGGTCAGTCACTCACCCTGCCCACCGACCCGCGCTACCTCGCCGCCATGGTCTATCTGGCCATCTTCGGCTCCGTCATCGCCTTCACCGCCTACCTCACCCTGGTGGGGCGCATCGGTGCCAGCAAGGCGGCCTACGCCACCGTGCTCTTCCCCCTGGTGGCCCTCACCCTCTCCACCTTCTATGAAGGCTTTGTCTGGCAGACGGTCTCCATCGTCGGCGTGGTGGTGAGCCTCATCGGCAACCTGGTGATCTTCGCGCCCCCCGTCAAGGCATGGCGCTGGCCGCTATCAAGGGCCGCAAACGGTACTTGCCCCTGATGCCACCAGCCCCTAAGGTAACCGCGTCCAACACACGAGGAGGGAGGACGCATGTTACTGGAAGGGCTGGAGACACTCTGCCTGCTGGCAAGCGAGGGCACCATGGCCAAGGTTGCAAGCCGCCTCTATATCAGTCAGTCGGCGGTCAGCAAGCGCATCGCCCAGCTGGAGCAGCGCCTTGGCAAGAAGCTCATCGAGCCGGATGGCCGTCATATCCGCCTCACTCCCCAGGCCCGTGAGCTGCTCGCCCGGGTAGCCCCGAGCCTCGCCGAAATGAAGGGGGTGCTGGCGGACAGCCAGATCCTCACGGATCAGACCCCTCTGTCCATCGCCTGCTCCGAAACCCTGCTGGCGGGCTACCTCGCCCGCTTCATGCACGCCTACCTTGAACGGGATCCCCACATTGCCCTCTCTACCCACCACACCCCGGTCATTCTGGCCCGGGTGCGCGGCGGGGATGCCCTGCTCGGGATCTGCGCCGGCCGCCTGCCGCCGGGCCATGGGCTGTGTGCCGAACGGCTGCTGGAGGAGCCCTTCTATCTGGTGGGGGACGCTCTGGATGAGGCGGCGCAGCCGGATCACCAGAGCGCCTTGCCAGAAACTGTGACCAGCAAGCAACTGGCTGAAGGCGACGTGAGTCAGGGGATGCAGGGCAAGGTGCGCAAGATCCTGACCATGGATCTGGAGAACCCCTCCAACCGCTATCTGCGCGAGCCCCTGGCCGCCCTCGGGCTTATCCCCGCCATGGAGCTCGATTCCTACCTGGCGCTGATCGAGCTGGCCAAGGCAGGCATTGGCCCCGTACTCCTGCCCGCCGGCCTGCTGGCACTGGTGGGTGAGCAGGGGACACAGGCACGCCCCCTGCCGGGACTGGGCCGCCCGCTCCACCTGGTCTATCGGCCAAACAGCCTCAAGCGCGATCGCATTGCCCGCCTGGTGCAGGCGCTGCAAGCCCATTTCCGGCAACTGACGGCACAGGGCTGAAACGCAAGAGGGCCCGATCTGCGATCGGGCCCTCGTCATGGGGGGTACCGGCTCAGCCCAGCCAGGCAAAGAGCTCGGGGTACTGGCTCCACACCAGCTTGGCGGACATCACCAGGGAGACGGTCACCAGCAGCGGCTTGATGAGCTTCACCCCTTTTTTGAGCACCAGCTTGGAGCCCATGCGCGCCCCGATGAACTGCCCCAGCGCCATGCACAGCCCCACGCTCCACACCACCTTGCCCCCCAGGGTGAAGAAGAGCAGGGAAGCGATGTTGGAGGTGAAGTTGAGCAGCTTGGTGTGGGCGGTGGCCCGCGCCATGCCAAAGCCCGCCAGGGCCACGAAACCGATGGCAAAAAACGACCCCGTGCCCGGCCCGAAGAAGCCGTCATAAAAGCCCACGCCCCCGCCCACCAGCAGGGCGAACGCCATGGGGGTGAGGCGGCGCTGGCTCTCCGCATCGCTCACCCTGGGGGAGAAGTAGAAGTAGCAGGCAAACGCCATCAGCAGGAAGGGGAGCAGCCGCTCCAGGATGGCGGCATCGATGGTCTGCACCGCCAGGGTGCCGATGGCCGCCCCGATGAAGGTGCAGATGACCGCCGGCCAGATGATTGCCCACTCAAGGAGCCCCTTGCGGGCATAAAACCAGGTGGCGGAGAAAGAACCGAAACTGCTCTGCAACTTGTTGGTGCCAAGCACCAGGGCTGGCGGCATGCCGGTGGCCAGCAGGGCCGGCACCGTCAAGAGCCCCCCGCCCCCGGCGATGGCGTCGATAAAGCCGGCGATGAGGGCCACCCCGAACAGGGCGACCAGGGTGAGCAGTTCCAGTTCCATCCATAGACCTCATGTGATTGGCGGCGCCCGGCATGGCCAGGAGCCTGAAGGAGTCAACAGGTCGCTATCCTAGCGAGGGCGGGCTCATGAAGCCAACGAAACAATGGCAGCCAACTAATTCCTTATTTTCATCAATCAGCGTGCGAGAAGGCCTGTGCTTTGATAACCGCCAGCCCCTGCAGCAGGGGCTGCTTCATCCTCACCGGGCGCACGGCTTACCCGGCCAGCCATGTAGCGGCTGCTAAAGAGATTGAACCAGAGCGCGGCTCTGGCCCTTGATGGCCTCCAGCCCCTCCAGCAGGGGCGCTTCATCCTCACCGGGGGCACGGCATAACCGGCCAGCCATGTAGCGGCTGCTGATGAGGATTAATCCAGAGCGCGGCTCTGGCCCTTGATGGTCTCCAGTCCCTCCAGCAGGGGCGCTTCATCCTCACCGGGCGCACGGCTTACCCGGCCGGCCATGTAGCGGCTGCTGATGAGGATTAATCCAGAGCGCGGCTCTGGCCCTTGATGGTCTCCAGTCCCTCCAGCAGGGGCGCTTCATCCGCACCGGGCGCACGGCTCACCCGGCCAGCCATGTAGCGGCGGCTGAAGAGATTGAACCAGAGCTGCAGCGCCTGTCCCGCCCGCAGCTCCCCGGCCACTTCCAGCACGCAGGCCGCCACCTCGGCGGTGCACAGGTGCTCGTCGCTGTGGGCGACCCGCATGCCGTAGGTGGAGAGCGCATCCGGCTTGATGGCGAGCACCGGGAAGCCGTCCAGATAGGGACTCTTGTTGAACATCTTGCGCGCCTCGGGCCAGGTGCCGTCCAGCAGGATGAACAGCGGCTTCTTGCCGGGGGCCAGTACCACCTCGCCGGTCAGGCGGTCGGGCGCTTTCTCGCAGGCGGGAAAGACCACGTAGGGCTGCCAGGCGGGATCCGCCAGCAGGGCCAGCAGCTCGGGATGGGGTTCGGTACGTGACCAGAGAAAGGCCCAGGTGGAATCCGGCAGCACGTCGGCGATGAGGCGCCCGGTGTTGGAGGGCTTCATGGGCTCGCTGTCATACATCATGAGGCAGAAACCGGCCTCGGCCTTGAGCGCCGGGCGCCAGTCGCAGGCACACCAGTCGTGGCGCAGCTGGCAGGCATCGCAGCGTGGTACGCTGCCGCCACGGGCAAGAAAGGGTCGGGTCGAGACGCTCTTGCGCCAGATGCGCAGGCGGTTGACGGCGTGATCGGGGATGGGCTTCATGGAACGCGGCTCTGACGGTGCCTGTGGCGGGACAAAAGGGGGCTGATTGTAACGGCGCGCCCTCCTGGCGGCAAGGCTTGCCGGGCGGCGCCCTGCCCCCTTCCCTCCCCGCGTTCTGCCCGCCTCGCCCCCATGAAAAAAGGGCCCTGAGGCCCCTACTCACCATCCGTTGCAACCGGGTCTGGCGATGTCAGACCGCCTTTCGCAGGATCTGCTCCAGATAGTGCGCGAAGCTGTGGCCGTGGTGCTCCAGCAGTTTCGGGAACATGGAGATGGAGGTCATGCCCGGGAAGGTGTTGATCTCGTTGAGCAAAATCTCCCCCTCTTCGGTCAGGAAGAAGTCGATGCGCGACAGGTGGGTCAGCTTGAGCTGACGGAACGCCTTGAGCGCGTACTCGTGAATGGCGTCAGCCTGCGCCTGAGTCAGTCCCTCGGCCTTGAGCGCGGTCTCGGTGTGACTGGCGCTGCTGTACTTCTCTTCATAGGTGTAGAACTTGTCCTGGGGTACGCAGATCTCCCCCGGATAGGTGGCCACCAGCTCGTCACCATACTGGTAGACCGCCACTTCCAGCTCGCGGGGCTTGACCGCTTTTTCGATCAATACCTGCTCGGAGTAACCGAAGGCATCGGCAATGCCCTTCACCAGGTCTGCCTCGTTGCTGGCGGAGTAGCAACCCACGGAAGAGCCCTGGGAGGCCGCCTTGATGAAGACCTTGCCCCACTTGGCCAGCGCCGCTTTCGCCTCGATCAGGCTCGCCTCGCCTTGCTCGGTCAGGAACAGGTAGGGGGTATTGGGGATGCCGATGGCGGTGAGCCACAGCTTGGTGGTGATCTTGTTGAAGCACACCTTGCTCGCCTCGGCGTCACAACCCAGATAAGGCAGGCCGGCCAGCTCGAGGAAGGATTGCAGATCGCCGGTCTCACCGGGATAGCCGTGGATGCAGGGCACCACGTAGTCCACCGGACGGGCCACGCTGTCGAACGAGAGCAGCTTGTCCAGCCCCAGCTTGCACTCGCGACCGTCGGCGGAGAGCCAGCGGTCGGCAAACATCTCGACCCGGGTCACTTCGATACCGGGCAGGAGCCCGAGCTGTTTTTCGAGGAAATTGGCGCTGCGCAGCGAGACTTCGTGCTCGGAGCCGCCACCGCCGCACAGCAGCAAGACATGCATGTTCTTCATTAGATGTGATCCCTTGGGAGAAGCGGCTTCGTCATCACCATGTCAAACCCAACCGCATGAAAACCGGACGAAGCCAGAAACGAACATAAGTGCGGGCAGTGTAGCAAGGGAGGGGAAGCCTTGTCAGCCGATGGGGCGCACCTCCCCCTGCCCGGGCAGATAAAAGTCTCTTCCTGTGTCAGAAACAGGATGAAATGCGCTCAGCGGGGGGGATCGACCCGCCCGGCGCCATTGCCGTTGACCCGAAACCAGCCGGCAATGCTGTAGCGCTCCCGGCTTGCGGGCAGCACCTCGTGGGGAAACTCTTCAGACAGGAAGAGCACCAGCCGCCCGCCCCGGGGGGAAACATCCATCAGAAACTGCTCGCTGTCGTCATAGACCCGCAATATTCCCCCCGCCTCTGGCTGCCAGTCGTTGTTCAGGTAGAACACCGAGGTGAGGCGGCGGTTGGATCGCCCGGCGAAGGCGTCGCGATGGGTGGCGTAGAAGTCCCCCTGACGGTAGCGGGCAAAGTGGGCCTCGTAGTCGAACAGCCCCAACATCAGGCTGCGATTGGCGGCCAGACGCAGGGACTCCATCCGGGCCAGATAGTCGGCCACCGGCGCGCCGAGGGAGGCGTCGAGCCAGTGGATCTGATCCCGACGGATATCGCGGTTGCCCTGATGCAGGGTCTCGCGCCCGATCCCCGCCGGTCGCCACTCGTCCGGCAGGCAAGCCTTGAGGGCATCCACCTCGGCGGCGGTTAAAAAATCATCCACTATCACCCAACCCCGGGTGTAGATGGCATCCATGACGGCTTGATAGTCCAAGATAGGCTCGCAGCGAGGGGAGAGAGTGCGCTTTGTAGCGACTTCGGACCATCGGCACAAACCGGATTGCTTCTCTTGAGAAGTCCCGCCATCAATAGGAGTCTGGGGGGCACAGACGCCCTCCCCCTTGCTCCCCGGCCCTCGGCCCGTTAACGTGCAAGGATTGTCCCCCGGGCGCCTTGTCGCCCCTCTTGCATCAGGAGACACCATGCCCCTGCCCCTCATCCCCCTGCAACGACTCGATGGCACGGCCTGGTCCACCGCCGATCTGCAGGGCCGTGTCGTGCTGGTGGTCAACGTGGCAAGCCGCTGCGGTTTTACCCCCCAATACACCGGGCTTGAGGCCCTCTATCGCCAGTTCAGCCCCCAAGGCTTCGAGATCCTGGGTTTTCCCTGCGATCAGTTCGGCCATCAGGAGCCGGGCGATGCCGAGGAGATCGCCCGCTTCTGCTCTCTCGACTACCCGGTCAGCTTCCCCCTGATGGCCAAGTGCGAGGTCAACGGCGTCGGTGCCCACCCCCTCTATCGCTGGCTCAAGGAGCAAAAGCCCGGACTCCTTGGCAGCGAGGCCATCAAGTGGAACTTCACCAAGTTCCTGATTGACCGTGAAGGCCGGGTGGTGGACCGCTTCGCCCCCCAGACCAGGCCGGAGGATCTGGTGCAGGCCATCGAGGGACTGCTCTGACGGGCGTGCGCCGCTCGCGACACGGCTGCTGCGCGTACGCCTCGCATCTGCTATATTACGCGCCCACTGTTCTCTTGTGCGGTCGCTTTGCCGGGCTCAGGCCCAGCCTTGATGGCGACCCACCCTATTTTCCATGTCGTGACGGACCAAGGCTGCCGTCACCCGTTGAGCCCAAGGCTCGGAGTGTCCCTCGAACATGTCATTCAATGAACTGGGTCTGTCACCGCACATCCTGCGGGCCGTCAAGGAGCTGGGTTACGAACAACCCACCCCCATCCAGCAGCAAGCCATTCCCGCCATCCTGGCCGGGCAGGACGTGCTGGGCGGCGCCCAGACAGGCACGGGCAAGACGGCCGGTTTCACCCTGCCCATGCTTCATCGACTGCTGGCCAACCACGGCCGTGGCGGTCGTCGCCAGGTGCGAGCCCTGGTGCTGACCCCGACCCGGGAGCTGGCCGCCCAGGTGGGTGAGAGCATCATCAAATATGCCCACCACCTGCCGTTTCGTACCCTGATCGCCTATGGCGGCGTCAGCATCAAGCCGAACCTGGACGCCATCAAGCTCGGGGTCGACATCCTGGTCGCCACCCCGGGCCGCCTGCTGGATCTGCTGACCCAGGGCGCCCTGACCCTGAGCGCCCTCGAGGTACTGGTGCTGGATGAAGCGGACAGAATGCTCGACATGGGGTTCATCACCGACATTCGCCGCATCATGAAGGCCCTGCCGGAGGAGCGTCAGACCCTGCTCTTCTCCGCCACCTTCTCCAATGACATCAAGGCGCTGGCGGACGATCTGCTCAAGGATCCCACCCTCATCGAGGTGGATCCCAGCAACACCGCCGCAGAGCAGGTAAGCCAGCGCATCATCCAGGTCGATCGGGAGCGCCGCCGGGAGATGCTCTCCCACATGATTGGCCGTGGCAACTGGCAGCGGGTGCTGGTGTTCGTGCGCACCAAGCAGATTGCCGACAGGCTCGCCCAGCAAATGCAGAAAGATGGCCTGGATACGGTCGCCATCCACGGTGACAAGAGCCAGGGGGCGCGCAACCGGGCGCTGGCGGATTTTCGTGAAGGCAAGGTGCGGGTGCTGGTTGCCACCGATATCGCCGCACGGGGCCTCGACATCGATCAACTGCCCCACGTGATCAACTTCGAGCTGCCCCAGATGGCGGAGGATTACATCCACCGCATCGGCCGCACCGGCCGCGCCGGCCGTGGCGGCGAGGCCATCTCTCTGGTGAGCCAGGACGAGCTGGGTCAGCTCAAGGAGATCGAGGCGCTGATCGGCCAATCCCTGACCGTGGAGATCCTGGAAGGATACGAGCCGAGCGGCAAGCCGAGCCGCCAGACCCTGCCGGGCAGCAAGCCGGTGCAAAACCCGCCCCGCGCCCGTGGCCATGCCAACGCCAAGGGCAAGCCCGCCGCCGGGAAAGGCAAAGGGGATGGCGCCAAGAAGCCTGCCCAGCCTGCGCAAAACAAGTCCCGCAAGCGGGAAGTGGTAGGCGAGGACATCGGTTTCGCCCCCATGCGCCGTCTACCCAAGGCCCAGCGGGGCGACTATCAGGACAACTCCAGCGAGGAGTGAGGGGGCGCGAGCCAAACCTCCTGAACAACAAAAAACCGCCCTCGGGCGGTTTTTTTATGCTCTGGCGCCCTTAACCGGCGGCCAAGGCCATGTGCAGCAGCGGATAGGGCTTGCCCTGGCCATCCAGGGGGGAGCGCCCCGTCACCTCGAAGCCCATCCGTCGGTAAAACCCACAGGCCCCTTCGTTTTGCTCGTTCACATCCACCCGGCGCGCCCCGAGATTGGCGATGGCATGGGCCACCAGTTGGCGACCCACCCCCTGCCCCATCCCGGCGGGGGCGACGAACAGCATCTCGATATTGCCCTCGGCCACCCCGATAAAACCGACGATCTCGCCATTGTCTACTCTGGCACAGTTCAGCGTCACGGCATCAAAATAGTGCTCCAGGATCAAGGGCCTCAGGGCCGCTATGTCGGCTTCTTGCAGGAAGTGGTGGCTGGCGCGCACCGAGGCCTCCCAGATGGTGATAAGGGTTGGGTGATCGCACTTTTGTGCGGCGTCAATTTTCATCGCTACCTCAATATGTTGCGGATAACAGCCCACGCCTTTGATGATGCAGCAGTCCATGGGACTTATTGCGGCGCCTTGATAACAAACCCTTTCTCGATGCCGGCCTTGAAGCCCAGCTTCTCATAGAGGCGGTGGGCTTCATCACGCCCCTCCCCCGAGAGCAGCATCACCTTGTAGCAATCCAGCTCCCAGGCCAGCGCCAGGGTATGCTCCAGCAACTGATGGCTGAGCCCCTGGCGGCGAAACGCGGCGCCCGTGATCACATGCTCTATGATGCCGAAGGGTCGGCCGCCGTTGGTGAGGGTCGGGATCACCCCGAGCTGGCAGCTGGAGGCCAGCTGGCCCTCCACCAGGGCCACCATGATGCGGGTATGGGGCAGATCAAGCATCGCCGCCAATCCCTCGCGGGCCCCTTGCTCGTCGAGCACGGGGTCCTGAGGCCTGAGTTCCTGATAAAGGGCCAGCAGCCCGGCCAAGTCCTGCGCCTCACACTCTCTTATCACCACTGTCGTCATCATGCTGATCTCCCTTGGCATCGATATCAGGCGGGTCTTGGGGCAAACATGATGATGGCCATGCCGATCAGGGCCACCCCGGCCCCCACCAGATCCCACAGGCTGGGTTTGATGCCATCTACGGCCCAGAGCCAGAGAATGGCCACGAAGATGTAGACGCCGCCATAGGCGGCATAGACGCGGCCAGCGGCGGTCGGGTGCAATGAGAGCAGCCAGGCGAACAGGGCCAGGCTCAGGGCCGCGGGCAGCAGCAGCCAGGCGCTCTTGCCCTGGGTCAGCCAGAGATAAGGGAGATAACAGCCCAGGATCTCGGCAACCGCAGTCACCAGAAACAGGGCCAGGGTCTTGAGTTCAACCATGAATACTCGGAATCCTTGCAGGCAGAATGGACTTCTTGTGGCAAATCATACTGTTATATCCAGCCACTGCAATCGGCTTTCGAGGTGCACGGTTCAGGGCACGGGAGGCAGATGGCGGAGCGCGAACAGGATCGAGGAACATCATGCGCTTGGCATGGCGTGCGGTAGGTATAGAGGGTATGCAAACAGGGGGTAGAAAGCCGACAGGGAACGGGCTGCGCTGTGCTTAAAAACAGTCAGGCCCGCCGAAGCGGGCCTGACGACAGGATTAGCGTGTCTTGACCGCCTGCAGCAGCACGGAGACATCCGGCCCGAAGCGGCGGGCTCGGATGGCCTCCTGGATATCCTGCTCGTCGTAGCGACTGGCGGGGTAGACCACCACGCAGGCGGTGTCACCGGGAGCGAGGAAGTGGGTCTCGCCAAAGGGGGTGTAGCGGGTGGCGCCAATGCTGATGAGCGCATGGGCCGGGCGCCCCGCCTGGGCCAGCAGCCCCTGGATATGCTCGGCCGGGCCTTCGTCCTGCTGATGGTTGAACTTGTCGATGGCCCACGCCAGCAACTGATCGTGGAAGTAACTGTAATCCACCGCCGCGCTGTCGATCCCGTAGGGGTGCAGCTCCCCGTCCCGCTCCAGATAGCAGGCGATGCGGTAGTCATCGAGCTCGCATCCTGCGGCAAAGTGGGTCAGGGGCAGCAGGTTCGCGGCCAGCCCCTTGCTCTCTTCACCCCAGTTCTTCTTCTCGCTGATCTTGTTGGCATTGGGGCGACGGATGGAGCAGTCGTTGTAGGCGCCAAACGCCTTGGGATGGATGGCCACCACCTGCTCCCCCGCGTACTCCAGCTCGCACCACAGTGCCACCTCGGGTTCAATCTGCACCTTCTCGTCCCCGCTCACCGCCGCCTCCGGCAGGAAGATGGCCTCGCCGCTCAACGGGAAGACCCCGAGCTGGCCGGGATGGTTCGGCACATAGAAGGGGAACAGCGCCTTGGGGGCGACCTTGTCGTCAACCTTGACGGCGACGAAGTCCGCCGCCTCCCCTGCCTGTTCCAGGTGACCGGCGAAGTTGCCCGCCACGCCCAGTCCGATAAAGGGGGTCTGTGAGGTGATCTGCATCTGTGGCTCCACTGGCGCGGCCGGGGCCGCCGCCTCGTTGTCGTTGTTCAGGGCGGAAATACCGCCAAAGAGGGAGCTTATTAGAGCACAGCCCCCGTACGGCGCCCAGCCACCGGGCCACAAGCTGTGCACCAGGGCGGATTTTCCCTCACCATCTGGTCATAAAGCCAGCAGTCGATGCGAAGCTGTGATCCCGATGCTTGGGAGAGCACGGCACTTTTGCTAGGCTGCCCTATTGATTTGCCGTTCGGGAGCCGTCGCAAGGCCATGACCACCCACTTTCAGGGGCGCTTCGAGGTGGAGTTCAAATACCGCCTGACGGACAGCGCCGCCTTTGTGCATACCCTCACGGCCCTCGGCCCCGAGGTGATGGTGGCGGACAATCATGAGCAGGACTGCTACTTCGACACGGCAGATGGCGCCCTGGCCCGGGCAGAGAAGAGCCTGATCATCCGCACCATGGCCCCCAGCGGCATCCGGCTCTGGATAGTCAAAGGGCCCGGACCCGATCGCTGCGAGGCGGTCAACATCACCGATGCGGACAAGGCGGCCAGCATGGTGCGCACCCTGGGCTACCAGCCGGTGCTGACCATCGACAAGCGGCGCAGCATCTATTTTCTGGGGGCCTTCCACGTCACGGTGGATCACCTGGCAGGCGTCGGTGATTTTGCCGAGCTCGCCATCATGACTGACGACGAGGCCGCCCTGCCCGCCTACCGCGCGCAGTTGCTGGCGCTGGCTAGCCGGCTGGGACTGGCGCCCGAGATGCGTGAAACCCGCTCCTATCGCACCCTGTGCGAGCAGCGAGCCCCCCTTTGACAAGCGGCAACAAGAGGAATCTGCCCATGATCGACAAACTCGCCTGGCTGACCTTCAAGGAGGGACAACTGCTGTGCGCCCGCTCCCACGGCAAGGACATCTACTACATTCCGGGGGGCAAGCGCGAGCCGGGCGAGAACGACGAGGCGGCCCTCGTTCGTGAAATCGAGGAAGAGCTCGCGGTCACCCTGAAACCCGACACCCTGGTGTTCGCCTGCGAGTTCAGCGCCCAGGCGGACGGCAAGCCGCAAGGAGTGAATGTCAATCTGCGTTGCTACACGGGGGACACCGACGGCACGCCCGTCGCCTCGGCGGAGATCGCAGAGCTGCGCTGGCTGGACAGCCGCCACCTGGCCGAAGTTTCCCCCGTCTCCCGCCTGCTGTTCCAGTGGCTGGCAGCGCAGGGACTGATCCATTAAGAGACGGCGCACCTGACCGGATGATAATGGCACCGGCAGGAGAGTCCGCGCCCGAGACGTTAATCCCCCACGTGGGCCAAGAGAGAAGATGAGGACATTCAATGGAGATCCTTGAGGTCGAGAGCACCAGAGGCATCAAACCGGCGCTGATCGCCCTGCTGCAAGATTGCGTGGCCAGCGGTGCCTCGGTGGGCTTTCTGCCTCCCCTGCAGGAAGAGCAGGGGCTGGCGTACTGGCAAGGCATCGAGGGGGAGCTGGCGGATGGAGTGCGCAAGCTCTGGGTGGCGTTTGATCAGCACCATCTGGTGGGCGCCCTGCAGCTCTCCCTGTGCACCAAGGCCAACGGGGGCCACAGGGCCGAAGTGGAAAAGCTGATGGTCCACAGCCAAGCCCGTGGCAAGGGGGTGGGCCGCGCCCTAATGAACGCCATGGAGCAAGGGGCCCGGGACGCCAGGCGTACCTTGCTGGTGCTGGATACCCGGGTCGGCGACGTGGCCTCCAGCCTCTATCGCCAGCTCGGCTATCAGGAGGCCGGCCAGATCCCGGACTTCGCCCGCAATGGGGACGGCACCCTCGCCGCCACCCAGTTCTTCTACAAGCAGCTCTGAGGCAGACGACCTGGCAGATCGGACAGCGTACCGGTCTTGCCCCTCCAAGGCTCGGCGCACATAGGTTTTTGGTTCAATCAGACTCATCGGCAAGGAGCCATCATGATATTGGAAGTCGCCCATCTGCAGATCATTCCCGACAAGGCCACTGACTTCGAGCAGGCCTTCGCCCAGGCCCAGCACATCATCAGCGCCATGCCCGGCTACCTGGGCCACCAGTTGCAGCGTGCCCTGGACGATCCCCATCACTACCTGCTGCTGGTGCAGTGGGAACGGTTGGAAGATCACACCCGGGGGTTCAGGGGCTCCCCCCAGTACCAGGAGTGGAAGGCCCTGCTGCACCACTTCTACGACCCCTTCCCCAGGGTCGAACATTTTCAGGATGCAACACCGATCAGTGCCGCAAGCTGAACCTTGATCAGCCAGTCCCGTCACGGGCTGATCAATGGCGTCAGGCCAGTCGCTCGGCCCTGTGGGCAATCTGCGGCTCGGCAAAGGCGCTCTGGGCCGTGATGAGCTGCAGCTCGTAGGCATTCGCCTCCCAGGTCTGTCGCAGCACCGCATCCACCGCGGCGTTGGTGCGCTCGAAGGCGCTCACCCCATCATATCCCGCCTGCAGGTTGGCCAGCATCAGGGCACTGATGAGATCCCCCACGCCCACCGGTTGGCGCGCGAAATCGTAAAGGGGACGGGCGATCAGATAGTCTCCCTCGGGGGTGGCAAGCAGCATCTCGAAGCGGCCGGGGACGCTGGCGGCGCGACCCAGGTGCTTGACAAGCACCATCTTCACCCCCTTCTCCAGCAACTGGCGTGCGGCGACCCGGGTCTGGGCCAGGGTTGTCAGATGGACATCGCACAGGGTCTCCAGCTCCAGCAGATTGGGGGCCATGATGTCCGCCACCGGCAGGGCCTGCTCAGTGAGAAAGCGGGTGACGCCCGGGGCGACGATGCACCCCTTCTCCGGATGCCCCATCACGGGATCGCAGAAATAGAGGGCCGCCGGATTGGCTCGCTTCACCGCCGCCACCACCGCCAGGATCTCGTCCCCCTGCTCCGCCGAGCCCAGATAGCCGCTCAGCACCGCATCGCAGCGCGCCAGCACCTCGATATTGCAAAGCCCCTGGCACAAGGCGGCAATGTGGCCCGCCGGCATCGCCATTCCCTGCCAACCCGCCTCGTACTGGGTGTGGTTGGAGAACTGCACCGTATTGATGGGCCACACCTCCATGCCGAGACGGCGCATGGGGAACACGGCGGCGCTGTTGCCGGCACAGCCAAACACCACGTGGGACTGGATAGAGAGAATGCGTTTCATCGACACCACCGGACAAGAAGCCTGAGGAAAAGAGGCAATATATCGGATGAAGAGACGGCTCTTCCAGCAATTAACGCCCTGACTCCCTATTTATGCTTCCGCAGGCTTAACCTGCCGCATATTTGACCGCCGCAACCCTGTTTCTGTACAACCCTGGAGCCATCTCCCCCGCTGCTGCGGGGTGATAAATGTATTTGGACGCCTCTTGTCTGATGGCATACAAGGTGATTTTTCAACCAACCATAAACAGTCGGGATCAAGGATGAGGTCCGATGGAAAGGCGCCAGTCGGCAGTCGGCAGTCGGCAGTCGGCAGTCGGCAGTCGGCAGTCGGCAGTCGGCAGTCGGCAGTCGGCAGTCGGCAGTCGGCAGTCGGCAGTCGCAAAATAAGGCAACAAGGGCAAGGGTCAAGGAGGCGTCGGAAGATCACAGGACAAAGGCGGCCTGCCCTTGCCTGACACCGTGGCAACGGCAAGCCATACGCAGTGGCGACAGCAAGTCACGTCACCAGTGCCGTGGCTGCAGCAAGTCGCCAGCAGTCATCAGAGGGAGCGCGGTGCCCTTGGGCGTCTCAATCCCGGGCGAAGTGGTAGACCCAGCCTTCGTCCGGTGCCATCTCGTCCGGCAGGTCCACCAGGGCAGGCAGCGAGGTGACGGCCCCTTCGGCCGCAAATTGCAGGGCCATCAGGGCGCAGAGCGCAGCATCATAGGGATCCGTTCCAGGGATGAGAGACGCCGGCAGGTGGGGTTGCAGCTCGGGCCGCACCGCAGAGGCTTTGCCCCCCATTTTGGCCAGGGCGGGATAGACCTCCAGCACCGCGCGCCCGGCAGCCCTCGCCTGTTTTGGCACCAGTTGCAGATCCCCGAGGCGCGGCAGCATGGAGAGGGCCAGGGTGGCGTTGTTGCCGAGCCTGTCGAAGGTGGCGGAGAGGGGCTTCTTGCCATAGTGCTGATGGAGCCAGCGCTCGCAATCCCGGTAGGCGTAAGGGTTGTCAATCTCCCGCTGGGGCACGGGAAAGCCGCTCCCCCGCCCCGCCAGCAGATCGGCGAGGGCGCGGGGAAAGGCCAGGGGCGCATCGATGCCGAGAGCAAGGCACGGGCAGGCCAGCACCTGCATCAGCGCCACCTCGTCTTGCAGGGCCGGGCGCAGCAGGGCATCCAGATCCGGCGCGACCCGGGAGCTCAGGCGAAACAGGGGGGAGATCCCGAGCCAGTGCAGACGCGACTCCCGGGCCTGCCAACCCACCACCGCCACCGCCTGGGCATTGCCCTGCCAGCCCCTCACATCCCAGCCGATGCCGATGGCGTCCATGTGTTCCGTTGTCATGCCCCTGTTACCTCTGTGCAACCTTGATGGAGCACAGGGTAATGGCTGCCCCTCCTAAAGCAAGGGCAAGTTGGTCCCTAGAAGGATTTCTTGAAGTTGATCAGGGGCAGAATGGGGAAGATGCCGTTCTCGGCGTAGTTGGCCAGGCCAATCTGCAAGCCGTCCAGGTGCTTGGTGGCATTGACGAATCCCAGCTGGAACGTGGTGCGTTCGGCATAGTTGACGAAGCCGACGTTGGCCAGGGCATTGCCCTGGGCGATGTTGACCGCCCCCCAGTTGAGCCCCTTCACATTGTTGGTCAGGTTGACGAAGCCCAGATTGAGGCCGGTATCCTGCCCTTCGTGCCAGTTGACGGCGTTGATGGCGACCCCGCCAAACTGGTGGCGCACCCGGCTCGCGCCAAAGAACACACCAAGCTGCAGGCCGGTGAACTGATCCACGTCGGAGAGGGCGAACACCGGCAGATCGATCCCCTTCACCTGGCCGGTGCGGCCGTAGAGGAAGGAAGCCCGTGCCCCTTCCACCTGATTGGACGAGGGCAGGTTGACACCGGGCAGGGAGATCTGGACCGGCGTGCTGGCCTGGGCGACACCGGCGAGGGTCAGGGCACCACAGCCGAGCAGCAGGGCGAACGGTTTCATCGGGGATTCCTTGTGAAGAGGGTGTGGCTCAAGGGTACCAGCGCAGGCCCCGGGGGACGAGGTCTCGGCCCTTTCCCTGCGTCACCTCTCGTCTGAATCCGGGGATGGCTCTCTCGGCGGAATGGAAAATTCAAACAGAAACTAACATTTATGTCATTTACACCAAAGGTGGATTGGTTGCAGAATGCTCAAACGTGTGTTTGAACAGAGCAAACAACACGTAACACAGGGATGACGTGCTGTACCCGCAAGAAGGGTCGATTGACCCGCAAAAACAGTGTTCTGCCGAACCGGAGACCCATGATGAATATGGACGTGATCAAGAGCTTTACCGAGCAGATGCAAGGCTTTGCCGCTCCCCTCACCCGCTACAACCAGCTGCTCGCCAGCAACATCGAACAGCTGACCCGGTTGCAACTGGCGTCCGCCAATGCCTACGCCGAACTGGGGCTCAACCAGTTGCAGGCCGTCGGCAAGGTGCAGGATGCCCAGAGCCTGGCGGCCCTCGGCACCGTGCAGCTGGAGAGCGCCAGCCAGCTCTCCCGCCAGATGCTGGCTGACATCCAGAAGCTCAGCGCCCTCGGCCAGCAGTTCAAGGAAGAGCTGGATGCCCTGACCGCAGATGGCATCAAGAAGAGCACGGGCAAGGCCTGACAACCCCTGGCTGCCCGTCTTGCGGGCAGCCACATCTCCCCACGACTCGACAGAACGGGCAAGTGCCCGCCCCGGGCGTGGGTGAAGGAGAACACATGAGCCAATCATCTTACGGCCCGCTGTTCGAGGCCCTGGCCCACTACAACGACAAGCTGCTGGCTATGGCCAGAGCCCAGACAGAGCGCACGGCCCAGGCCCTGCTGCAGACCAGTCTGGACGATCTGGGCAAGGTGCTGGAGCAGGGCAGCCAGCAGCCCTGGCAGCTGATCCAGTCCCAGATGAACTGGTGGCAGGATCAGCTCAAGCTGATGCAGCACACCCTGCTCAAGAGTGCAGGCCAGCCGAGCGAGCCGGTGATCACCCCGGATCGCAGCGATCGCCGCTTCAAGGCCGACGCCTGGAGCGAGCAACCCCTCTATGACTACCTCAAGCAATCCTATCTGCTGACCGCAAGACACCTGCTGGCGGCGGTGGATGCCCTGGAGGGCGTGCCCGAGAAGAGCCGGGAGCGACTGCGCTTTTTCACCCGCCAGTACGTCAACGCCATGGCTCCCAGCAACTTCCTGGCCACCAACCCGGAACTGCTCAAGCTCACCCTGGAGTCCGACGGCCAGAATCTGGTGCGCGGCCTCTCGCTCCTGGCCGAAGATCTGGAGCGCAGCGCCGATCACCTCAACATCCGCCTGACCGACGAGTCCGCCTTCGAGCTCGGCCGGGATCTGGCGACCACCCCGGGCCGGGTAGTGCTGCGCACCGAGCTCTTTGAGCTCATCCAGTACAGCCCGACCACGGCGACGGTGGGCAAGATCCCGGTGCTGGTCGTGCCCCCCTTCATCAACAAGTACTACATCATGGACATGCGCCCCCAGAACTCCCTGGTGGCCTGGCTGGTCGCCCAGGGACAGACGGTCTTCATGATCTCCTGGCGCAACCCGGGGGTGGCCCAGGGGCAGGTCGATCTCGACGACTACGTGGTGGACGGGGTCATCGCCGCCCTGGACGCCGTGGAGGCGGCCACCAGCGAGCGGGAGGTGCACGGCATCGGCTACTGCATCGGTGGCACTGCATTGTCACTCGCCATGGGCTGGCTGGCAGCGCGGCGCCAGAAGCAGCGGGTACGCAGCGCCACCCTGTTCACCACCCTGCTGGACTTCTCCCAGCCCGGGGAGCTTGGCATCTTCATCCACGAGCCCATCATCGCGGCGCTCGAGGCGCAGAACGAGGCCAGGGGCATCATGGACGGGCGCCAGCTGGCGGTCTCCTTCAGTCTGCTGCGGGAGAACAGCCTCTACTGGAACTACTACATCGACAGCTACCTCAAGGGCCAGAGCCCGGTGGCGTTCGATCTGCTGCACTGGAACAGCGACAGCACCAACGTGGCGGGCAAGACCCACAACAGCCTGCTGCGCCGACTCTACCTGGAAAACCAGCTGGTGAAGGGGGAGCTCAAGATCCGCCACACCCGCATCGATCTCGCCAAGGTGAAGACCCCGGTGCTGCTGGTGTCCGCCGTGGACGATCACATCGCCCTCTGGCAGGGAACCTGGCAGGGCATGGCGCTGTTCGGGGGCGAGCGGCGCTTCATTCTGGCCGAATCCGGGCACATCGCCGGCATCATCAATCCGCCGGATGCCAACAAATACGGCTTCTGGCAAAACGGTGCCGAGGCCGAGAGCCCGGAGAGCTGGCTGGACGGGGCGACCCACCAGAGCGGCTCCTGGTGGCCCGAGATGATGCGCTTTATCAAAGACCGTGACGAGGCAGAGCCCGTCCCTGCACGGCAGCCTGCCGAGGGGCTGGAGGCGGCCCCCGGCAGCTACGTCAAGGTACGACTCAATCCGGTGTTTGCTGGCGTCAGGAAGCAAGAAGAGGAACCCGCATGAGTACACAACCCCTTGCCGTGGGCATGAAAGCCAGCCTGACCAAGCGCTTCGGCCCGGCCGAGGTGGCGGCCTTCGCCGGCCTCTCAGATGATTTCAATCCCCTGCACCTGGACCCGGACTTCGCCGCCAGGACGATGTTCGAGCGCCCCATCGTCCACGGCATGCTGCTGGCGAGCCTCTTCTCCGGGCTCCTCGGGCAGCAACTGCCCGGGAAAGGGAGCATCTATCTGGGCCAGAGCCTCTCCTTCACGCTCCCTGTGTTCGTGGGGGACGAGGTGACGGCGGAGGTGGAGGTGATTGCCCTTCGAAGCGACAAGCCCATCGCCACCCTGGCCACCCGCATCTTCACCCAGGGCGGCGCTCTCGCCGTGACGGGGGAAGCGGTGGTGAAACTCCCTTGAGCGCCAGTGGCCCCCAGAGACACAACCAGCCCGGTCGGGCTGGTTTTTTTGCCTGTGCTCGCCCCTTTTTCGGGGCAATTCGGCCCGGGCCCTTTCCCTGCCCCGCCTAACTGCCTAGAATGAGCCCCCGCTGTTTCAGCCATTCATCCAGCTAGAGGATTTCCCATGGAGACGTTTCTGCTCGAAGGTCACCCCTTCGTTGCCTTGTGTGACCTGATCAAGCATCAGGGTTGGGCCGATTGTGGCGGTGCCGCCAAGGCGCTGGTCGCCGAGGGCCTGGTGGAAGTGGACGGTCAGGTCGAGACCCGCAAACGCTGCAAGATAGTCGCCGAGCAGGTGGTCAACTTCAACGGCATGAAGGTCGTGGTGAAGGAAGGCGTCAGCCCCGAGATCCTCTGATCCTGACGCCCTGCCACGCAAGCGCTACCCAGCACAGTGGCCGAGCAGGTGGTCAACTTCAACGGCATGAAGGTGGTCGTGAAAGAAGGCGTCAGTCCCGAGATCCTCTGATCCCGGCTTGAACAAGGGCGCCAAGCGCCCTCTGGCCTTCAGCTGGCCTTGATGGAGAGGGTCAGCACGAAGCGGGCCATGGCCTCGTCGCCGTTGCGAGACGGGCAGGTGGCCACCACCTGGATGGGGCGGTTGATGCGCTGGCCGCTCGCCAGGGACTCGTCGATCATGGCGTCGATAAGCTCCCCCGCCGCGCAATCAAACTGCACGTCCCCCTCCGGGCGCTTCAAAAACTCCCCCTGCACATCCTTGAAGGCAAAATGCACCTTCTTGCGCCGCGCCCGCCCCTTCTCCATGACCAGGAGCCCTCCCACCAGATCGGCACCGGTGGCGAGCGCCCCGAAATACATGCTGCCCAGGTGGTTGCGGGTGCGCCAGCCCAGCGGAATGCGGATGCGCAGCGCCCTGGCGTCCATCTGCTCGATGACGGGGGCACAGAAACCAATGACAGGAATGTAGCGCCAGGCGAACAGACGCAGGGCGAGGTTGGCTTTGAGGCGTTGCAGGTCCATTGCAAACTGATCCGATGAGTGAATGTGACGCAAATGTTGCCAGCCTGCTTCCCGATAGACAAGCCTCCCGTGCCATCCCTGTGAGCGGGCCCCCAAAGGGTATTTGCAAAATTCATGCAATGGCCAGGTTCTATTTGTCTGGCAAATGATAAAACCGGCCTTTCGTGACCCCGGGTCGCCCCCTCTCTTTCCCTTTTCCGATTTTTTTCAAGGTCCCGCCCCGGATGACGGGACCATGACAGCCATATCCGAATGAAACACAACGAGAAATACTCCCCGTCAGGGGGCTAGCCCAGGATCCCGCCCCCGCCACTGGGATTATTCGCAGTAACCAAACCCCCTCTCCCTCGCTAGGCTGTTGCTGGCCCGGAAGTAGCCACTCGGCACCGGGTCAACCCGTCTACCAATCTCACCATAAGGATAGAGAGATGAGTCACGTGCAACAGTTGTTCAACGGGGGCGAGAGCGCCGGTACTTTCCAGCTCAACTTCAACAACAACCGTGCCTACGAGCTGTTTGGCCGGGAGTACCTCAAGTGCTATGCCAACCTCAGTGCCAAGGGGAAGATGAGCAAGCCACTGCCCACCGGGCCGCTGAGCTACACCGTCGACTTCGCCATGGATTGCGGCTGCAGTTCGGTGCTGTTTGACTTCAACCTCGCCTACAAGAAGACCTTCGGCAACCAGTTGCAGGCCCCCCTGTGGCGCGAGTCGGACTACGAGGCCGAGCTGGTGCTCTGCCAGCTGGTGCGCGAGGCACCGGCCAACCGCCTGAGCAACCATGATCAGTTCGCCGAGGCCGAGGCCTTCTTCAACGACGTCAATCTGCCCGACACCGTCCGGGCGGTGGGCAATGATCCCTATGCCGACAAGGACGGCCTGGTGGAGTTCATCGTGGCCAACGAGCTGCTGGACGATCCCGCCGTCATGGCCAAGCTGGCGGAACAGAAGGCCTATCTCATCGCCATCACCTCCGTGGTCACCGCCTACATCAACCGTTACGCCGAAGCCTATGGCGAGCAGTACAAGACGGACGCGGATCTCTGGGCCAGGGCCCTCTCCAAGATCCCCCTGATGGGGCCGAGCAAGATCGATCAGCAGAGCTACAGCCGCCACATCAAGGGGCTCAGCATCGCCACCGACTTCATCAACTTCATCATGGACGTGGTGGTGAGCCAGGGCACCACGGCGCTGGCCAGCTTCAACAAGTTCCTGCAAAAGCAGGGGGATGCCATCCGCTTCGGGGTGGAGAACAACAAGGACTTCTACAAGACCATCACGGTGGGGGTCACGGTGGAAGTGTTCAAGGTGGGCAACGAGCTGGTCTATGTGCCGAAGATCAAGCAGTACCGCGTCAACTTCGACCGCCAGAACAGCAAGTTCACCTCCGCCTGTGCCAGCGCCGAGTTCGTCGACATCTACTTCAACTACCTCTATGCCGCCAACGTGTTCGACTACGAGGCCCTCAAGGACCCCGAGATCAAGCGCGACTTCGACAACTTCATCCAGAAGCAGCGCAAGGCACAAATTGAAGAAGCGGATACCTTCTTCAACGATGACTTCCCGCCCCTGGAGCCCAAGCTGGTCAGCCGCAGCAAGGCCACGGTGTAACCCCGCCAGTCAAAAAAACAGCCGGCAGATGCCGGCTGTTTTTTTTAGGTGGGCCTCAGGCCCGTTTCTCTTCAAGCCAGGCCCCCTGGCTCTGCATCTCGAACAGTTGGGCATAATGCCCCCCCAGCGCCATCAGCTCGCCGTGAGTACCGCGCTCGCTCACCCACCCGCGGGAGAGCAGCAGGATTTCATCGGCATCCACAATGGTGGAGAGACGGTGGGCGATGGCGATGGTGGTGCGGCCACGGCGCGCCGCCGAGAGCGCCTGGGAGAGGGCGAGCTCGGTCTGGGAGTCCACGCTCGCGGTCGCCTCGTCCAGGATGAGGATGCGCGGATCCCCCACCAGGGCGCGGGCAAAGGAGAGCAGCTGGCGCTGGCCGGCGGAGAGGTTCTTGCCCCCCTCCTCCATCAGGGTGGCCAGGCCATCGGGCAGGCGGCGCACGAAATCGGCTAGCTGCACCTCCTCCAGAGCCTGCCAGAGCCGCCCATCCTCGATGCCGTCACGCCCAAGGCGCAGGTTCTCGGCCAGGGTGCCGACGAAGATGAAAGGATCCTGCTGCACCAGACCGATGCTGCGGCGCACCGCCGAGAGAGCCAACTCGCTCATGGGGTGATCATCGAAGTGGATGCTCCCCCGATCAAGGGGGTAGAAGCCCATCAGCAGGCTGATGATGGTGGACTTGCCGCTGCCGGTGTGGCCCACCAGCGCCAGCATCTGGCCCGGCCGGGTGGCAAAGCTCACATCTTGCAGCACCTGCTGCTCCCCGTCGTAGGAGAAGCCCACCCCGTCGAAGCGTACCCGTCCCTCCAGGGAGCGCACCTCCCCGTCGGTGCTCTCGCGGGTTTCATCGAGCAGGGCGAACACCCGCTCCCCCGCCACCATGGCCTGCTGCAACTGGTTGAGCTGGTTGGTCATCTCGATGAGGGGCTCGATCATCCGCCCCAGATAGCTGATGAAGGCGTAAAGCACCCCCACCTGGATGGCCCCCGCCGTGCTCAGCCCCTCGTGGGCAAACAGGGCCAGCAGACCGATGAGCACCATCATGTAGAAGAGATCGATGAGGGGGCGCAGCAGGATGCCGTTGATCTTGAGGCTCTTGATCCGCGCCTGCCAGTGCTGCTGGTTCACCCCCGCAAAGGCGTTGGCGAAGTGGCGCTCCTGCACCATGGCCTGGATCACCGGCATCCCCTGCAACGACTCGTTGAGACGGCTGTTGATGTCGGAGAGCAAGGATCGGGTCGCCCGCACCACGGGCACGCTCAGTTTCTGGTAGAGCCACATCACGGCTCCCACCGCCGGCAGCAGGGTGGCGCACACCAGCATCAGGCGCAAGTCCAGCAGCACCATGGAGAGCAGAATGCCGCACAGGAGCACCACTTTTTGCACCAGGAGCCCTATCACCTGGACATAGAGGTTCATGATCGCCTCGGTGTCGTTGGTGATGCGGGAGATGAGGGAGCCCGAGCGGTGCTTGTCGAAATAGCGGGCAGGCAGGCGGATGGCGGTGGCGAACACCTGCTCGCGCAGGCGCTGCACCACCGCCTGGGCGATGCGGTTGAAGCGCAGGGATTGCAGATAGAAGCCGGCCGCCGACAACACCTGCAACCCCAGATAACCGGCGGCAAGGGCGGCAATGATGCCCCACTCCAGCCGGCGCGGCGCCAGGTAGTCATCGATGAAGAGCTTGATGAGCAAGGGGCCCGCCACCTCGGCGCCGGTGGCGAGCAGCAGGCAGATGCCCGCCTGCACCAGCCAGCGGGGGTAGCTGGCGCAGTAGGCGAGCAGCCGTTTGATGGTTGGATTCACAGACTTGCCTCCTGCGCAACGTTCCACGGGAATTGACTCTCTTTGCTCCCCTCTCTGCTCGCGGAAGCCGGGCGGGGGGTGAAGGAAACCAGGGGTCTTGTCATCCTGTTCACAGGCTCTCCTCCACGTCCTGCTCCAGGCGCTGGTAGCGGACCATGTCCGCGTACCAGCCGTTCCTGGCCATCAGGGTCTCATGACGGCCCCGCTCGCTGATCGCTCCCTGCTCCAGCACCAGGATCTCGTCCGCCTGCTCCACCGCCGTCATGCGGTGGCTCACCAGCACCAGGGTGCGCTTGTGGACCTTGAGGGCCAACAGGATCTGCTGCTCGGTGTGGGCATCCACCGCCGAGAGGGCGTCATCCAGCACCAGGATAGGGGCATCCAGCAGCAGGGCGCGGGCGATGGCCAGACGCTGCTTCTGACCGCCGGAGAGGGTCACCCCCTTCTCCCCCACCTCGGTTTCATACCCTTTGGGGAAGCGACTGATGTCGTCGTGCACGCAGGCGATGCGCGCCACCCGCTCAATCTCCTCCCGGCTCGCCTCGGGGCGGCCCAGGGCGATGTTGGCCGCGATGGTGGTGGAGAACAGAAACGGCTCCTGGGGCACATAGGCAAACTGGCTGCGCAGTTCACCCAGCGACAGTTGCGAGATGGGCACCTCCCCCATGCGGATCTCCCCGGCCGTGGGGTTGGCCAGGCGCATCAGCAGCTTGAGCAGGGAGCTCTTGCCTGCCCCGGTGCGTCCCACTATCCCCAGCATGGCGCCAGCCTGCAGGGTGACATCCACCCCCTGCAACAGGGTGCGCTGCTCCAGCCGGTAGCCCAGCCCCTGCACCCGCAGGGGAAAGGCCGAAGCCAGCGCCACGGGATGGGCCGGCTCCTCGATGTCGCTGCGCTCCCCCAGCAGGCTTTCGATGCGCGAGTAAGCGGCGCTGCCCCGCTCGATGATGTTGAACAGCCAGGCGATGGCGAACATGGGCCAGATGAGCTGGCCGAGGTACATGGTGAAGCTGGTGAGCTCCCCCAGAGTCAGCTTGTCTTGCAGCACCAGGGCGCTGCCCCCTGCGACCGCCAGAAAATAGGAGCAGCCGATGCACAGGTAAATCACGGGGTCGAACTTGGCGTCGATGCGGGCCACCGCCATGTTGCGCTCCCCCGCCTGACGGGTCAGCTCGGCAAAGCCCTCGTCCTCCAGGGATTCGACCGCGTAGGATTTGAGCACCCGCACCCCGGAGAGGGCCTCCTGGGTCTTGTTGTTGAGGCGGGAGAAGGCCCCCTGAGCCGCCTTGAACTCCTTGTAGATCTGGGTCCCGAAGCGGTTCATGAAGAAAGCCATCACCGGCAGGGGCAGCAGGGAGAGCAGGGTCAGCTGCCAGGAGTACTGGCTGCACATGATGGAGAGCACCAGGATGCCGACGATGAAGGAGTCCACCAGAGTCAGCACCCCTTCCCCTGCGGTCATCTCCACCGCCTGGATGTCGTTGGTGGCGTGGGCCATCAGATCACCGGTGCGGTGGCGCTGGTAGAAATCCGGGCTCATGCGGGTGAAGTGGCTGAACAGCCGGTTGCGCAGCACGTAGGCGAGCCGGTAGGAGGCACCGAACAGCATGACCCGCCACACATAGCGCAGCAGGTAGATAAGCAGTCCCAGGCCAAAAAGCCCCGCCAGATAGCCGGTCAGGGTGCCGCTGTCCAGGTCACCCTTGGCGATGCCATCCACCACCCAGCCCACCACCTTGGGGGGGATCACGGTCAACAGGGCCACCAGCATCAGCAGGGAGATGGCCACCAGATAACGCCGCCACTGATCCTTGAAAAACCAGCCAAGCCGCAAAAATACGCTCACAGAGAAGTCCTTGGTCGCGGCGCGCTGCCGCGTGATCGTGAAGAGAAGCTCAATACAATCGCCCCCTGGCGGGGGCGAACGAGTGGGTCATCATAGCCTGAAGCGGGTGACTTGAGAACGATTGCTATCTTGCCCTCCCTCAGAGCCGCTTGTCGGGGGGCGAAAACGGGAAGGCGACCGACTCCTGCTGCTCCCCGGTGAGCAGGAAGTGGGAGACCTCCTCCCGGGTCTGGGTAAAGACCTGCTGCAACTGGTTGAGCTCCCCCTCGCTCAGCTCCTCCTGCAGCCGCAGCCGCCACTCCAGTTCCCCGGCCAGCAGTTGCAGGCGGGAAGCGGAGATGTTGGCCGAGACCCCCTTCAGGGTATGCAGCAAGCGGCACGCCACTTCGGGCTGCTGGCGACGCAGGGCGGTGCGGATGTCCCACAGATCGTCCTTGTGCTCGGAGAGGAACAGCTTGAAGAGGATCTGCAGCGCCTCCCTGTCATGCTCCAGCCGGCGCAGGGCATCCTCCAGATCCAGCACGCCCATGAGGGCCGGCGGCTTGACCTCGATGGGCACCTTGGGCTCCCCGCCGCTGCTCTTCACCCATTGCAGCAGGTTGTTGTAGAGATCGAGCTTGCTCACCGGCTTGGTGACATAGCCGTTCATGCCGACGCCAAGGCAGCGCTCCCTGTCCCCCGGCATGGCGCTGGCGGTGAGGGCGATGATGGGCACATCGTGCTTGTCCACCATCTTGCGGATCTGGCGGGTGGCATCCAGCCCGTCCAGCACCGGCATCTGCAGATCCATCAGGATCACGTCAAACGGCTGCTCCGCCACCTGCTCCACCGCCTCGCGGCCGTTGTCCACCACGGTAACCTTGGCCTCCACCCGGCGCAGGTACTCCAGAATGAGCTGCTGGTTGACCCGGTTGTCCTCGGCCAGCAGCACCCGGGTACCGCGCAGCAGCTCCCGGAACTGCTGCTGATCCCCCTGGGCCTCCGCCTGGCGGACCTTGCAGTCATGGGAGCTGCCGTTGAGCAGTTCGTCCACCTTGGCCAGCAAGGCGTTTTCGGTCATGGGTTTGGCCAGGAAATGGGTCAGTCCCATGCTCTCCATCCGCCCGTGCAGCCCCTCCCTGGACCAGGCGCTGGTCATCAGGACAGGCAGGCGCCGCCACTGGCTGTGCTGGTACATCTCGAGGGCCAAGTCCAGGCCATCCTCCTGACCCATGCGCCAGTCGAGGATGGCGAGGCGGATGTGATGCCCCTCTTCCCGCAGCACCTGACGGGCGCGGGAGAGGCTGTTGACCGTGATGACGGACGCCCCCGCCCGCCCCAGGATGTCCTTGGCCAGTTCCAGCACCAGCTCATTGTCATCCATCATCAGGATCAGGGGCTGGTGATCGAAGAAGACCCGGCGCCCCGAGACCCCGTACACCGCCTGGGAGATGGGGATCTCGAACAGGAAGGTGGAGCCCACCCCGGGTTTGCTCTGCACGGTGATCTCCCCGCCCATCAGTCCCACCAGGCGCTGGGAGATGTTGAGGCCAAGCCCGGAGCCGCCATATTTGCGGGTATTGCCCGCCTCCAGCTGGGTAAAGGGCTGGAACAGCTGGGCCTGCTTCTCCGGGGCGATGCCGATGCCGGTATCCCGCACGCTGAAACAGACCCGCATGGGATGCTGGCTGGTGAGGGTGATGGCCACCTCCACCTCGCCCCGCTCGGTGAACTTGATGGCATTGTTCACCAGGTTGACCAGTACCTGACCGAGGCGCAGCGGATCCCCGCGCAGAAAGTCGGGCACGGCGGGAGACTTGTTGATGATGACCTCGATGTGCTTGCGCTCCGCCAGATCCGCGAACATGGCGGCGAGGGAGTCGAGCTGCTCGCTGAGATCGAAGTCGATCTCCTCCAGGGTCAACTTGCCGGACTCCACCTTGGTGAGATCCAGAATGTCGTTGATGAGCAGCAGCAAGGTGTCCGACGAGGATTTGATCTTGTTGAGATAATCCCGCTGCTGGGGATCCAGACTGGTTTGCAGTGCCAGGGCGCTGAAGCCGATGATGGCATTCATGGGGGTGCGGATCTCGTGGCTCATGTTGGCCAGAAAGTCGCTCTTGGCCTGGGCCAGCAGCGCGGCATGGCGAGAGAGCTCGCTCAGCTTCTGGTTGCGACGCCACAGGGTCGCGGCCACCAGCGAGAAGCAGAGCAGCGCCCCCCCCAGCACCATCAGGTAGAAGCGGCTCTTGAGGGAGGAGGCCCGCTCCAGCTTGCTCTGCTTCCAGGCGGGCAGCGAGCTCAGCCCCTTCATCTCCACCACCTGATTGCGCAGGCGATGGTACTCCATCACCTGCTGATTGAACTCCTGGCCCAGCCGGACGAGGGCCGCGACCCTCGGCTGCTCGCCATAGCGGTCAAGCAGGTGCTGCTGGAGTTGCAACAGTTGCCGCTGCTCGTTCTGATCCCAGCTGCGTCTGAGGTAGTGGTGCAGGCGCATGAGTTCGGTTAGGTCGCGGTACTGCGCTTCACCGACCGGCAGGGTGCCTTGCAACGCCTTGAGCTGGCCCTGGAAGCGGGGAGCCAGATACTCGATGGTCATCTCCATGGTGTAGAGCCTGGCGAGATCCAGCAGATAACCGTCGATGTCCCGCTGCAACGCCTGGGAGCCGGGGTCGTCCACCGACTCCGGATCCTCGTGCACCAGCCTGACGAACCTGTCCAGGTGACTGGAAAGCAGGCTCAGGCGCTGCTGTACGCTGCCATCGCTGGCCTTCTCGCGCCCCAGCAGATAGACGGTATCGGTATTGACCCGATTGAGCACCATCTCAGCCGCCACGCTCAAATCGAAGGCACGCTGCTGCTGGCTGAGCAACTGCCAGCAATAGGCAGAAAAGCCCACCAGCGATACGATGATAAGGCCAAAGACAACACGATTGGCCCGTGCAACACTCTTCATCCCGTCTCGATTCTCATGTCATGGTCGGCCATCCGGTGACATCAGGTCACGGCCGGAGGCCAACTGTGAAAAACCACTGAGTGCTATGTTACCGTTAGTCAGCGCTTTGATTGCAATAAAGATGTTGCCGGGCCATGAAATAAGGAAGCAATTATGTCACTTGTCACCACCTATTGTAGCCAATGCTTTACCCGCAACCGCCTGCCTGTCGAAAAAGCAGACTCAAACGCGAAGTGCGGCCGCTGCCGTCACGCCCTCTTCGAACAAACCCCGGTGGCGGGGCGTCAGGCCAGCTTCGATGCCCTGATCCAGTCCGACATCCCGGTGGTGGTGGACTTTTGGGCAAGCTGGTGTGGCCCCTGCCTGCAGTTTGCCCCCGTCTTTCAGGAGGTCGCCCGGGAGCTTGAGCCCCGCCTTCGCTTCGTGAAACTCGACACCGAGCAGGAGGCCGCCATCGCAGGTCGCTATGGCATTCGCAGCATTCCTACCCTGATGGTCTTCCAGCGGGGGGAGATCCTGGCACAGCGCAGCGGCTCCCTGCCCAAGAGCCTGTTCAAGGAGTGGCTGCTCTCCTTCACCTCCCCCGTCAAATGAAAATAAAATGTTTCATTTCTGTTTGATTGAAGATCCATTTTCACTTGACTCTGTGAGTCGCCACATGATTTGACCATATCCCCCTGTTTCAAACAGGGGGATATATGTAACCTCGGCATCACAACAACAACCATAAATTAACCGAGAGAACGTTATGCACACATCGGCTGTACCTCCGACTCCCCCCTCACGCTGGCTGGACATCAAGTCCGGGATCGTCATCCTGGATCTGCTCCTGCTCTGCGCCATGCTGGCATGGCTCCCGTTTGACCCCATGGTCAACAAGGGGCTGGCCATCCTGATCTTCATCGCCATCCTCTGGCTGACCGAGGCGGTGAACATCACCATCACTGCCATCTCCATCCCGGTGCTCGCCACCCTGCTCGGGGTGTTCGACATGAGCAAGTCGCTGACCGACTTTGCCAACCCCGTCCTGTTCCTCTTCTTTGGCGGCTTTGCCCTCGCGGCAGCCCTCTCCAAGCAGGGACTCGACACCCAGATCGCCGGCAAGGTGATGCAGCTCGCCAAGGGACACCTGGGCTGGGCTTCCATCGTGCTCTTCACCATCACGGCCGCCCTCTCCATGTGGATCAGCAACACCGCCACCGCGGCCATGATGATGCCGCTGGCACTCGGCATGCTGAAAGGGCTGGACGTTCACAAGGAGCGCCGCACCCTGGTCTTCGTGCTGCTTGGCGTCGCCTACAGCGCCAGCATCGGTGGCATCGGCACACTGGTGGGCAGCCCCCCCAATGCCATCGCCGCCGCCCAGATGGGCTTGGGCTTCACCGACTGGCTGGAGTTCGGCATCCCCGTGGTGATCATCTTCATGCCGGTAGGCATCGGCCTGCTCTACTGGGTGACCCGTCCCAATCTCTCCCACCAGGTCAGCACCGAGCAGGTCACCATCGAGTGGACAGGTCAGCGCAAAGTGACCCTGGCCATCTTCCTGACCACGGTGCTGCTGTGGATTGGATCCCAGCCTCTTGCCAAGGCGCTGGGCGGCATTCCCCAGTTCGATACCCTGATCGCCATGGGCGCCATCCTGGCCATCGCCGTCAGCCGCGTCGCCAGCTGGGATGACATCAACCAGAACACCGACTGGGGCGTGCTGCTGCTGTTCGGGGGTGGTCTAACCTTGAGCGCCATCCTCAAGCAGACCGGGGCCAACGCCTTCCTGGCGGAGCACCTCTCCAGCGGCCTCTCCTCCATGCCCATCTTCGTGATCCTGCTCTGCCTGGCCGCCTTCGTGGTGTTCCTCACCGAGCTGGTCTCCAACACCGCCACTGCCGCGCTGCTGGTGCCGCTGTTCGCCGGGGTGGCCGAGGCACTAGGGGTCTCCCCCATCGTGGTCTCCGTGCTGATCGCCGTCGGCGCCTCCTGTGCCTTCATGCTGCCGGTGGCCACGCCCCCCAACGCCATCGTCTTCGCCAGCGGCCATATCCAGCAGCGGGAGATGATGCGGGCCGGCCTGGTACTGAATCTGGTGTTCACCGTCATCCTGACCATGCTGGCCTATTTCATGGGGGATATCCTCCACTGAGGTTCGCCCCCTAATGCCCCTCCAAGCCCCGCATCGCCGGGGCTTTTTCTCGCCCCGAAACAACCGTTCTCCCCTACCCGCGACATCACGGCGACATTAACTTGCACTTAAGAAATCGCCTCCATGATGCTGACAACGGCCATCACGCAGCCATGGCTGACGATGGCGATGATCATGGACATCACGACAAAGAGATCACCTCATGGGTAAGACGATGCAGAACTACCGTGAAATCAAGGTATGGGATCCGGTGGTCAGGGGATTTCACTGGGCCACTGTGCTGTTGTGCGTGCTGAATCTCTTCATCCTTGAAGAGGGGGCGCGCAACCACCGCTATGCGGGATATGCGCTGGCCGGACTGCTGGCACTGCGCATCGTATGGGGATTCATCGGCTCCTATCATGCCCGCTTCGCCCAGTGGCTGCCGACACCGGCCGGCGTCATCACCTATCTCAAGGAGACGATCAAGGGGCGCCACCCCTACTATGCCGGTCACAATCCTTTGGGGTCCTTGATGATACTGCTGCTGTTGACCTGCCTTGTCGGCACCGCCGCCAGCGGGATCATGACCGAATACGGGCCGCTCTCCGGCACCCATCGCATGGAAGAGATCCACGAGTTCTTTGCCAAGGGGCTGCAGGTGGCCATCTTCGTCCATGTACTGGCCGTCATCGCCCTGGATCGTCTGGTACGGGGTGATCTCGTCAGGGCGATGATCACCGGCAAGAAACGGGTGCCGGCGGACACCCGGGTGGTCGACAGGCTCTGAGCCTCTCTCAACCCGACAGATGAAAAAAAACCCCGCATCGCGGGGTTTTTCACAGGAGCAGACATCAGCCGACGCTGCAGCTCGTCAGTTTCCAGATCCGGTCTACGTAATCCTGGATGGAGCGGTCGGAGTTGAACTTGCCCATGGTGGCCGAGTTGATGATGGCTTTCTTCGCCCACAGGGCCGGATCCCGGTACCAGGCATCGATCAGCTTGTGCGCCTCGGAGTAGGACTCGAAATCCGCCAGGGTCAGGTAAGGGTCTCCCCCTTCCAGCAAGGAGCGCTTGATGGAGGCCAGCTCCCCCGGGCGACCCGGCGTGAAGTAGTCGGTATCAAACCAGTCCAGCACGGCTTTCAGTTCGGAGTTAGCGTAGTAGAAGTCATACGGGTTGTAGCCGCGCGCCTTCAGGGACTTCACCTCGTCCACATTCAGACCGAAGATGGCGCAGTTCTCGGCACCTGCCTCTTCGGCGATCTCGATGTTGGCTCCATCCAGCGTCCCGATGGTGATGGCACCGTTCAGCGCCATCTTCATGTTGCCGGTACCGGATGCTTCGTAACCTGCGGTGGAGATCTGCTCGGAGACATCCGCCGCCGGGATCAGCTTCTCGGCAAGGCTCACGCGGTAGTTCGGCATGAACACCACTTTCAGCTTGCCCTGAATACGGGCGTCGTTGTTGACCCGCTCCGCCAGCTTGTTGATGGCGTAGATGATGTCCTTGGCCAGCTTGTAGCCGGGCGCCGCCTTGGAGCCGAAGATGAACACCCGCGGATGCATGTCATAGTCCGGGTTCGCCAGCAGGCGACGGTAGAGCGCCATGATATGGATAAGGTTCAGTTGCTGGCGCTTGTACTCATGCAGACGCTTGATCTGGACGTCGAAGATCGCCTCCGCGCTCACGTCGATGCCGGTTTCCGCCTTGATGACCTTGACCAGCTTCTCCTTGTTGTGGCGCTTGATGGTCATGAACTGCTGCTGGAACGCCTTGTCATCGGCAAACTTCACCACGCTGCGCAGCTTGTCCAGTTGCAGCGGCCACTCCTTGCCCACCACCTCGTTGTAGAGTTCGGCCAGTTCCGGGTTGCAGGCCAGCAGCCAGCGACGGGGAGTCACACCGTTAGTGACGTTGCACATCTTCTCTGGCCACAGCTCGGCATACTCGGGGAAGAGATCTTCCTTCACCAGCTTGGAGTGGATCTCGGCCACGCCGTTCACCTTGGAGGAGCCGATGACACACAGGTTGCCCATGCGCACCTTGCGCACGTCACCCTCTTCGATGATGGAGAGCTTGGCCTTGATGGCATCGTTGCCCGGCCACTTGGGCTCCACCAGCTCGTTCAGGAAGCGGGCGTTGATTTCGTAAATGATCTCGAGATGGCGCGGCAGTACCTTCTCGAACAGGCTGACGGACCACTTCTCCAGCGCTTCCGGCAGCAGGGTGTGGTTGGTGTAGGAGAAGACCTGATAGCAGATGCCCCAGGCGGTATCCCAATTCAGCCCCTCTTCGTCCACCAGCACGCGCATCAGCTCGGGGATGGCCACGGTGGGGTGGGTATCGTTGAGCTGGATGGCGATTTGCGCGGCAAAGTTGCTGAAGTCACTGCCATGCACCCGCTTGTAGCGACGCATGATGTCCTTGATGGAGCAGGCGCAGAAGAAGTACTGCTGGATCAGGCGCAGCTCCTTGCCGGCGTCGGTCTCATCGTTCGGGTAGAGCACCTTGGAGATGGTCTCGGCCTGGGCCTTCTCGGCCTGGGAGTCGATATAACCACCGGCGTTGAACACGTCCCAGTCGAAGAACTCGGAGGCACGGGATTCCCACAGACGCAGGATGTTGACGGTGTGACCACCGAAGCCGACCACCGGAATGTCCCAGGGCACCCCTTTGATCTTGCGACCGGCGTGCCACACCTTCTTCAGGCCACCCTTGTCACCAAAGACGGTCTCCACGTAGCCGTAGAGCGGGATCTCCTGCACCGATTCCGGGCGGCAGATCTCCCAGGGGTTGCCATATTCGCGCCAGGAGTCCGGACGCTCGATCTGGCGACCATCCTGGATCTCCTGACGGAACAGGCCGTGCTCGTAGTGGATGCCATAGCCCACCGCCGGGTAGTTCAAGGTGGCCAGGGAATCGATGAAGCAGGCAGCCAGACGACCCAGGCCGCCGTTGCCAAGGGCCATGTCAGGCTCTTGTTCGCAAAGATCGGTCAGTTCCAGACCGAGTTCACCCAGCGCCTCTTCACAGACTTTGTAGAGGGAGAGGTTGTGCAGGTTGTTGGAGGTCAAACGCCCCATCAAAAATTCAGCAGAGAGATAGTGAATCGCACGAGTATCTTTCTTGAAGTGAGTCTGCTGAGTACGGGTCAGGCGCTCGTACACCTGTTCATTGACGGCGGCAGCGGTCGCTTTCCACCAGGCATCCGGAGAGGCTTTCTGTTCGCTTGTACCCAAGGTAGAACGCAGGTGACGCACGATACTCGCCTTGAGCTGATCTTTATCCAGTTGGAGATCCTGGTCTGTCTTCTTCTTGGTAGCCATAAACCATTTTCCTTCGTTACAAATAAAAAATGTCATCCCATCGGGGGGACCGGCGCTGTTGTTATCTCAGAATATGCTCCGGCGGGGGCATACTAGCTAAAGCCAAGGGTTTAAAAGTTAACGTGAGTCACACTTTAACGCATAAAAATGACAGTTTCACCATGAAAACCCTTTCCTTTAGTCCGCCTGAATGAAATATAAATTTCGTTTTAAATCATAGCGATACAAGAAAACAAAAAAGATAGTTTCATGAATAGGTTTTCAATGATTGCCTGTGACTGAAAATACGTGAAAATAACCGTCAACACGGGAGAAATTGAAAGCGTTTTCAATTCGCACCTCCTCGTCAGGTAATAAAAAGGATGCCCCAATCGGAGCACCCTTTGATTTCAATTAACCATGCGCCTTGAACTGATTGCTCATAGGGTCGTAGTGATACCCGATCTGTTGCAGACGGGTAGCCAGCTGATCTTCTGTCATGTCGTAGTAAGCCAGCAGCTCTTCCAGACCATCACACTCCAGCCGCAGCTTCTCGTTGATGATCCCGAGCAGAATGTTCGCATCCAGTCGTTGCAAGGTACTGACGTCCATCTCGCTCCCTCCTCTCCCTATACAGGACTGTATAACCATGAGCGCCGACCCGAAGTTTGTCTACAGGTTAAAAAACACCCTGTATAAGGAAGATATAAATATCCTTTTTAATCATGTAGTTAAAATCATCCCCTGTTAATCGGCTCACACTTTTAGCCACAAATGACTTGTCACTCCTTGCGAACAGAACTACTGTATGCGTATACAGCATGGTTATTCATACAGGAACGACATATGAGCCAGCCCCTGAATCTTTGCCCCCCCTCCTCCTCTGCCGGTCTGATCACCACCTGGCCCACTCGCCATCAGAGCAAGATGGGACAAGAGCAGCGGCGCGGCCCTCTCCATCAGGAAGCGCCGCTGCTGGATGCCCTGGGGCAACTGAGTCAGTCTGACAGTGGCTGGATCCTGCTCGTCGCCCCGCCCGGTCTGCCCGCCGCCGCGCAATTGCAGGCCAGAGGGATCAATCCTGCCAGGGTGCTTGTCGTGCACGCCCCCAAGATCAAGAATTGGCAGCGCCTGCTGGAGCAGAGCCTGATCAATGGTCACTGCGCCGCCGTGCTGACCTGGCTGCCCGAACAGGTCGCCCTGGACCGGAGCACATTGAGCACCCTGGGCCAGCGTGCCGGTGTCCTGACCCGCTTCTTCGAGCCCGCAACCCCTCTGGGTGGGGCACTGAGCTACGGCGGCCAGGATATCTACCTGAACCACTGATCGCCCCTTCGGCGTGACAGCCAATGCGCCGGCATTGCCCACCGGGTTATCCAGGCTTCCGACCCGGGATGCCATGGCGACAAAGACAAAGCAGCACAGCAGCACAGCAGCACAGCAGCACAGCAGCACAGCAGCACAGCAGCACAGCAGCACAGCAGCACAGCAGCACAGCAGCACAGCAGCACAGCAGCACAGCAGCACAGCAGCACAGCAGCACAGCAGCACAGCAGCAGTAAATTTGCTCAGGTCCAGACCGTCAAATGGGGCCCGTAAAAAAGGCGACCCTCGGGTCGCCTTTCAACATGCTTCTGTACGGGGGCTAATCGCTCTCCGTTTGCATCGAAGTCCGATTGATCAAGCCAGCTTGGTCTCCAGCTCGGCAATCTTGGCGGACCAGTAGGCCGGGCCGGTCTCGTGGATGTTGTTGCCCTGGGAGTCGACCGCCACGGTGACCGGCATGTCTTCCACCTCGAACTCGTAGATGGCCTCCATCCCCAGATCGGCAAAGGCCACCACGCGCGCCTTCTTGATGGCTTTCGCCACCAGATAGGCGGCGCCGCCCACCGCCATCAGGTAGACAGCCTGGTGCTGCTTGATGCTCTCGACCGTCTTGGGGCCGCGCTCGGACTTGCCGATCATGCCGATGAGGCCGGTTTCTCCCAGCATCATGTCGGTGAATTTGTCCATCCGGGTGGACGTGGTGGGGCCAGCCGGGCCGACCACCTCGTCACGCACCGCATCGACCGGGCCCACGTAATAGATGAAGCGGTTGGTGAAATCGACCCCTTCGGGCAGTCCTTCACCTTTTTTCAGCATGTCGGCGATGCGCTTGTGGGCGGCGTCGCGGCCGGTCAGGATCTTGCCGGAGAGCAGCACGGTATCGCCGCTCTTCCAGCTGGCAAGCTCTGCCTTGGTGATGCCATCCACGTTGACCCGGCGCACATTACCACCGGACTCACGGGTGATCTCCGGCCAGTCTTCCAGCCTGGGGGGTGTCAGCTCCGCCGGGCCGGAGCCATCGAGTTCGAAATGCACGTGACGGGTGGCGGCGCAGTTGGGGATCATCACCACGGGCTTGGAGGCGGCGTGGGTCGGTGCGGATTTCACCTTCACATCCAGCACCGTGGTCAGGCCGCCCAACCCCTGGGCACCGATCCCGAGCTTGTTGACCTTGTCATAGAGCTCGACCCTCAGCTTCTCTTCGGTGGTCTCGGGACCACGGGCAATCAGCTCCTGGATGTCTATGTGCTCCATCAGAGCTTCCTTGGCGAGCACCGCCGCCTTCTCGGCGGTGCCGCCGATGCCGATGCCGAGCATGCCGGGCGGGCACCAGCCAGCCCCCATGGTCGGCACCGTCTTGAGCACCCACTCCACGATGTCGTCGGAGGGATTGAGCATCACCATCTTCGATTTGTTTTCGGAGCCGCCGCCCTTGGCCGCGATACTCACTTCCACCTTGTTGCCCGGGATCATGTCGATGTGCACGACAGCGGGGGCATTGTCTTTGGTGTTCTTGCGGCTGCCGGCCGGATCCGCCAGCACGGAGGCGCGCAGCGGGTTGTCCGGATTGGTATAGGCGCGGCGGGTGCCCTCATCCACCATCTCCTGGACCGTCATGTCGCTGTCCCACTGTACCTGCATGCCGATCTTGACGAAGCAGGTGACGATACCGGTGTCCTGACAGAGCGGGCGATGACCTTCGGCAGACATGCGGGAGTTGATCAGAATCTGGGCCAGGGCATCCTTGGCGGCCGGGTTGATCTCGCGGTCATAGGCGGCCTTGGCAGCCTGCACGAAATCGAGGGGGTGGTAGAAGGAGATGTACTGCAGGGCGTCAGCAATGGAATCGATAAAGTCCTGTTTTCTAATGATGCTCATATCATCCTCACTGGTCCTTGTTATCGCTTGCGCGAGCAAGGGCTTCCATATGAGCCGGGCCTTCGGCAGGTGGCAAATGCACCTGGAGCCGGCAGACTGCGGCGTGTTTTTATAACGGTGTTTTTCTTAAAAATGCCGGCGGCCATGATACGCTTGACCACCCGAACCGGCTAGGGAGCCGGGCGCAAACTGTTGCCTATGTAACAAAAAATGAAACCAAGACTGCATATCCACCATTTCGACCCGCAGGCCTCGCTCCACACCTGGTTCGCCTGCCTGCAACACCAACCCTGGGCCATCCTGCTGGAATCCGCCGGCCCCCTGGGGGCTGACAACGGTTTTGACATCATCAGCGCCGATCCGCTTGCCACCCTGGAAACCCGGGGTACCAGCACCTGCCTCACCCAGGATAACCACCAGCACCATCATGACGGCGATCCCCTCGCCCTGCTCGCCAAGACCCAGCGAGCCCTGCTCGGGGAGCGCGTTGAGGATGACTCGGGATTGCCGTTCATCGGGGGAGCCCTGGGACTCTTTGGCTACGATCTGGGCCGACGATTCGAGCGTCTGCCCGCAGTGGCTCAACAGGACATCCAGGTGCCCGACATGGCGGTCGGGATCTACGACTGGGCGCTGCTGCGAAATGTCGCGACGGGACACTGGCAACTGGCCCACTGGGGTGATGAAGCCGGCCTCGCCCGCAGGCTCGACTGGCTGATGGCGCAGCGCGAACGAACCACCCTCCCCCTTCACCTGACCGGCCCCTGGCAGAGCAACATGACGCGGGCCGAATACGGCGACAAGTTTGCCCGTATCCAGGCCTATCTGGCGGCGGGGGATTGTTACCAGATCAACCTGACCCAGCGCTTCAGCGCCCCTTATCAGGGGGATGAATGGTCCGCCTATCTCGCCCTGAGCGCCGCCAACAAGGCGCCGTTCTCCGCCTTTGTCCGCCTGCCGCAAAGCGCCATTCTGAGCCTCTCCCCGGAGCGTTTCCTGCTGCTCGACAAGCGCCATATCGAGACCAAGCCCATCAAGGGCACCCGGCCTCGCCACCCGGATCCCGCCCAGGATGCCAGGGTGGCCGAGTCACTCGCCAGCGCCGACAAGGACAGATCGGAGAACCTGATGATCGTCGATCTGCTGCGCAACGACATCGGCCGGGTGAGCCGGCCGGGGTCGGTCACGGTCCCGCACCTCTTTGCCGTGGAATCCTTCCCGGCAGTGCATCATCTGGTTTCCACCATTCACGGAGAGCTGGATGCGCGCTGGCAAGAAGTGGATCTGCTGCGGGCCTGCTTCCCCGGCGGCTCCATCACAGGGGCTCCCAAGATCCGGGCGATGGAGATCATCGAGGAGCTGGAGCCGGTGCGGCGCAATGCCTACTGCGGCAGCATCGGTTATCTGAGTCAGCACGGAAGGATGGATACCAGCATCTGCATCCGTACCCTGATCGCCGAAGCCGGTCAGCTGCACTGCTGGGCGGGGGGCGGCATCATCGCCGACTCCGATCCCGACGCCGAATATCAGGAGACCTACGACAAGGTGGCCCGCATCCTGCCACTGCTCGATGCCCTTTGACCCCATCCGGCCCTGCGGGGCCGACACAAGGAGACCCATGGAGATGACGAGTGCCGAGCTGCTGACCCGCTTTTTGCTGCAGCGCCCCGCCCCCGCCCATCGCCTGGCACTGGCCGGGCTCAAACCTGCCGCCGTGTTGATCCCCCTGGTGGAGCGCCCCGAGGGCCTGCACCTGCTGCTGACGCGCCGCAGCGCCGCCCTGCGCCACCACCCGGGGCAGATCAGCTTTCCCGGCGGGCGCCAGGACCCGGAAGACCGGGACCTCATTCACACCGCGCTCAGGGAAACCGAGGAGGAGCTTGGCATTCCCCCCTCCCAGATCCGGATCATCGGCAGCCTCACCCCTCTCAATACCGTCTCACGCTACGATGTGCTGCCGGTCCTCGCCATGCTCGACCCAGGCTACGGGCTGACCCTGAGCCAGGACGAGGTGGCCCAGGCCTTCGAAGTCCCCCTCGCCCACGTGCTGGATCCGGGGCAGCACATAGCCCTGAGCCTGCCAAGGGCGGACGGACGTCACACCATCTATTGGATCCCTTGGGAGCGATCTTTCATCTGGGGAGCCACTGCCAGCATGATCCGCCAGCTTGCCCAGCACATCTCGAAATAACATTTCGACAACATCATGAGGTGGGAAATTATCCAGTTAACATTCAAATAACACTGCATTTGATAAATAAATTTTGATTTTTTATTCTTTTGATCACATTTCTACAAGAAAGTACGGGTTTCGGCCGCACAAAGGTGAATTTGATCAACATTTTTGATTAAAAAGAAAGTATTCTTGCGCCGACTAATTAAAACCACACATTCGGGGTGAGACACATGTCCAATACTGTCACTGGCGCACAGGATGTTGCAGCCGCACAGGAGCAAGGAATCAGCTCGGTCCAATCTCGCGGTTGGAGTAAACAAGACACCACCTGGGTGATCAGCCTGTTCGGTACCGCCGTCGGTGCAGGCATCCTGTTCCTGCCCATCAACGCCGGTATGGGTGGCTTCTGGCCGCTGGTGGTGATGGCGCTGCTGGTCGGCCCCATGACTTACCTGGCCCACCGTGGTCTGGCGCGCTTCGTGCTTTCCTCCAAGCAACCCAATGCCGACATCACCCAGGTGGTGGAAGAACACTTCGGCGTGGGTGCCGGTAAATTGATCACCCTGCTCTACTTCTTCGCCATCTACCCCATCGTGCTGATCTACGGTGTGGGCATCACCAACACGGTGGAAAGCTTCCTGGTCAACCAGTTGCAGATGACGCCGCCCCCGCGCTGGATCCTCTCCATCGTGCTCATCATGGCCATGATGTCCGTGATGCTGGCTGGCGAGAAGCTGATGCTGAAAGTGACCGAGTTCCTGGTCTATCCGCTCATCGCCATTCTGGCGGGCATCTCCCTGTACCTGATCCCGGACTGGACCGGTGCGGCCCTGAATGAAATGCCGAGCACCAAGGACTTCGCCACCACACTGTGGCTGACCATCCCGGTGCTGGTCTTCTCCTTCAACCACAGCCCGGCCATCTCCAGCTTCGCCCTGGCTCAGCGCCGTGATCACGGTGAGCATGCCGTCGCCAAGTCCGACGCCATCCTCAAGCGCACCGCCATCATTCTGCTGGGCTTCGTGATGTTCTTCGTCTTCTCCTGCGTGATGAGCCTGACGCCGGCCCAGCTGGCAGAAGCCAAGTCCCAGAACATCGCCGTGCTCTCCTACCTGGCCAACCAGCATGCGAGCCCCATCATCTCCTACTTCGGTCCGCTGGTTGCCTTCGTGGCCATCGTCTCCTCCTTCTTCGGCCACTATCTGGGTGCCCGTGAAGGTCTGAAAGGGATGATCGTCCAGAACATGCGCAACTCCGGCAAGGCACCGAACCACAAGAAGGTGGAGCTGTTCATCATCGCCTTCTTCATTCTGACCCTGTGGGGCGTGGCCGTGATCAACCCCTCCATCCTCGGGATGATCGAATCCCTGGGTGGCCCCATCATCGCCACCATCCTGTTCCTCATGCCCATGTACGCCATCAAGCGCGTTCCGGCCATGGCGAAATACCAGGGCCAGATCAGCAACGTCTTCGTGGCGACCATGGGCCTCATCGCCATCTCCGCCATCCTCTATCAACTGGTCGGCTAAGCCTTCCTGCGATACCGTCGGACCAGCATCTGGCCCGACGCCTCCCACAGCCCGGCAGATCTCCTCTGCCGGGCTGTGTTCGTTATGATCATCAGGCACTGAGCTAAGATGATCAGAGTCCTCAGATCAGAGACAGCCCTTTCACCCACTCTCTTTCTCCTTGGTGACAGCTTGCCGCTCATATTCCTTTCCCCATGGCACACGACCAAGGCGTGCTGCGTTATCCCGTCATCTGCCGCACGCCATCGGCCTTGCCAGGCAGAACACCAGAGCCCTTGTCCTTGCCAGGAACGCCCGCTCTTCGGGGTTTCGCCCAAAGAGTCCAGGCCCCCACCCAATGGGGCCTTCCTTCAAGGCACTCAAGGAAAGCACCGGCCACAGGGGCGCAGGCAAAAACCGCCAAGAGGACCTTGACTGGGCTTCCCGTACAGCGTCCGAAGAGCAGATGACCCCTTCGGTCACCAGAGGGGATGCCACAGGCCGCCATGCTGACAGCACAAACAGCCCGATATGCCCTGCCGAATGCAGTGCCGGGCACGCGGGTACAGGGAATGGCTTGTTGGCGGTGGCGAGAACACGTAAGGCGGCCAACGGGCCCCTCCCGGGAAATCACACAGGGGGATCCGAGCACTGTCAGTGCCATGACACGGCGAGAAGGTGCAGGGCGCCTGACGCGCGCGCAAATAAAAAGCGCCCTCCAAAGAGGGCGCCTGTGCAGAGCGGAACGTCTGAGGGGATCAAGCTTCGCGGCTGGGGACCGGGGCGGCATCCAGCAGGCTCTCATCCTCGGCCATGCAGGCAGCCGCAGTGAACAGCACGTCGGTGGAGCTGTTGAGGGCCGTTTCGGCGGAATCCTGCAACACCCCGATGATGAAGCCAACGGCCACCACCTGCATGGCGATGTCGTTGCTGATACCGAACAGGCTGCACGCCAGCGGGATCAGCAGCAGGGAGCCGCCCGCCACACCGGAAGCGCCACAGGCACTGATGGTGGCGACGACGGAGAGCAGAATGGCGGTCGCCATGTCCACTTCCATCCCCAGGGTATGCACCGCCGCCATGGTGAGCACGGTAATGGTGATGGCGGCGCCGGCCATGTTGATGGTGGCCCCCAGCGGGATGGAGACCGCATAGGTGTCTTCCGGCAGGCGCAGCCTCTCGGCCAGGGCCATGTTGACCGGAATGTTGGCGGCGGAACTGCGGGTGAAGAAGGCGGTCACACCGCTCTCTTTCAGGCAGGTCAGCACCAGGGGATAGGGGTTGCGCTTGATCTTCCAGAAGACGATGAGCGGATTGACCACGAAGGCGATGAACAGCATGCAGCCGATCAGTACCACCAGCAGCTGGGCATAGCCAAACAGCGCATCGAAGCCGGTTTCAGCCAGGGTGGAGGCAACCAGGCCCAGGATGCCGAGCGGAGCGCAACGGATCACGGCCTTGACGATGGCGGAAACCCCGTGAGACACATCGGAAATCAGTGATTTGGTGCTCTCATTGGCGTGACGCATGGCGATACCAAGGCCGATGGCCCAGGCCAGGATGCCGATATAGTTGGCTTCCAGCAGTGCTTTCACCGGGTTGGTCACCACGTTGAACAGCAGGGTCTGCAGCACTTCCGTGATGCCCCCTGGCGGCGTGATCTCGGTAGCGCCTGCCACCAGATGCAGGTTGGAGGGGAAGAGGAAGCTCGCCACCACTGCCACGGCAGCCGCCAGGAAGGTACCCAGCACATAGAGCAGCAGGATCGGTTTCATGTTGGTCTTCTGGCCCTGCTTGTGGCCGATGATCGCCGACATCACCAGCACGAAGACCAGCAGCGGCGCCACGGCCTTCAGGGCGCCGACGAACAGGCTGCCGAGCAGACCCGCCGCCTTGGCCCACTCGGGCATGAACATCGCAAGAAGGATACCGAATACCAGACCGACCAGGATCTGGCTAACCAGACTGGTGCTGTTGACCAGTCGAATGAGGGGGTGTTGTTGTGTCATCAAGTAGTCCCTGTGCACTCATGGTGCGTGAATCATTAGTCCTGTTGGCAACCAGCCCCGCGCATTGGCACCGGTCCGTTGACGGTGACGCCGTGGGCAGCTCTTCTGGTGGATCTGTCCCGTTCGCGTGGGGTTGCGGACAGGAATATCCCATCTGCCATGGTTTTTTTCCACATAATCACTGAAAAATATCAGGGTTACCTCACAAAAAATCTACAACAATGTGATAACACAATATCAACCACGGTCAAAATGTCACCAAACCAGTCCGATCATCGGCCACCACTGGGCCAGAAGTGATATGATGACGCCCTTTTTCAGGGAGCCTTGCCATGATCACCTCTTTATTGACCCGACACTTCGGCTTTGATCGCTTGCGGCCCGGGCAGGAAGCGGTGATCAGTCGTCTGCTGGCTGGCAAGAGCGCCGCAGCCATCTTCCCGACTGGCGCGGGGAAATCCCTCTGTTATCAATTGCCCGCCCTCGCACTGCCCCACCTGACCCTGGTCATCTCTCCCCTGCTGGCCCTGATGCACGATCAGCTCGCCTTTTTGCGCAGCAAGGGGATCGCCGCCGCCACTCTGGACTCCAGCCAGACAGCGGAAGAGAGCCGGCGCGTGATGCAGCAGGCCAGCGATGGCCAGCTCAAGATCCTGATGATTTCGGTGGAGCGCCTCAAAAATGAGCGCTTTCGCCGCTTCATCGCCCACATCCCCCTGTCACTGCTGGTGGTGGACGAGGCCCACTGCATCTCGGAGTGGGGCCACAACTTTCGCCCCGACTACCTCAAGCTGCCGGATCATCGCCGTGAACTGGCCATTCCCCAGGTGCTGTTGCTGACCGCCACCGCCACCCCGGCCGTCATGGCGGACATGCAGGCAAAATTTGCCATAGACCGGGACGATCTGGTGGTCACCGGTTTCTACAGACCCAATCTGGATCTGGCCGTCCTCCCGCTGGCCGGCAGTGCCCGCGATACCTGGCTGCGCGAGGAGCTGCACCGGGATCCGGCCGCCCCCACCATCGTCTACGTGACTCTGCAACACAGCGCAGAGCAGTGCGCCGCGCAGCTACAGGCCAGCGGCATCCGGGCATGCGCCTACCATGCGGGGCTCGATCCCGCCCTGCGCAGCCAGATCCAGCACGACTTCATGGCTGGCAGACTCGACTGCATCGTGGCCACCATCGCCTTTGGCATGGGCATCGACAAGGCCGACATTCGCCGGGTCATTCACTACGACCTGCCCAAATCCATCGAGAACTACAGCCAGGAGATAGGCCGCGCCGGACGTGACGGGCTTCCCTCCCGCTGCACCGTGCTGGCGAGCCGCGCCCAGTTGCCGGTACTGGAAAACTTCGTCTATGGGGATACGCCGGACAGGGACGCCATCGCGCACTTGCTCGATATCGTGCGCCAGAGCGGCGCCGAGTGGGAATTCAGCCTGCTGCGCCTCTCCAACGAGACCAACATTCGCCAACTGCCCCTCAAGACCCTGCTGGTCTATCTGGAGATGGCGGGGATCATTGCACCGGCCTACAGCTACTTTGCCGAGTACCGTTTCAGGTTCGTACTGGAAAAACAGGCGATCCTCGCTCGTTTCAATTCCGAACGCCGCCAGTTCCTGGAGCAGGTCTTTGCCTGCGCGCCACAGGCGCGCACCTGGTGCACCATGGACTTCGAAGCGCTGTGGCAGGGATACCAGGGGGAACGCCAGCGCGCCGCGACGGCGCTGGACTACCTGCAGCAGCAGGGTTGGATCGAGCTTGAAAGCAAGCAGATGACCGAGGTCTATCGGGTGCTGAGCCAGCAAATCGATACCGCGACCCTGGCCGAAGAGCTGCATGAATTGTTTGAAAAGAAAGAGCAGAGCGAGCTGGCCCGCCTTCAGGCGCTGCTGGCCTTTTTCACCTCGACCACCTGCCTCAGCCATGAGCTTGCCCGCTATTTTGCCGACGACGCGGCCCCCGAGCGGTGCGGGCACTGTTCCGTCTGCCGGGGAGAGATCGCCGTGTTGCCGCCGCTTGCATCACCGGGCTTGCCCAACGAGCACGGTTTGCGCGCCTGGTGCGATCCGCTGATCGCCCTGTGCCATCAGCGCCATCCCAGGATCCTGACCCGTTTCCTGTGTGGCATCGCCACCCCGCTGACCACCCGTCTCAAGGCCAGGGATCTGGCCGGTTTTGGCCAGTTGGCGGACCATCCCTTCGCCGAGGTGCTGGCGGCGGTGTCAGCCCTCTATCCCGCCGGATCCTGAGCTTGCAGGTTTGGCGCCGTTCAGGCGCTGAAAAAATAAGACCCTCGCGGATGCGAGGGTCAAGCCAACGGAAACGTGCTTAAACAGAGCTTAGTATCTGCACAATCACCCACTCTCTTGCTAAAGCGATGACTGCTCGACACAGGGCCAATCTAGAGCAGTCAGAATGTAGCGTCAATGTAAAAATTAGAGCAAAAACACCAAACAAATGACATTACGTTGACGTAAGCGATATGCCTTTTCACCCTCTATTCCCTGCCGCCCTTGCCCTTGCTGGCACCGCCCCCTGACAAAACAGAGCGTCACCATTTTCTCCCTCTGGCACACAAAGATTTATTTTTTATGTCTTTGACATTTGCATCACTGTCGTGGCAAAAATAATTTAACAGTCAGTAACATAGGTATGTCACTTACTGCTTCTTCCCGCACGAGGATCGGGAAGCTCCCGCACAAACTTAAACCAATGATGGCGATGGATTACTGGGGGCTGTTGACTAGGCTTAAGAGGTAAACAGAACAAAAGTAGTGATCCACTCTTTTTCAGGGCAAGCGACTATAACGAGGGCTAAGTTATGGGCATCTTCGAGCACTATCAACAGCGGTATGAGAAGGCCAGAGAGGAGGAGTACAGCATCCAGGAGTTTCTGGATATGTGCAAACAGGACAAATCCTGCTACGCCTCTGCCGCCGAACGTCTGCTGACCGCCATCGGCGAGCCGGAAATGATCGACACCTCGACCAATCCACGTCTCAGCCGTCTCTTTTCCAACCGCGTCGTCGCGCGTTATCCCGCTTTCAAAGACTTCTATGGCATGGAAGAAGCCATCGAACAGATTGTCTCCTATCTCAAACATTCCGCTCAGGGTCTGGAAGAGAAGAAACAGATCCTCTATCTGCTCGGACCGGTTGGCGGCGGTAAATCCTCGCTGGCAGAGAAACTCAAATCCCTGATGCAAAAAGTGCCCATTTATCGCATCAAGGGCTCACCAGTGAATGATCACCCCTTCTGCCTGTTTGACATCGACGAAGATGGCGAAATCCTCGAGAAGGAGTACGGCATCCCTCGCCGTTATCTGCGCCCCATCATGTCTCCCTGGGTCGCCAAGCGCCTTCACGAGTTTGGCGGCGACATCACCAAGTTCAAGGTGGAGAAGGTGAACCCCTCCATCCTCGATCAGATCGCCATCGCCAAAACCGAACCGGGGGACGACAACAACCAGGACATCTCCTCCCTGGTCGGCAAGGTCGATATCCGCATGCTGGAACACTTCGCCCAGGATGATGCCGATGCTTACTCCTACTCCGGTGCGCTATGCAAGGCAAACCAGGGGATGATGGAGTTCGTCGAGATGTTCAAGGCCCCCATCAAGGTGCTGCACCCGCTGCTGACGGCGACGCAAGAGGGGAACTACAACGGTACCGAGGGGCTCTCCGCCCTCCCCTTCGACGGCATCCTGCTGGCCCACTCCAACGAATCCGAGTGGCAGCAGTTCCGCAACAACAAGAACAACGAAGCCTTCCTCGACCGTGTTTACATCGTCAAGGTGCCCTACTGCCTGCGCGTCTCGGAAGAGGTGAAGATCTATGAAAAACTGCTGTTCAACAGCGAGCTGACCGAGGCCAAATGCGCACCGGGTACTCTGGAGTTGCTGGGCCAGTTCTCGGTGCTGTCGCGGCTCAAGGAGCCGGAAAACTCCAGCCTCTATTCCAAGATGCGAGTCTATGACGGCGAGAGTCTCAAAGACACGGATCCCAAGGCGAAAAGCTATCAGGAGTACCGGGATTATGCGGGGGTTGACGAGGGCATGAACGGCCTTTCCACCCGTTTCGCGTTCAAGATCCTCTCCCGTGTCTTCAACTTCGACCACGCGGAAGTGGCAGCCAACCCGGTGCACCTCTTCTATGTGCTGGAGCAGCAGATAGAGCGCGAGCAGTTCCCGCAAGAGCTGCACGATCGCTATCTGGAGTTCATCAAGGGTTACCTGACTCCGCGCTACGTCGAGTTCATCGGCAAGGAGATCCAGACCGCCTACCTCGAGTCGTATTCAGAGTACGGTCAGAACATCTTCGATCGCTACGTCACCTACGCCGACTTCTGGATCCAGGATCAGGAGTATCGTGACCCAGAAACCGGCCAGCTGTTTGACAGAGCGTCTCTCAACAGCGAGCTGGAGAAAATTGAAAAACCTGCCGGGATCAGCAACCCGAAAGATTTCCGCAACGAAATCGTCAACTTCGTGCTGCGTGCCCGGGCCAACAATGCAGGCCGTAACCCCAACTGGACCAGTTACGAGAAGCTGCGCACCGTGATCGAGAAGAAGATGTTCTCCAACACGGAAGAGCTGCTGCCGGTTATCTCCTTCAACAGCAAAACCTCGGCTGAGGAGCAGAAGAAGCACGATAACTTTGTCGAACGGATGATGGAGAAAGGCTACACACGTAAACAGGTGCGGCTGCTCTCCGAGTGGTATCTCAGGGTACGCAAGTCATCCTGACCCTGCCGTGTTCAAGGGGGAGTTATGGCGCATTTTATCGACCGCAGGCTCAACGGCAAAAACAAAAGCGCTGTCAATCGGCAGCGCTTCATCCGCCGCTACAAGAAGCAGATAAAACAAGCGGTCTCGGATGCTGTCTCCAAGCGCAGCATTCAGGACGTGGACAAGGGCGAGAGCATCAGCATCCCGACCAAGGACATCGGGGAACCCCATTTTCATCAGGGTCATGGCGGCAAACGGGAGATGGTGCATCCGGGCAACGACCAGTTTGTCTCCGGTGACAAGATTGACCGGCCCAAAGGGGGTGGCGGCGGCCAGGGGAGTGGCGAGGGCCAGGCCTCGGATCAAGGAGAGGGCGTCGATGATTTCGTCTTCCAGATCTCCAAAGACGAGTATCTGGACTTGTTGTTCGAGGATCTGGAACTGCCACGGCTGCAAAAGACCCAGCTCAACCAGCTGATGGAGATGAAGACCTACCGGGCCGGCTACACCTCCAACGGGGTGCCTGCCAACATCAACGTGGTGCGCTCCCTGCAAAATTCGCTAGCGCGGCGCATGGCGCTGCAGGCAGGCAAGAAACGTCAGTTGCGTGAACTGGAGGAGCGCCTGGCCCAGCTGGCTTGCGAGCCCAACGACCATTTCGCCGAAATGGCGCAACTTGAAAAAGAGATCAGGGAGCTGAAACGGCGGATCGATGCGGTCCCCTTTATCGACACCTTCGACCTCAAATTCAACAACTTTGTCAAACGGCCCGTCCCCTCGAGCCAGGCGGTGATGTTCTGCCTGATGGACGTCTCCGGTTCCATGGATCAGGCTACCAAGGAGATGGCCAAGCGTTTCTATATCCTGCTTTATCTATTCCTGAGCCGGACTTACAAGAATGTCGAGGTGGTCTACATCCGCCACCACACCCAGGCCAAGGAGGTGGACGAGCACGAGTTCTTCTACTCCCAGGAGACCGGCGGCACCATCGTCTCCAGTGCGCTCAAGATGATGAACGACATCATCAACGAACGTTATCCCGCCAACCAGTGGAACATCTATGCGGCGCAGGCCTCTGATGGTGACAACTGGGCCGATGACTCACCCCAGTGTAGGGAGATCCTGATGCGCGACATCATGCCGCGGGTGCGTTACTACTCCTACATCGAGATCACTACCCGCGCCCACCAGACCCTGTGGCACGAATATGAGGCGGTGGCAGAGCAATACGCCCACTTCGCCATGGAGCACATTCGCAAGGTCGAGGACATTTATCCGGTGTTCCGGGAATTGTTCAAGAAGCAAGCGGCTTGAGGGATCACATATGGTAGAAACCGCAAGAAAGATAGCGCCGCTGGACGATGGTCCTGACTGGAACTTCGATCTGCTGGAGCTTTATCACCAGGAGATAGCCCGGGTCGCCAAATTCTATCGGCTCGACACCTATCCCAACCAGATCGAGGTGATCACTGCAGAGCAGATGATGGATGCCTACTCCAGCGTGGGCATGCCCATCGGTTATCAACACTGGTCATTCGGCAAGCGCTTTATCCACACCGAACGCAACTACAAGCGCGGCCAAATGGGACTGGCCTACGAGATCGTCATCAACTCGGACCCCTGCATCGCCTATCTGATGGAAGAGAACACCATGCCGATGCAGGCGCTGGTCATGGCCCACGCTTGCTATGGTCACAACTCCTTCTTCAAGAACAACTATCTGTTCAAGGCCTGGACCGATGCCTCCTCCATCATCGACTACCTGTTGTTTGCCAAGAACTACATCACCGAGTGCGAGGAAAAACACGGCATCGATGCGGTGGAGAAACTGCTCGACTCCTGCCATGCCCTGATGAACTTCGGGGTGGATCGTTACAAGCGGCCCCAGAAGATTTCTCTGGCCGAGGAGAAGCGACGCCAGAAGGCGCGGGAAGATTATCTGCAAACCCAGGTCAATGAGCTGTGGCGTACCCTGCCCAAGCAGCACAAGATTGCCGGGGTGGAAGACAGGCGCTATCCTGCCGAGCCTCAGGAGAACATCCTCTATTTCATCGAAAAGAATGCCCCCCTGCTCGAGCCCTGGCAGCGCGAGGTGGTACGTATCGTGCGCAAGATCAGTCAGTACTTCTACCCGCAGAAGCAGACGCAGGTGATGAACGAGGGCTGGGCCACCTTCTGGCACTACACCATTCTCAACCACCTCTATGACGAGGGAAAAATCAGCGATCGCTTCATGCTGGAGGTGCTGCACAGCCACACCAACGTCGTCTATCAGCCCCCCTACAACAGCCGGTATTACTCGGGGATCAACCCCTACGCCCTTGGCTTTGCCATGTTCACCGACCTGCGTCGCATCTGCGAGCACCCGACCGAGGAGGACAGATACTGGTTCCCCGATTACGCTGGCACCAACTGGGTCGAGACATTGCATTTCGCCATGCAGAACTTCAAGGACGAAAGCTTCATCAGCCAGTTCCTCAGTCCCAAGGTGATGCGCGACATGAAGCTCTTTGCCATCGATGACGACGATTTGAAGAACTACCTCAAAGTGTCCGCCATTCACAATGAAGAGGGCTACCGGCTGGTGCGTAGCACCCTGTCCGCTCAATACAACCTGAGCAACCTGGAGCCCAACATTCAGGTCTACAACGTGGCAGTGAAAGGCGATCGCTCCCTGACCCTGCGCTATGTTCCCCACAACCGCATCCCCCTTGGCGAGTCACGCCACGAGGTGCTAAAGCATCTTCATCAGCTGTGGGGCTTCGATGTGGTGCTGGAGCAGGACAATGGCGAGCTATCCGCAGATATCATCGGCCGTTGTCCGGACCGCAAGAGCATGACCTGACGTCAGTACCGGGCATAAAAAAACGCGCCATCAGGCGCGTTTTTCTTGGGTCAGGGCAATCAGTTGTCACACAGGTTGCTTGGCATGTCCTGACGCAGACGGGTCCAAAGCTTGCCAGACTCGATGCCGTACTGGCGTACCGTCATGAACACGGCTTCGTGATCCTTGGTTTCGGCCAGCTTGCGCAGCGTCTTGTAGTAGGCATCTGCGGTTTCGCGCGCCTGCTTGTCCGAGAAGTAGTAGCGGCCAACCCGGCTGTACAAGCCCTTGAAACCATTGAGGATCAAGGCATAGATGGGGTTGCCCGAGGCAAACGAAAGCTGGTGATGCAAACGGTAGTCGAAGTCCGCATAGGCCTCGGCCGTGTTCTCCACATCATCGGCACCACGCAGTATCTCGGCGGCCTGTTCCGGGTTGTTACGAATGGCGCCACGGATGAAGATGGTGCAGATGTTGGTCCGGGCGGAGAGCAACTGTGCCACCAGATCCGGCACCTTGTCCTGATCGAGACGCGCCAGGGTCTCCAGAATGTTGAGACCGGAGGTTTCCCAGAAATTGTTGACCTTGGTCGGTTTGCCATGCTGGATGGTGAGCCAGCCATCACGGGCAAGGCGCTGCAACACTTCACGCAAGGTAGTGCGAGTCACGCCGATCAATTCGGACAGCTCGCGCTCCGCCGGCAGAATGGATCCAGGAGGAAAGCGATTGTTCCAGATGGACTCGATGATGTATTCCTCGGCAAACCCGGCAGGGCTTTGCGCTTTAATGACCATGTAATGACTCTGTTGTAGTGCGTAAAAAGGCCCCCGAATAATAGCAAAGCCGGTCATGCTGGCAAGCAGAAGGTCGGTCCTCTGCTCACATTACCCCGATCTTTTTGTTAAAAATATGTATGCGCCAACAAGTGGGGAGTCAACCAACACCAAATGATGGGGATATAAGCGTTTGCTCGCTGGGCAAGTTCAGCGAGCTTATTTATAGTTATCGCTCCCTTGATTAAAATCATGTGCAATCAATCTGATACAGGTGAATATCCGGATGTTCGGCTCGGGTCGGGCTCGACTGCATAGACGCAGATATCAACAACAGAACAGAGAACCATCATTATGCCAATCAGCCTAGGGCGCGCGTTTACAAAGAACTTTTTGGGCAATGCTCCGCGATGGTACAAAATTGCCATCGTTCTATTCCTGCTGATCAACCCGGTCATTTTCTACGTTGATCCCTTCCTGGCCGGCTGGCTGCTGGTTGTCGAGTTCATTTTCACCCTGGCCATGGCCCTCAAGTGCTATCCGCTGCAACCGGGCGGACTCCTGGCCATCGAAGCCGTGCTCATCGGCATGACCTCCGCCAACCAGATAAAACATGAGCTGGTGGCCAATATCGAAGTACTCCTGCTGCTGGTCTTCATGGTGGCCGGCATCTACTTCATGAAGCAGTTGCTGCTCTACGTCTTTACCAAGATGCTGGTGCGCATCCACTCCAAGACGTTGCTTTCTCTCGCCTTCTGCCTGGTGTCTGCGTTCCTCTCCGCGTTCCTTGATGCCCTGACCGTGATCGCCGTGGTCATCAGCGTCGCAACCGGCTTCTACGCCATCTACCACAAGGTGGCCTCTCGGGATGAGTCCGGCAATCTGCATCATGATGACGAAGAGATTGACGAGCTCTCCCGCCAGCATCTGAACGAGTTTCGTGCCTTCCTGCGCAGCCTGATGATGCACGCCGCCATCGGTACCGCCCTGGGGGGCGTCTGCACCCTGGTCGGTGAACCCCAGAACCTCATCATCGGTGAACAGGCGGGGTGGCACTTCGGTGAATTTGCCATTCGCATGGCGCCAGTCACCATCCCGGTCTTCATCTGCGGCCTGCTGACCTGCATCCTGGTCGAAAAATTCCGCTGGTTCGGTTATGGCGCCCGCTTGCCCGAGCCCGTGCGTCACATCATGGAATCCTACGAGCGCGACGAAGACGCACAACGTACCCCGCAGGACAAGGCCAAGCTGATCGTCCAGGCGCTGATTGCCATCTGGCTTATCACGGGTCTTGCCCTCCATCTGGCTGCAGTTGGGCTGATCGGCCTGACGGTCATCGTGCTCGCGACGGCGTTCACCGGCGTGACTGAAGAACACGCGCTTGGCAAGGCATTCCAGGAGGCTTTGCCGTTCACCGCCCTGCTCACCGTCTTTTTCAGCGTGGTCGCCGTCATCATCGATCAACAGCTGTTCAAGCCGGTGATCCAGTGGGTACTGGCGGCCAAGCCGGAGGATCAGCTTGCCCTCTTCTACCTGGCAAACGGTCTGCTCTCCATGGTCAGTGACAACGTCTTCGTCGGCACCGTCTACATCAACGAGGTGAAGACCGCCCTGATCAACGGCGCCATCAGCCGCGAGCATTTTGATCTGCTGGCCGTGGCCATCAACACCGGCACCAACCTGCCGTCGGTCGCCACCCCCAATGGCCAGGCCGCATTCCTGTTCATGCTCACCTCGGCCCTCGCTCCCCTGCTGCGCCTCTCTTATGGCCGCATGGTCTGGATGGCGCTGCCCTATACCCTGGTGCTGGGGCTTGTCGGCTTTTTCTCCGTGGAACTGCTCCTCGGTCCTGCAACCGAATGGTTCTATCAGGCAGGGTGGTTGCTGGATCATGGGGCACTGCCACTGCCCACCCCGTCCACACACTGATCATGAAAGGGGCTGTTCGGCCCCTTTCTTTTCAGATGGGGCTCTGCTCTAATTCAGCCACTATTTTTCTCTGAGAGATCAATCAGATGATCGAGTATCTTCGCCGCATTGCCAGTCATCGTCTGGCCTGGGGATTGCTGGCAGCCTCCGCTTTCGCGCTGGAACTCTGTGCCCTCTTCTTCCAGCACGTGCTGGGTTTGCACCCTTGCGTGATGTGCATCTATGAACGTATCGCCCTCCTCGGCGTGCTCACCGCCGGCCTCCTCGGCATGGTCGCGCCAGAGCGCTGGTACCTGCGCTGGAGTGCCATGCTCCTGTGGGGTTACAGCGCCTTCTGGGGCCTGAAACTGGCGCTCAAGCACGTGGATTACCAGATGAACCCCTCCCCCTTCAACGTATGCGAAGGGTTTGTTGACTTCCCTGCCTGGGCACCACTGGATAAATGGGTTCCCTGGATGTTCTACCCGGACGGCGACTGCAGCGAGATCAGCTGGCAGTTTCTCGGTTTCTCCATGCCGCAGTGGCTCGTGGTCATCTTTGCCGCCTACCTGCTGGTGTTCGTCATCGTGGCTGCTGGCAACCTGATAAAAGGGCGCTGCTGCAACTAGTCGTTCAATCGACCATAAAAGGGAGCCCATGGCTCCCTTTTTATCTCCTCTTATCGCCTCACGACCCCATGCCCAGGGGGCCGGCTCCCCTTCTCCCTGTTCTGCCAATGAAGTGGCTGCCTGCGGGTGTGCATCATCGTAACAGGCCACAAGCGGGTCAAAGGGCGCAGCGGCGACCTGCCACTCAGCCAACCAACAAGAAGGGAGCCATAGGCTCCCTTGTTTCATGTCGTGCATGGCGATGTCACGCGCCTTCGGAGGTGGCCTTGCTGGCACTTCTCCTGGCCTTCACCATGCCGATCACCATGGGCAACAAGGAGACCGCGATGATGCCGAAGATGAGCAGGGTAAAGTTGTGGCGCACTACCGGCAGATTGCCAAAGAAGTGGCCGGCATAGACGAAGGAGAGCACCCACAAGAGCCCCCCCACCAGGTTGAACGCCAGGAAGCGGGGATAGGTCATGGCCCCCATGCCCGCCACGAAGGGGGCGAAGGTCCGCACTATGGGCAGGAAGCGGGTGATGATGATGGTCTTGCCGCCATGCTTGGCATAGAAGGCATGGGTCTTGACCAGATAGTCCCGACGAAAGATTTTGGAATCGGGGTTGCGAAACAGCTGCTCACCGAAGAAGTGGCCTATGGTGTAGTTCACCACGTTGCCGAGCACCGCGGCGATGATCAGCACGGCGGCCAGGGTGTGCACGTCCAGCACGCTGCCCACGGTGAGGGCACCTGCAGCAAACAGCAGGGAGTCCCCCGGCAGGAAGGGGGTCACCACCAGCCCGGTCTCGCAGAAAATGATGAGAAACAGGATGGCGTATACCCAGACGCCATAATTCTCGAACAGCTCTTTCAGATGCGCGTCAACGTGCAGAATAAAGTCGATGGCAAAGAGGATCAGATCCATTTTTTGGTACCCATGAAGTGAACGGCGTGGAGTCTACGCCAATGAGACCTGGCTCACAATCTCCCCATGGTCCCCTTTTTCGAACTCCATGAAGGGAGTCATTCAATCCCCCTTCTTTTTCCCTTTCCCTGAACGTAGGGTTCTGCTCACTCGGCCTTGTCCAGAGCGGCCAGCACCTCGCCGGGCAGGCATTTCTCCCAGCCCCACAAGAGGAGCAGCAACAGGGTCGCGTCGTCGAGCCAGCCAAGGAGAGGCACCACATCGGGGACAACGTCCACCGGGCTGATGCCATAGAGCAGGATAAGGATCACCAGCCCCTTCGCCCACCAGGGTGTGCCTGGGTGGCGAAAGCCCTGATAGAGGCGGCGCAAACGCCGCCAGATGAGCCAGCGTCTGGCGCTCATGACTCGATCAGCTCGCCGCGCAGCCGCTGGATCTGATCCCGCAGCGCCGCCGCCTGTTCGAACTCCAGATCCCGCGCATGCTGGAACATCTGCTCTTCCATCCGCTTGATCTCCTTGCTGATCTCGCTGGCAGAGCGGGCATGGTACTCCCCTTGCGGTTCGGCAGCCTTGCGACTCCCCTTGCCGGCCTTGCCCGCCGTGCGGCTGCCCCCCATGTCCATCACATCGCCGATGGCCTTGTTGAGCCCCTTCGGCACGATGCCGTGTTCCAGGTTGTGGGCGTGTTGCAGGGCGCGGCGCCGCTCGGTCTCTTCAATCGCGACCTTCATGGAGTTGGTGATGGTATCGCCGTAGAGGATCACCTTGCCGTTGAGGTTGCGTGCCGCCCGGCCGATGGTCTGAATGAGGGAGCGGGTGGAGCGCAGGAAGCCCTCTTTATCCGCATCCAGAATGGCCACCAGGGAGACTTCCGGCATGTCGAGGCCTTCGCGCAGCAGGTTGATGCCCACCAGCACATCGAACTTGCCAAGGCGCAGGTCGCGGATGATCTCCACCCGCTCCACGGTATCAATGTCCGAGTGCAGATAGCGCACCCGTACCTCGTGATCCGCCAGGTATTCGGTCAAGTCCTCAGCCATCCGCTTGGTCAGTGTCGTGACCAGCACCCGCTCCTCCACGGCGACCCGCTTGCGGATCTCGGAGAGCAGATCATCCACCTGGGTGGTGACCGGCCGCACTTCCACCTCGGGATCGAGCAGGCCGGTGGGACGCACCACCTGCTGCACCACGTCGCCGCCGGACTTCTCCAGCTCGTAGGGGCCCGGGGTCGCCGAGACGAACACCGTCTGGGGCATCAGCGCCTCGAACTCGTCGAACTTGAGGGGCCGGTTGTCCAGCGCCGAGGGAAGGCGGAAGCCGTACTCAACCAGGGTCTCCTTGCGGGATCTGTCCCCTTTGAACATGGCGCCGATCTGCGGCACCGTGACGTGGGATTCGTCGATGATGAGCAGGCCGTCCCCCGGCAGATAGTCAAACAGGGTGGGTGGCGGCTCGCCGGGGGCACGGCCGGACAGATAGCGGCTGTAGTTCTCGATACCGGAGCAGTAACCCAGCTCCTGCATCATCTCCATGTCGAACTGGGTGCGCTGGCTGATGCGCTGCTCCTCCACCAGCTTGTTGAGGCTCATCAGCTGCTCGCGCCGCCCCTTGAGTTCCTCCTTGATGTGCTCGATGGCACCCAGGATGGTCTCCCGCGGGGTGGCGTAGTGGGTCTTGGGGTAGATGGTGTAGCGCACCACCGTCTGCTCGAGGGCGCCGGTCAGGGGATCGAACAGGGAGAGGCGTTCTACCTCTTCATCAAACAGCTCCACCCGCAGGGCCAGCTTGTCCGATTCGGCGGGGTAGATGTCGATCACCTCCCCCCGCACCCGGAAGGTGCCGCGCTGGAAGGCCATGTCGTTGCGGGTGTACTGCAGTTCGGCGAGGCGGCGCAGGATATCCCGCTGATTGATCACGTCCCCCACTTTGAGGTGCAGCATCATGCTGAGGTAGGCCTGGGGATCCCCCAGACCATAGATGGCCGACACCGAGGCGACGATCACCACGTCACGCCGCTCCAGCAGCGCCTTGGTGGCTGACAGCCGCATCTGCTCGATGTGATCGTTGATGGAGGCATCCTTCTCGATGAAGGTGTCCGTGGTCGGCACATAGGCTTCGGGCTGGTAGTAATCGTAATAAGAGACGAAATACTCCACCGCGTTGTCGGGGAAGAACTCCTTCATCTCCCCGTAGAGCTGGGCCGCCAGGGTCTTGTTGGGGGCCAGTATCATGGTGGGGCGATTGAGGGTCGCGATGACGTTGGCCATGGTAAAGGTCTTGCCCGAACCGGTCACCCCGAGCAGGGTCTGGTGGGCCAGTCCCGACTCGATGCCATCGAGCAGCTGGGCGATGGCCCTCGGCTGATCCCCGGCGGGTTGAAACTGGCTGGCCAACTGGAATAACTTGCTCATGACGACTCCCGGCAAAAAAACGGCAAGGGAGCAGTGTACCCCGAGTTGAAGGAGCTGGGTATCCGCTCACCCTCCCTGATGGCTATTGACCCCGAAATACGACCTCTGTATGATGCACCTCCTTGCCTGATGTTCCCCCGTAGTTCAGTCGGTAGAACGGCGGACTGTTAATCCGTATGTCACTGGTTCAAGTCCAGTCGGGGGAGCCAATTCCTCACCATCTCGGTGCAAGTTATCCACTTTAGTGCTTTCCTCTTCCAATTTTAATGCACAAGCCCTTCCCTGCGGCCTGACTCCCTTTTTATCTCCCGATACTGACCAGCAGCGTTTTGTTCTGCTGCGCATAACTATTTGATTTTTATAGAAACAATTTATTGCAGGTATTTTTTGAACAGTCCTTGCAGCCCAGTATTGGCGCGGCTTTCAGCCTGATCGCCAAGTTTCATGAACAGGGTTATCCACAGTTTCTGTGGGTAACTTGACCAAAGCCACGGTTCATCTGGGTTGGCAGCCATTGTCCCCGGTTTGCGCTGGCCGCCTCCCCTCTTCCCCATTTTCTGCTGTTTTTCCCTTCCCCCCTAAATGGGATGAATTGACTCGCGGTGCTGCCTGTGGGGGATTTTTTTTCGCTATGCCGCATCCTGCGGGTCAGCCCTCGCCGGATGAGTCATAAGTCTCTTTTGTAACCCTTCAATTTCCTCAGTGGAAAATGCTGAAAAACGTGCCCGTTTGCTCCCCATGCAGCAGGTAATAAATTGTCCACAGGAGTGTTATCCCCTCCCGGCTCGACAGCATATTTCACTCATTGACAGCGGGCCTTGCAGCGTAAAATAGAGGTGTTTTCCCCAGCCCCCCCTCGCATCCCTATCTTCACCGAAGAGACCAGCACTTAACTGGCTGTTAATCCGCTTTGGCGCTTCTTTCTTGATACAGGATCCGGCACAATATCGGCCCCACTTTTTTCCTCGGTTTTTCCGGGCATGACCATAGATTTCGTGACACTGCTACATCAAAGCGACTCCCTGCTGCTGTTCGTGGTACTGGCCTTCGGGCTGCTGCTGGGCAAGGTACGCATCGGCAACTTCCAGATAGGCAACACCATAGGCGTGCTCTTCACCGCCCTGCTGTTTGGCCAGATGGGATTCCAGTTTTCCACCTCCACTGAAAACGTCGGCTTCATGCTGTTCATCTTCTGCGTGGGAATTGAAGCGGGGCCGCACTTTTTCAGCGTCTTCCTTCGCGACGGCATCCACTACATCACCCTGACCCTGGTGATCCTGCTGTCGGCCCTGCTGCTGACCGTGGGGCTCGCCAAGTTCTTCAATCTGGGGCCCGGCATGGCCGCCGGCATTCTGGCAGGTTCTCTCACCTCCACGCCGGCCCTGGTGGGGGCCCAGGACGCCCTGCGAAGCGGATTGCTCAACCTGCCCCACCAGACCGACATGCAGTCGGTGCTCGACAACATGGGGATAGGCTACGCTCTAACCTACCTGGTGGGCCTGGTGGGCCTGATGCTGGTGGTGCGCTACCTTCCTTCCCTGGCCAGGCTGGATCTCAACACCGAGGCCCAGAAGATCGCCCGCGAGCGGGGGCTCTCCGACAGCGAGAGCCGCAAGACCTATCTGCCCATCATCCGCGCCTATCGGGTCGGCCCGGAGCTCGCCGCCTGGATCGGCGGTCGTACCCTGCGCGAAACCGGCATCTATCCCCACACAGGCTGCTATGTGGAGCGCATTCGCCGCAACGGCATTCTGGCCAGCCCCGATGGTGACGCCGTCATTCAGGAAGGGGACGAGATCGCCCTGGTGGGCTACCCAGAGAGCCACGAGAAGCTCGACGTCAACTACCGCAACGGCAAGGAGGTGTTCGATCGCAACCTCCTTGACCTGCAGATCGTCACCGAAGAGATCGTGGTGAAAAATGATGCCGTGGTGGGTCGCCATCTGGTGGAGCTCAACCTCACCGAGAAGGGATGCTTCCTCAACCGGGTGGTGCGCTCCCAGATAGAGATGCCGTTCGATCGCAACATCATGCTGCAAAAGGGCGACGTGCTGCAGATCAGCGGCGAGAAGCAGCGGGTCAAGCTGCTGGCCAACAAGATAGGCTTCATCAGCATCCACAGCCAGACCACGGATCTGGTGGCCTTCGCCACCTTCTTCGTACTGGGCCTGCTCATCGGCTCCGTCTCCCTGGTGTTCGGCCAGATAGAGTTCGGCCTCGGCAATGCCGTCGGTCTGCTGCTGGCGGGGATCCTGATGGGCTACCTGCGTGCCAACCACCCCACGGTGGGCTATGTGCCACCAGGCGCCCTGCGCCTTGCCAAGGATCTCGGGCTCGCCGTCTTCATGGTGAGTACCGGCCTCAAGGCGGGGGGCGGCATCCTCGATCACCTGAGCGAAGTGGGGATGGTGGTGCTCTTCTCCGGCATGCTGGTGACCACCTTGCCGGTGCTGGTAGGCTACCTGTTCGGTGTCTGGGTGCTGAAAATGAACCCGGCCCTGCTGCTCGGCGCCATCACGGGCGCACGTACCTGTGCCCCGGCCATGGACGTAGTGAACGAGGCGGCCAACAGCTCCATCCCGGCGCTCGGCTACGCCGGCACCTATGCGGTGGCCAACGTGATGCTGACCCTGGCGGGCTCCTTCATCATCGGCTTCTGGTTCTAGCCGCCGAGTACCTGCCCGCCCATGAAAAAAGGGAGCCTCGAGGCTCCTTTTTTTCATGGGCGGGCACTCCTGGATGGAATAGTGGAAATCGTGCTATGGGGACGGGTCTATCAAACCCAATAAGCTAAATCCTCTACAAGGCGCCACTTACACTCAATAAAACGAGCGAGGAGTAAGTGATGAAACGCGCATGGATGATTGTGATCTGGTGGTTCTGCTCCCTGATGCCAACCTGGGGGGCCGAATCCGGCAAGCAGGTGGCCCCCGAAGCAGGGACGGAGAAAAGCGCACTGAGCTTTGAAAACGACGAGCTTGCCAAACCCAGGCTGGGAGATCTCGACGTCATGCTGGAACAGCGCACCATCAGGGTGCTCACCACCTACAACAAGACAGGATTTTTCATCACCAAGGGCGTGCAACGGGGGGCCACCTACGATGCCTTCATGCAGGTGGAAAAGCGCCTCAACGAACAGTTGCGCAAGAAAAAGGCGATCAAACGCCACCTCAAGGTGCACTTCGTCTTCATTCCCGTGGCCCGGGAAGCCCTGCTGAGCTCCCTCATCGAAGGCAAAGGCGACATCGCCGCCGCCAACCTCACCATCACGGACAAACGCAGGCAACAGGGTATCGCCTTCACCGATCCCTTGCTTGAAAACGTGCGGGAGCTGCTCGTCTCCGGCCCCCTCTCCCCCAAGGTGGAAAACGCCGCTGATCTCGGGGGCCAGCGCGTCTTCGTACGCCCTTCATCCAGCTACTACGAGAGCCTGCTCGCCTACAACCAGGCTCGCAAGTCGGCGGGAGAGCCCCTCATCGACCTCCAACCCGCCTCGGAGGTGCTCGAAGATGAAGATCTGGTGGAGATGGTGAACGCAGGCCTGCTCCCCTTCATCGTCATGGACGAGCACAAAGCCCGCTTCTGGCAAAAGATTTTCCCCGGGATCACCATTCACGACACCCCCGTGTTCCGGGAAGGGGGCGTCATCGCCTGGGCGGTGCGCAAGGAGAGTCCCCAGTTGCTCGCCATGCTCAACGAGCAGATAAAGGCGCTGCGCGGCAAGGCGACGGGGGACGAGATCCTGGCCCGTTATCTCAAGCAGAACAAGTTCGTCAAAAGCGCCGCCGCCGAGGCGGAGCGCAAGAAATTCCTGCAGGTGGTCGAGCTGTTCCGTGAATATGGCGAGCGCTATGACATGGACTGGCTGCTGATGGCGGCCCAGGGCTACCAGGAGTCCGCCCTCAACCATCATGCCCGCAGCCATGTGGGCGCCATCGGCATCATGCAGATCATGCCCGCCACCGGCAAGGGGCTGAAGGTCGGCGACATACGCCAGCTCGAGCCCAATATTCACGGCGGCGTCAAATACATGCGCTGGATGATAGATCACTACTATGCGGACGAGCCCATGACCACCCTCGACAAGGCCCTCTTCTCGTTCGCCTCCTACAATGCCGGCCCCGCCCGGGTGGCGCGGCTCCGCGCCGAGGCCAGAAAACGGGGGCTGGATCCCAACGTCTGGTTCCACAATGTCGAGTACGTGGCGGCGGAGAAAATCGGCCCCGAGACGGTCACCTATGTGGGCAACATCTACAAGTACTACATCGCCTACAAGCTGGTGATGGAGCAGGTGGCTCTGCGCCAGCAAGCGAGCGATGCCCTGAAACAGGAGGCGAAGGAGGACGTCAGCACATCGGCGGCGAAACCGACCCAGTGATCCTTGCCGGACGAGGCGCTCACGGGCGCCTCGTTTCTATGCGCGCGCCCCTCTTCGGCCCATGACCAGAATGAACACAATGGTCACAACAGCCTTAATAGCCATTACGGTCAGATTGTTTTCCAGCCAGACATGATTAATTAACCTTCTTGCAACAATCACAAGGAGAGCACCATGTTGCAAGGAACCCTCAAACGCACCCTGATCGGTAGCCTGCTCGCACTGAGCGTCGGCGCCCACGCCCAGATCAACGAAGTCCACTTCCTGATCCCGGGCGGCGCCGGCGGCGGCTGGGATACCACGGCCCGCGGCACCGGTGAAGTGCTGGCCAAGTCCGGTCTGGTCAAGACCGTCTCCTACCAGAACATGTCCGCCGGTGGCGGCGCCAAGGCCATCGCCCACCTCATCGAGACCTCGGCCCAGTCCGACAAGACCCTGATGGTCAACTCCACCCCCATCATCGTCAAATCCCTCTCCAAGGAGCTGCCCCAGTCCTTCCGTGACCTGACGCCAGTGGCCGCCATCATCGCCGACTACCAGGCACTGGCGGTGAAAGCGGACTCCCCCTATCAGAACTGGGCCCAGCTGCTGGCAGCCTACGAGGAGAACCCGGCCAAGGTGAAGATCGCCGGGGGCTCCGCCCGTGGCAGCCTGGATCACCTGGTCGCCGCCCTGACCTTCAAGAACGCCGGGGCTGACGCCAGCAAGCTGCGCTACGTCGCCTACGATGCCGGTGGCAGCGCCATGGCCGCCGTGCTGGCCGGAGAGACCCAGGCCATCTCCACCGGCTTTGGCGAGGCAATGGAAGCGGTCAAGTCAGGCCAGATGCGGATCCTCGGGGTCACTTCCGACAAACGCCTGCCGGGGGCGGAGCAGATCCCCACCTTCAGCGAGCAGAACAACCCCACCGTCTTCGCCAACTGGCGCGGTTACTTCGCCTCCCCCACCATCAGCCCGGAGAAATCCGCCGAGTTTGCCGCCCTGCTCAAGCAGATGTACGACAAGCCGGAGTGGGAAGTGGTCCGCAGCCGCAACAGCTGGACCAACCTCTACCAGTCCGGTCCCGAGTTCACCGCCTTCCTTGACGGCCAGGAGCAGCAGATCGGCGGCCTGATGCGCGAGCTCGGCTTCATCAAATAACCCTCGCTGTCCCATCGCAGGCGGGCGCAGGCCCGCCGCTCATGTTGGAGTCAAAAGATGAACATTACCAAGGAGCGACTGGGGGGTCTGCTGTTTCTGCTGCTCTCCCTCGCCTATGGCTACTACGCCACCGAGATACCGGGCTACCCCGGCGACGAATACGAACCCTTCACCGCCAGCACCCTGCCCTATGCCCTGGCAGGGATCGGGGCGCTGCTCTCCCTGCTGCTGGTGCTCTTCCCCGGGGGCGAGCCCCTGCGCCGGGAAGAGGGGGACTGGCGCCGGGTCTTCATCCTGCTCGGGCTCATGGTCATCTACGGACTGGGGCTCACCTGGTTTGGCTTCGTGCTCTCGACCATCGCCTTCCTGAGCGTGGGCATCCGGGTGCTCGGTGAACCCAGCCTGCGCTACGGCCTGATGATCAGCGTCCCCTTTTCCATCGGTTTCTGGGCCCTGCTCACCAAGGGGCTCAACGTCTATCTGGAGCCGGGTCGCCTGTTCACCCTGCTCGGTTTCTAAGGAGTCACCATGTTAGACGGAATCTTGCAAGGACTCGGCACCGCACTGCTGCCGGTCAACCTGATGATGGTGGTGCTTGGCTGCTTCATCGGCACCTTTATCGGCATGTTGCCGGGCCTTGGCCCGGTCACCGCCATCGCCCTGATGATCCCCATCACCTATGGCCTGGATCCGGCCTCCGGCATCATCTTGATGGCGGGGGTCTATTACGGCGCCATCTTCGGGGGCTCCACCTCCTCCATCCTGATCAACGCCCCCGGCTGCTCCGCCACCGTGGTCACCGCCTTCGACGGCTATCCCCTGGCCTGCAAGGGACAGGCTGGCAAGGCGCTGGCCATCGCCGCCTACGCCTCCTTCACCGGCGGCACCCTCTCCGCCATCATGCTGATGGTGGCGGCGCCCCTGCTCGCCAAGGTCTCCCTCTCCTTCCAGTCGGCGGACTACTTCGCCCTCATGGTGCTGGGCCTCTCCGCCGTGGCGGCCTTTGCCGGCAAGGGGCAGGTGCTCAAGGCACTGATCATGGCGCTGTTCGGCATCATGATCTCCACCATCGGCATCGACCGCAGCGTCGGGGTGGACAGGTTCACCTTCGGGTTGCCGGACCTGCGTGACGGCTTCTCCTTCCTGCTGCTGGCCATGGCCACCTTTGCCCTCGCGGAGATCCTGATGGCGGTGCTGCGCCCCGGCAAGGGCAACAGCGAGGAAGAGGCCAGGCAGATGCAGCAGCTCGGCAGCCTCAAGCTCAGCAAGGAAGAGGTCAGGGAAATCGCGCCTCCCATCGCCCGCTCCTCGGTGCTGGGCTTTCTCATCGGCGTGTTGCCGGGAGCCGGCGCCACCATCGCCGCCTTCATGGCCTATGGAGCCGAGCGCAACATCGCCGGCAAGCAGCGCCAGGAGCAGTTCGGCAAGGGCAGCCTGCGCGGTCTGGCCGCCCCGGAAGCGGCCAACAACGCCGCCTCCACCGGCTCCTTCGTGCCCCTGCTGACCCTGGGGATCCCGGGCTCCGGCACCACGGCCCTCATCCTGGGCGCCCTGGTGGCCTACGGCATCCAGCCAGGCCCGCGTCTGTTCATGGAGCATCCGGACGTCTTCTGGTCGGTGATCATCTCCATGTATCTGGGCAACGTGGTGCTGTTGATCCTGAACCTCCCCCTCATCCCCTACCTGGCCCGGGTACTGGCGGTGCCGCGCCCCGTGCTCATCCCCATGGTGCTGCTGTTCTCCCTGACCGGGGTCTATCTGGTCTCCTTCAACACCATGGACATCCATGTGATGGCCATCGTTGCACTGATCGCCATCGGCCTGCGCCTGCTCACCTTCCCCATGGCCCCCATGCTGCTCGGCTTCATCCTGGGGGGTATGCTGGAGGACAACCTGCGCCGGGCCCTGGTGATCAACGACGGCAGCCTGAGCTTCCTGTGGGAGCGCCCCATCACCCTCGCCTTCACGGTGATCACCCTGACCATGTTGCTGCTGCCCGTCTGGCAGTGGTGGCAGGCTCGCCGGGCCCCCAAGGGGGAGCCTGCCACCAGCCACTGAATCGATGAGCCTCTGCCACCTCTGAACCCTGACCATCACGCGCAGAGACCTTGATGCCCACGGGAAGCAAACCCTGATAAAAAGAGCTCCGAAAGGCGCTCTTTTCTTGTCTGGACAACAAGTTCCGGGCGACCGGATCACGGCTTGCGGTAACGCCGCTCCGGCCGCCCGACGGTGCCATATTCGAGCTCCGGGCTCGCCAGTTGCTGCCCCACCAGAAATTCCAGATAGCGGCGCGCCGTGGTCCGGCTCACCCCTATCCGGCTGCCTATCTCCTCGGCACTGGCGGCCTCCGGAGTCAGGGCCGCCAGCACCCGCTGCAGGGTGAGAACATCGATGCCCTTGGGCAGTCCCTCTGCCGCCACCTGCTGCAACGGCGTACCGAACAGGGTGTCCACCGCCTGCTGGTCGATGTCGGCCAACGCCGCCAGGGCGGCGATGCTCTGACGGTACTTCTCCAGGGTGTCGCGCAGCCGCTCGAACACCACGGGCTTCAAGATGAAATCCACCACCCCGAGGCGCATCGCCTCCTGCAGGGCAGCAGCTTCCCGCGCCGCGGTGAGCAGGATCACATCCAGACTCGCCCCCGCCTGGCGCAGCTCTCTCAATAGCGAGAACCCCTCTCCATCGGGCAGCCAGACATCCAGCAGCACCAGATCGGGCCGGAGGATCCCTATCTGCTCCCTGGCATCGAACAGGGTCAACGCCACCCCCAGCACCTCAAAACCGGCGAGGCGCTGCACGAAGCGGCGGTGGATCTCGGCAATGGCGGGATCATCCTCGACGATCAGGATCTTGATCACTCACACCTCCTTGGGAATGTAACAGACGACGCAACTTCCCTGCGTCGTGGCTTCGATGGTGATCTCCCCCTGCAGGGCATCCAGGGTCTTGCGCACCAGGGAGAGCCCGATACCGTGTCCTGGCTCGGGCTTGCTGCTGACCCCCTGTTCGAACAACCTGTCCGCCAACTGCGGGTCGATGCCGCCAGCCCCGTCTTCCACCTCCAGCACCAGATCCTGCCCCAGATCGCTCAGGGAAACCCGGATGGGCTGATAGGGCGCACCGTGGCGGCGGGTCGCCTCGAAGGCGTTGTCGATGAGGTTGCCCAGCACCGTTACCAGCTGGGAACCGCTGACACGGGCAGGAATGTCGTGCAGACGGGCATCGGGATCGATCACGAGCTCAAGACCGAGCTCGTGGGCCCTGTGGTATTTGCCGAGCAGCAACCCCGCCACCTTGGGTTTGGCGATGGCCCCCATCAGGAAGCCGAGCAGGGTCTGCTCGGTGGCCGCCTCCCGCCCGATGAAGGCGAGCGCCTCCCGGGTGGCCCCGAGCTCAATGAGGCCGGCGATGGTCCCGAGCTGGTTGTTGTGCTCGTGGGTCTGCACCCGCAGCAGATCGCTGTAGGCCTGCACCTGGGAGAGCTGGGCGCTGAGTTCCGCCAGCTCGTCCTTGCGGCGAAAACTCGACACGGCGCCGATCAGCTTGCCCTCGCGCACCAGCGGCAAGCGGTTGACGATGAGGGACTGGCCGTTGAGCACTATCTCCTCGTCAAACTGGGGGGTCTGCTCTTGCAGGATGGAGAGCATGCGACTGCCCGGCAGCAGGTGACCAATGGGCTGGCCGATGGCGCTCCTGGCGGTGGTGTCGTCCAGGCGCAGCAGCTTGATGCCGTTGGGGTTCAGGGAGGTGAGGCGCCCTTGCTCGTCGATGGTGAGGATCCCCTCGCGCACCGTGCGCAGGGTACAGTCGAGCTCCGCATAGAGACGCCCCATCTGCTCGGGTTCAAAGCCGAATATCGCCTTCTTGTAGCGCCGGGCCAGCCAGGCGGCGGCGACACTGTTGAGTACCACAATGAGCAATGTCATGGCCAGGCCAAAGCGCAAATAGCCCTGCAGATCCGCATCGATGTCCCGCACCAGATAGCCGACCGACACCACCCCGATGATCTTGCCCATCTCGTCCCGGATGGGCCCCTTGCCGCGCACCGAGACCCCAAGGGACCCTTGGGCCCTGGAGATATAGGCTTCTCCCTGCAGGGCACGCTCGGGATCATCCCCCACCATGGCTTTGCCAATCCGGTCCGCATTGGGGTGCACCAGGCGGCGTGCCTGCCTGTCCCCGATGACGATGTAGCTGGCCCCGACCTCGGCGCGGATCCGCTCCACCAGGGCATTGAGGCGGACCGTATCCGCCCGCTTCACCCCGGCGATGACGCCGGACTCCCGCGCCACCAGCCGTGCCACATCCAGGGCCTGATCCCCCACCTCACGGTAGCGCTGCTCGGCGACATAGTAGTAGCTGGCACCGCTCAGCAACACCAGTTGCAACAGACTGACCAGACAGAGAATGAGCAGGAAGCGTCCTTGCAACCCGAGCCTCATGCCTCCTTGTCGCCTCGCAACAAGTCGAGCAGCAGACTGCCATCGCGCAGGGCCTTGTGCACCTGCACCGAGGTGGGTTTGGTGGGATCTTCGTAGAAGTGGGTGGATTCAATCTGCAGGCGCACCAGGTACTCGGCGGGCAACTGGCTTGCCAGGGACTGGTGCAACATGGGGAAGAGCAGTCGATCGGCCCGGGTGATCTCCCCCCCGAGCAGCAGCTTGCCCGGATTGAGCAGGCAGATGAGGTTCGCCAGCACCCGGGAGAGGCGGCCTGCTGCCTGGTGCAGGATGTCCTGACACAGGCTGTTGCCAGCCAGCGCCAGCTCGCACAGCTCGCGGATGGTGACGCTTTCGGGCAGATCGAACTCCTGCATCCGTTCGCGCAGCTCCCGATATTGCGCCTCCAGCGCCTGATTGGTCACCAGGGTGCAGGCGCAGCCGAAGCCACCGCAGTAGCAGCGCTGGCCATAGGGTTCGAGCTGCAGGTGGCTGAGATCCCCGAGCAGAGCCGACTCGCTCTCGATGAGCTGGCCATTGACCACCATGCCGACCCCGATGTCGTTGTGCACGAACACCAGCACCGCATCCGAGCAGTTCCTGGCGGCGCCCCACTCCCGCTCGGCCTGGATCCAGGTGCGCACGTCGCCGCTCACCAGCACGGGTACCGAGAAGGCCTCCTGCAGGGTGGGACCGAGGGGCCAGTTGCGCAGATCGTAATAGGGAAAATGCTTGACCATGCCGGAGTGGCGCTCCACCTGGCCGGGCAGGCAGAGGGCGATGCAGGCCAGACGCAGCGCCTTCTTGGGCAAAAAGCCCTCGATGGCCCGCACCAGGCTGGCCAGCAGCTCGGCACGCTCCGCCTCGTTGAAGACATGGCGATGGCGTGCCAGGGAGTGACCCGCGAGATCGAACAGGGCCATGTCCACATAGCCGCGCCCCAGGCGCATGGAGAGAAACTGGAAGCGGCGCTCGTTGATGCGCAGCAGGGTCTGGCGACGGCCACGCCCCACCGAGCTCTCGCCGCAGGTGACCACCAGGCCGCCGTCCAGCAGCTCGCGGGTGATCTTGGTGATGCTGGCCGGCGACAGGCCGGTCAGACGGGACAGATCGGTACGGGACAGCTCCTTGTGCTCCTCCAGGCTGGCATACACCAGGCCGTAGTTGAGCTGACGGATCAAATCGATACTGCCTTTCACGATCTCATTCATAGGGTTGGGGCTAACGAAAGGAACGAATGGCGCGATTTTCACACATTCTGCGCCGATCCCCAAATTTGCCGTCTGGAAATCCTGTCCAGACGGCAAAAATGTGATTAGTAACGGAAGCGGGAGACGAGTTGGCGCAATTTGTCACCCGTGCCTGCCAGGGCGCGGGTGGTGGTGCTGGACTCCCCGGACGCCTCGGTCAGCTCGCTGACGATCTGCTGGATGGCCACCAGGTTCTTGTTGATCTCCTCGGAGACCGCGTGCTGCTCCTCGGCGGCCGTGGCGATCTGGATGTTCATGTCGTTGATGGTGCCGACCGCCGCCACCATGCTGTCCAGGGAGCTGGCGATGTGGCTCGCCTCCTGCACCGTCTCCTGGCTGCGTGCCTCGCTGGCCTGCATCACCTCCACCGCCTGTTTCACTCCGCCCTGCAGGCGCTGGAGCATCTCGTTGATCTCCTTGGTGCTCTGCTGGGTACGGCCCGCGAGGGATCGCACCTCGTCCGCCACCACCGCAAAGCCGCGCCCCTGCTCGCCCGCCCGGGCCGCCTCGATGGCGGCGTTGAGGGCCAGCAGGTTGGTCTGATCGGCGATGCCGCGAATGACCTCCACCACGGAGCCTATCTTGCCGGTCTCGTGGGCGAGCTGCTCGATGACCCCGGCCGCCACATGCACTTCGTCCACCAGCCGGTTGATGCTGCCGATGGCGCTGTTCACCACGCCGCGGGCCGCATCGGACTCGCGGGCCGCATCGCTGGTGGCGCTGGCGGCGTTGGAAGCGCTCGCCGCCACCTCCTGGGCGGTGGAGCTCATCTCGGTCACCGCGGTCACCACCTGATCCGTCTCCTTGCCATGGCCCTGCATCTGCCTGTCCGCATGCTCGCTCAGGCTATGCAGCCGATCCACGGCCCCCAGCAACTGGTGGCTGGTCTCCCCCACCTGGCTCACCACCGACTGGATCCGCTCGACGAAGCGGTTGAAGGCGGCGGCCAGCTGCCCCACCTCGTCCTTGCTCTGCACCTTGAGGCGCTGGGTCAGATCCCCGTCCCCGTCGGCGATGTCGTTGAGTGCGGCAACCGCATCCGCCAGCGGGCGGGTGACCCGGTTGCCGATCACCACGGTGGCCGCCAGGGTCACCCCCAGGATCACCAGGATGAACAGCACCCCGGTTTTCAGGGAGCCATACATGGTCTCCTCCCGCTCGCTGCGCAGGGTGGCCAGCTCATTGTCGATGTCGTCGATGTAGAAGCCCGTGCCCACGACCCACTGATATTTGTCGAGCAGCAGGTTGAAGGAGAGCTTGGGGGCATCCCGCCCGATAGAGGGCTTGTTGGTCCAGTACTCCGAGAAGCCATCTCCTTCCCGCGCCGACTTGATGATCCCCTGAATGAGGAAGGCACCCTTGGTATCCTTGTCCTGCCAGCGGTTCTTCCCCTCCATCTCGGGCCGGGTCGGCAGCAGCACGGTATTGCCCTGATAGTCGTAGACGAAGAAGTAGCCGTCGCTGCCATAGCGCAGCGGCCGCAATATCTCCTTCACCTGCTGGCGCACTTCGGGGCTGTCAGGCTTGCCGTAGCTGCTCTCGATGGCCGTCTTGGCCAGCATCAGATAACTGCTGAGCAGCGCCTTGCGCTCCTTGATTGCCCTCTCCCTCGCCACCACCAGATCCGATTCCAGATCGCTCCTGGCCACCAGGTAGTTGCTGAGATTGACCACCAGGGCCATCAGCAGCACGGGGATGGCCCCCAGTAACAGGATCTTCTGCTTAAGTGTCATTGTGTCACCCTTTGTGCTGTGTTCATTGCTGCATGATGTCTGCCTAAACGGCATGGGAAGCTGGCCGAAAGGGAAGTGCGTTCGCTACAATCCCGCCACCTTTAATTATCGACCAGATGAGCTGACTCATGAACCTATGTCCTTGCGGTTCCTCTCTTTTTCTTGCCAAGTGCTGCGGTGTACTCCACGCAGGCCAGCCCGCCGCCACCCCGGAGCAGCTGATGCGATCCCGCTACAGCGCCTTCGTGCTGGGATTGGGAGAATATCTGGTACACAGCTGGCACCCGGACTATCTGAACGGGCTGACCGCGGCCGACCTCTCATCGACCGACACCCGCTGGGATGGCCTCGAGATCCTCGCCAGCCAGGGCGGCCCCGATGACATCCTCGGCATGGTGGAATTCAAAGCCTGGTTCCTGGAGGGGGACGAACGTCACTGCCTTCATGAGCGCTCCCGCTTCGTGCGCCATCAGGGGCGCTGGGTCTACACCGACGGTGAGCAGGATCCGGCGCCGCTGCGGGTCGGGCGAAACGACCCCTGCCCCTGTGGCAGCGGCAAGAAGTTCAAGAAGTGCTGCGGCTGAGGTTTCCCCCACGCCGCCCTCTGGCCAGCCCCCGGGCTGGCCTTCTCCCCTCCCGTCATGCTTTCCCCTGCCTGCCTCGACGGTGACGTGAGGTTCATCACATTTCGCTCATCGCCTCACACTTAATGATCGTTTACGAACATTAATTTGGCCCATATCAAACATTTTACGTCGTGAAGGCGCCACACTGGCCTCATCTGGAAGAGATGAGACGGGCAAGAATGAAAAGAATCACCACACAAGTCGTCATCATAGGGGGGGGCGCCACCGGCGCCGGCATCATGCGCGATTGCGCGCTGCGCGGCATCGACTGCATCCTGCTTGAGCGGGACGACATCGCCGCCGGCACCACGGGCCGCAACCATGGCCTGCTCCACTCCGGCGCCCGCTACGCGGTGACGGATCAGGAGTCCGCCCGCGAATGCATTCAGGAGAACCGCATCCTCAAGCGGATCGCCAGCCACTGCGTCGAGGACACCGGCGGCCTCTTCATCACCCTGCCGGAAGATGATATCCATTTTCAAAATACCTTCATGGACGCCTGCGCCCTGGCAGGCATCGACGCCCGCCAGCTGGATCCCGCCGAGGCGCTGCGCCTTGAACCCAACGTCAACCCGGCGCTGATCGGTGCCATCCAGGTGCCGGACGGCACGGTCGACCCCTTCCGCCTGGCTGCCGCCAACGTGCTGGACGCCAAGGAGCACGGCGCCCGCATCTTCACTCACAGCAAGGTGCTGGGGCTTTTGCGCACCCAGGATCGAGTGCACGGGGTCAAGGCCATCAACACCCGCACCGGCGAAGCGTTCGAGGTGGAGTGCCAGGAGGTGATCAACGCCGCCGGCATCTGGGGCCAGCAGATCTGCGAGTATGCCGACCTCGGCATCCGCATGTTCCCGGCCAAGGGTTCCCTGCTCATCATGGATTACCGCCTCAACCAGCTGGTGCTCAACCGCTGCCGCAAACCGGCGGACGCGGACATTCTGGTGCCGGGCGATACCATCTCCCTCATCGGCACCACGTCGAGTCGCATCGATTACCACAAGATTGACCAGCTCACCGTCGAGCCCGAAGAGGTGGAGGTGCTGCTGCGCGAGGGGATAAAACTGGCCCCCATCATGGCCCGCACCCGATTGCTGCGCGCCTACGCCGGCGTTCGCCCCCTGGTGGCGGTGGATGGCGACGAGTCCGGCCGCAACATCAGCCGCGGCATCGTGCTGCTGGATCACGCCGAACGAGATGGCCTCCAGGGTTTCAACACCATCACAGGCGGCAAGCTGATGACCTACCGGCTGATGGCCGAATGGGCCACCGACTTGCTTGCCAAAAAGCTTGGCAACAGCAAGCCCTGCCGCACCGCCGAGCTGAGCCTGCCCGGCTCGCGGGATCCGGAGAAGGTCTCCGCCCCCGGCCTCTCGGTACCCGCCGAAGGCTCGGCCCAGTACCGCCACGGCGAGCGGGTCATCGCCTTTTTCCGCGACAACCCCAAGGCCAACGCCCTCATCTGCGAGTGCGAGATGGTGACCGCGGGCGAGATTGAATACGCCCTGCGGGAGCTCGACGTGGACAACCTGGTGGACTTGCGCCGCCGCACCCGCCTGGGTATGGGCCCCTGTCAGGGGGAGCTGTGCGCCTATCGCGCCGCCGGCCTGATGCAGGAGTACGGCAAGGCGGACGGTCGTCAGGCCTGCGTCATGCTGCGCCAGTTCCTGGAGGAGCGCTACAAGGGTACCCGGCCCGTGCTGTGGGGCGATGCCCTGCGGGAAGCCGAATTTACCTACTGGATCTATGAAGGGCTGTTCGGCCTTGGTGAGTGGACGGCCCCCCACCTGGTGAGCGAGCCCCCCTTCCCGCTCGATGCCAGCACCGCTAATTCCACCAAGGAGCGCAGCCATGAAATTTGACAGCATCGTGATCGGCGGCGGCATGGCGGGCCTCTCCGCAGCCCTGCGCCTCGCCGAGGCCGGCCAGAAGACCCTGCTGATGGCCTCCGGCCAGAGCGCCCTGCACTTCTCCTCCGGCTCGGTGGATCTGCTGGAGAGCGACGGGGATCCCCGCGCCGCCCTGCCCGCCTTCATGGCGGCCCATCCGGATCACCCTTACAGCAAGGTGGGGATGCAGAATATCGAGGGGAGTCTGGCCGACCTGCAACGCCACTGCGCAGAAGAGGGGCTGCCCTTGATGCGCCAGGAGCACAACCACCAGCGGCTGACCCCCATCGGCACCCTCAAAGCCACCTGGCTCTCCCCCGACACTTGCGCCTGCATGACCGATGCCCCCGCCCCGGACGCCATCCTGCTCGCCACCCTGGAAGGGTTTCGCGATTTTCACCCGGCGCTCGCGGCGGCGAATCTCGCGACCCACGCCCGTTTTAACCACAGCCGCATCCTGACCGGGGAAATTCGCCTGCCCCAGCTCGCCCAGTTCAGCCGCAATCCCCACGAGTTTCGCTCCGCCGACATCGCCCGCCTGTTCGACAAGCAGGGGCCTGGCCAGCAGGACCTGCTGGCGGATCTGGCCCGCGAGATCAGCCGCATGATGCAGGGATGCGGTGTGCCCGGCTGTCGCCATATCGTGCTGCCCGCCTGCCTGTCGCTGGGGCTGGTCGGCCCGCGTCTGAGCGAGCTGGAACGGCGCACCGGCTGCACCATCAAGGAGGTGGCCACCATGCCGCCGTCCCTCATCGGCATGCGGATGCAGGAGGCCCTCAAGCGCCGCTTCATGGCCCTTGGCGGCACCTTCCTCACCAGCGAGCGGGTGCTGGGCGCCAGCTATGACGGCGACAAGGTGATCGGGGTGCACAGCCAGCACGGGGAGGATCAGCTGTTCGAGGCGGACCACTTCGTGCTCGCCTCCGGCAGCTTCTTCAGCCGCGGGCTGGAGTCGCGCCTCGGGGGCATTCGTGAACCCATCTTCGATGCCGACGTACTGAGCCTTGCCGAGCGCGACGCCTGGGCCGGCCGCCGCCTGTTCGACCACCACCCCTTCATGGGCTTCGGGGTCAAGACCGACGAGCGGCTGCGGGTGCTGCGCGGCGGCAGACCCCTCACCAACCTTTACGGCGCCGGCAGCGTGCTGGCGCACTATGACCCCATTAAAGAAGGTTCCGGCTCCGGCGTGGCCGTTGCCACCGGCTGGCAAGCCGCTGGCCATATTCTGGCGGAGGGCTGAGATGAATCACATATTCCCACCCCAACGACACGGCGTGCTGGCCCACGACGATGCCCAATCCAAGGAGTGCTCTGGCTCAGGTGTCCCGGTCGCCACCGGCTGGCAGGCCGCCGGTCACATTTTGAGTTCAGCCCAATGATGATTTCGCCCCATATCCCGTGCCTTCACACCCAACGGGAGGAGAACTGACATGCTACTGGATCATGCCAACCAGACTTTCGATCAGTGCATCAAATGCACCGTCTGTACCGCCTACTGCCCGGTGGCCAAGGCCAACCCGGCCTACCCCGGCCCCAAGCAGGCGGGCCCGGATGGGGAGCGGTTGCGCATCAAGAGCCCCGAGCTCTTTGACAGCGCCCTCAAGTACTGCACCAACTGCAAGCGCTGCGAAGTGGCTTGCCCGAGCGGGGTGCGCATCGGCGACATCATCGCCAAGGCCAAGCACCAGTACAGCGGCTTCAAACCGGGGATCCGCGAGTTCGTGCTCTCCCACACGGATCTGATGGGCAGCATGTCCACCCTGATGGCCCCGGTGGTCAACTTCACCACCGGCCTCAAGCCGATGAAGCAGGTGCTGGACAAGGCGCTGGGGGTATCCTCCCACCGGGACTTGCCCAAATATTCACAAGGCACCTTCCGCGGCTGGTACAAGAAGCAGAAAACGACTCAGGCCCGCTTTGCGCGCCAGATCGCCTACTTCCACGGTTGCTATGTGAACTACAACCACCCGCAACTCGGCAAAGAGCTGGTGCAGGTGCTCAATGCCATGAACATCGGTGTCCAGCTGCTTGCGCGGGAGAAGTGCTGCGGCGTGCCGCTGATTGCCAACGGCTTCATGGACAAGGCCAGGCAGCAGGCGGCCTTCAATATCCAGCAGCTGGAGAACACCCTGCTCGGCAACGAGATGCCGCTGCTGGCCACCTCCTCCACCTGCGGCTTCACCCTGCGGGACGAATATCCCCACCTGCTGGAGCAGGACAACCACAAGGTGCGCGATCGCATCTCCCTGGTGACCCGCTTCCTGTGGAATGAGTTCGATCGGGGCAACAAACCGGCCATGAAGCCCCTCAATCTGCACATCGCCTACCACACCCCCTGCCACCTGGAGAAGATGGGGGGCGTCATCTACACCCTCGAGCTACTGCGGGCCATCCCCGGCGTCAAGGTGACGGTGCTGGACTCCCAGTGCTGCGGCATCGCCGGCACCTACGGCTTCAAGTCCGAGAACTACGACACCAGCCAGGCCATCGGCCAGGGGCTGTTCGATCAGATAAACCGGCTCAAGCCCGATCTGGTCATCACCGACTGCGAGACCTGCAAGTGGCAGATCGAGATGAGCACGGCGTTTCGCTGCGAACACCCGGTGCACCTGCTGGCACGGGCGCTGGCCTGACCGCCATCCCCCCGGTCCGCCCATCATCACGGGCACCGGCTTGGAAGCGACACGCCCCGGTCAATACCTGCGCCCCCTCTGGCCGGCATTGACCGGGATCGACGCGGCAAGGCCCTGACGCCGCCCGGGCAGCCCGATGGGAGGCCCGGGCGGCGAAACCTTTTGGTTGTTTGAACTACCCACACAGTGAAAAGCAGCAACAACACCCACCCCGTTAAAATCCATCTCCCATTACCACCACCGGGAAATATCAAGCCAGCATATTCAGCCAAAAAAAGAGCCGGCATTCGCCGGCTCTTTGCATCATCTCACCCCATCAGGGGTGCTGGATGATCAGGCTGTGCTGATCCAGCATGGATTGCAGGATGTCGTGAGAGGAGGAACCGCTCAGGTTCCAGCCACTCAGATCCACGTCCTTCAGGGTGATCTGCTGGGTGACATTGCCATCCCCCGCCGGGGAGACCGACAGGCTCACGTCACTCAAGCCGTTGCCAGTGCTGGTCACCGATGCCTGGAGATGACCCAGCAGGCCATCCACGCTGTTGTCGGTCACCCCCTTGAGCAGGTCCGCCAGATCGATCCTGTCCCCCTCCTGGGGACGGAAGTCGGTGATGGTGTCTATCGCCGGAGAGGCCGTCGTCCCCTCGTCACCACTGCCCCACACGAAGAGATCGCTGCCGGCGCCACCGGTCAGGATGTCGTTGCCCTGACCGCCCCGCAGCACATCATCTCCCATGCCGCCCAGGAGGCGATCATTGCCGGAGGAGCCGAACAGCCAGTCCCCCTGATCCGAGCCCAGCAGATCGTGACCGCTCTGGCTGTGGATGGTAATGGTCTCCGTGGCCGAGCTCAGGGTGCTGCCACCCAGGCTGGATTCGGCACTCAGGGTGAGGGCATGATCCCCCGCCGGCAGATCCTTGAGGTAGATGGGCACGGACTGGTCCATCGGCAGCAACCAGTCGTTGCCATCCGCGTGGCCGACGCTCTGGCCGCGTTCGTCCACCACCTGGGCGCTGCCGAGGTTCTGGATCCGCACCGACAGCTCACCCGGGGCCGGATTGACCACGCTGGCGCTGAGGTTGAGCGGCACCCAGGCCCCTTGCAGCGCAAGGATATCGTGGGTGCCGACCCCCAATTGGGGATCGTCCGGCTCGGCCGTCACCTGGATGGCAATCTGGGCGCTGTCGGTCAGGACACCACCGGCACCGGTGTTGCCCTGATCCGAGGTGGTGATACTCAGGTTGTCCTGACCCCAGAAGTCCCTGGCTGGCTCGTAGTGCAGGTTGCCTGCCAGCAGGCCGTTGAGATCATCGAGTGACCCGACCAGGGTCACCACGCTGGTCCCCGCCCCCTGCACCGAGACGGCCCCTGCCGCCCCCAGCAGGGTCAGCACACCGTGCTCCACCCGCAGCACCATGGAGATGGGCGCACTGCCCGCATCCACGTCCTTCACGCTGATCCCGGTGAGCGACAGGGAGCCATCCTCTTTAACCTGCAATGAGCCCGGCACCTGGGTGACAGGGGCATCGTTAACCGGCTCGACCTCGATGGGCAGCACGTCGGTATCGCTCAGGGCGCCACCGCTGCCGGTGTTGCCAAGATCATTGGTCACCATGGTCAGGGCATCCTGGCCATTGAAGTCCTGCTCGCCCTGATAGGTCAGGCCCCCTGCGAGCAAGGCATTGATGGCATCTTGGGAACCGCTCAGCACCAGGGTGTTGCTGCCGCTGCCGCTCACCGTCACGCCACTGCCCGCCGCCAGTTCTAGGGTGCCGTGCAGCACGGAGAGGGTGACAGAGAGGGGGCTGTTGCCCGCATCCACATCGCTCACCTGCAGCCCGTGAATGGTGAAAGGCTGATCTTCCTGCGCCACCTGGGGCGTCGTCGGCAGCTGGTTGACGGGGGCATCGTTGACCGGTTGTACCAGGATGGGCAGCACATCGGTGTCACTCAGGGCGCCACCGCTGCCGGTGTTGCCCCGATCGTCCGTCACCATGGTCAAGGCGTCATTGCCATGGAAGTCCGGGTCGCCCTGATAGGTGACGCCGCCCGAGAGCAGGGCATTGAGATCCGCCAGCGTGCCGGTCAGCACCACATCGCCGGTGCCATTGCCGGTCAGGGTCACGCCGCTCCCGGCCGGCAGGGTCAGGGTGCCGTGCTCCACCGAGAGGCGCACTTCCATGATGCCGTTGCCCGCATCCACGTCCTTGACCTGCAGACCCTGGATGACGAACGGCTCGTCCTCCTGGGCCACTTGGGGATCATCGGGCAGCACGTTGACGGGGGCGTCGTTGACCGGGCTCACATCGAGATGGATGGTGCCGTTCACTTCGGGGCCGAGGGCGCCGTTGTCCAGGCTCTGGGCCGTCACCTTGATCGCCATGGCGCCGTTGGCGTCGTTGGTCACGAGCTCCACCGCGTCGAGCTTGCCGCCGTCCGTGGTGACCTGCCAGCGGCCACCGCCGAGATCCACTACGGTGCCGCTCACCCCGCTCGGCAGGCGGATTTCTGCCCCGTCCGGCACCCCTTCCAGGGTGACGCGCACCTGCTCGGGCCCGTTCTCGTGCACATTGCCGGCATTGCCGCCGGTAGCCTGGGTATCCCGGGTCTCCACCCCCAGGTTCAGGGTGATCACATCCCCTTCGGTGCCGCTCGCCTGCTCCTGCATGTCGGTGATGACAGCATCCCCCACCGGATTGACGGTGACGGTGAAGCCCGCACTGGTTTCAAGGGGCAGGGTCAGCCCCTGGTCCAGGGTGAAGGCGCTCAGTGTCAGACTCACGGTGCCGCTGAAGTCCGCAGGCGGGATCAGGGTCAGCTTGGAGAAGTCGGTGCCCACAGGCACCTGCCACACCCCACCGCCGTTGTTGACCGCCGGGGCGGACAGGGTGAAGCCATCCGGCACCCCCTTGATCTGCAGCCCGACGATCTGCTCGGAGCCATCGTTGTCGATGAGGCTGGCCCCCAGCCCCCCCAGACTCACGCTGCCATCTTCCTGGCCCGTGACGTTCTGGACCGTGAGGTTGGCCGGATCGTTCACCGGCAGCACCTCGAAGCTCACGTTGCCGCTCCAGCTCCCCCGATCCGTGCCCGTGGTGGCGGTATCGAGAATATCCACCGTCACCGCCAGCGGCACCTTGCCGCTGAAGTGTTCTTTGGGCACGAACACCAGATCCTTGAGATCCGCCGGGTTGTTCACCGTGAGGGTGGAGACCGGCTGGCCGTTCTTGTCGAGGAAGTGACCATATTGGGGATCCACGGTCACGACCACCTGCTCCACGGTCTCGAGACCGCCATCGGCCACCGAGGGGCTGATGTCGGCGAGCTTGACCGAGAGATCGAGATGAATGTCGGTGTCTTCCAGGTTGTCAGGCTGGCCGTCGCCGTTTACGTCCTTCACGTTCAGTTGCAGCTCGGGCAGGCCATCCGCCCCGCCGTTGATGTCCACCTCCGGGGTGATGGAGAGGGTGACGTCCTTCTCCACCATCTTGGTGTCACCGCTCACGGTGTCGGTGTTGACCAGGCGCACATTGAAGTGCAGACCGTCACCGGCATAGTCTTGCGGCAAGGTCAGGGTCAGGCGGTCGAGATCATCGAGGCCGCCCGGCAGCTTGATGAGGTACTCGCCGTTGACGAAGTCATAGGTGAGCCCCTGCACGTTGACGCCCGGGGGGAGACCTGTGATGACGATGCTGAGCTCGTCATCCCCGCTGTCCGCCGTGCCCAGGGTCACCATCTGCTTGAGCTGGCTGCCGAAGTTGACGCCGTGATCCTCCACCCCGGTGATGGGAGTACTGTTGTCAAAATCGACATCGGCGGCCACCTGACCCGAGTGGGTCGCGCCATGGAAGTCGGCGCTGGCGGTGATCTCCCGATAGGCCGGGGCGCTCACATCCCCCTCGTTGTTGTCACCAAGGTCGACCACCCTGGCGCTCACCTTGAAGGTGACGGTGCCGGTGAAGCCATCCGGCGAGCGCAAGGCATAACTGCCGAGGGCGTCGTGGGGCACCGTCCAGTTGCCCTTGCCATCGTTGATGCCGCCCACCACCACGAAGCCGGGGGGCAGATCGCTGATCACCAGGTAGTCGATGACCTCATCGCTGCTGGGGTCCAGATCCTCGAACACGAAGACGCCGTCCAGCGGGATGTCGTGCCCGTCCGGGCTCTCCAGCTGACCGGTCTGCACCAGGTTGGCATCAGGCTCCACCACCGCCTGGATATCCACATGCAGGGTGCCGTCGATCACCTTCTGGGCAGTGGCGCTGGAGTCCACATCCACTTGTGTCACCGTGACATGGCTCTGGAGGGTGGTGTCCCTGTCGCTGTCTTCGGGCCCTTTCACCAGCAGCTGGCCACCGCCGAGCAGGCTTTGCAGCTCGGCGTCGCTCAACTCCACGGCGCCGCCGCTCACGGTCAGCTGGGTCTCGACCCCACCCACGCGGATCCAGACTTCATACCCAGGTTCGATACCGGAGAGGCTGAGGTGGGTCACCTTCTCGGCGCCGTCGGTCAGATCAGGTTGCCAGTCGAGGACGGTGAACTGATCCTCCAGGCCATGGCTGGTCTTGGCATAGTCGGTGGCGTCGATGGCCGGCTCCACCTTGATGGTGAGGGGCACGTCGAAGCTCTTGTGATCGCCGTCGTTCTCGGTCACCACCACGTGGCCGACCAGGTGCAGATCGGCAGTGCTGTTGGGGGGCGGCTGGATCTCCAGGTTGCCAAGGCTGGTCACATCCACCTGATAGAGAGGATTGCCCTTGCCATCGAGCCCGGCGAAGGTCAGGGTCAGCTCCTTGCCACTGCCGTCGAATACCCTGGCCCCTTCCGGCAGCCCTTCCAGCACCAGGTTGAGGGTTTCCGAGTGATCGAGCGGGGTATCCGTCCACTCCCCCGAGGTGAGCTTGAAGTCCAGCGGTGCCCGGCCATCCTCCTGGATGGTGATGCTGTAGCCGTTGCCATCCTGGGTCCAGTCGGTGGTATTGAGATCGAAATGAGGTTCATCCACTACCCCCACCAGATCCACGTGCAGGCTCTGGCTGCCGGTCTCCTTCTCGTTCACCACGGTGTGGGTCTGGCCGCTGGCATCGGTCAGGATGGCGGTGTCCTTCACCACCCCCTTGATGGTGAGATCGAAATCGACGTTGCTGTTTTTGGGCGGCAGCAGCTTGAGGTCATTGATGCGGTCATAGGGCACCTCGTAATAGCCGTTGGCATCCAGAGTGACCGCCACCCCGCCAAGCAGCAGGGTGGCACCGGCGGGCAGGCCGCTGATGCGCACGAACAGCTGCTCGGAGCCATCCGTGGTGTCTCCCAGATGGGCGAGCCCAATCTTGCTGCCCAGATCGATCAGGGTATCTTCCTTGCCCTGGATCTCGCGCACCGTCAGCTTGGCGTCGTCCGCCAGCGGGTTTACGTTGACAATCACCTCCAGCGGATCGCCGAGGGCCGTCTCCTTGCCGGTCACCACCGGGGTCTTCTCCGTGCTCACCGGGGTCACAATGAGCTTGATGTCACCGCTGTAGTCCTTGCCGGGCACCACGGTCACCTTGTTGATGTCGCCACCGGCCACCGTATAGAGGCCGTTCGCCCCCGGAGTGAGCACCTTGCCATTCAGGGTCAGCGTGCCCTGGCCGGAGGCCCACTCTATCTGGTAGCTCAGGGTCTCGGAGCCGTCCGTATCGGTGAGGCCCGCCTTGACGTTGAGGGCGATGCCGCTGCTGTCCTCGTCCGTGGTGTAGTGCTGGTGCGTGCTGCCCGCATCCCACAGGGGTTTGTCGGCAATGCCCTGCACCGTGATGTCCAGATTGCCGGTCAGCACCGGGGGCTTGCTCCCCTCGGTGACGCCTACCTGCAACTGCACCGGGAAGCGCAGCGGAGCACCTCCGTTGTTGTAGCTCGAGTAGTCGTGGTTTGGCACAAAAGTGACACCGGTGAGCTGGAACTTGTCATCGGTGTTGGCCACCGCCACCATGGCCGCGGGCGGCACCTCATACCAGGTCTTGCCCCCCTGGGTGATGGTGGTCAGTGCGACGCCGTTGAAATAGAAGGTGCCCTGGGCGTTGGCTGGCGCCTGGATAAGCAACTGCTCCACATGCTCGCCCCGATCGAAATCCCCCACATCCAGGTTCATGGTGATGGGGATCCCCTGGCCCGGATCGCTCGCCCCCGCATCCTCCTGGCCGGTGACTGCGCTCACGGTGAGCTTGCCAGCCTCGTCCCGGATGGTCAGGGTCAGAAGACCGTCGTCGGTATCTCCGTCGCCATCCACCAGGTGGAAGCCTATCTGCTGTACCAGGGTGCTGTTGCTGTGATCGATGCCTGATTTGGCGGTGAAGCTGTAGTCACCCTCGGCATTGATCACCAGGGTGCCGATGATCTGCCCCGTGCCATCTGTCACCGAGATGGTGGTGTTGCCCGTGGCGGCGATGGGGTGCTCGGTGCCATTGATGGTCACCGCTCTCACCACCGCATCATCCGCCCCCTCGCTGGCAGTGGCCAGCAGATCGCCGGTCACTTTCGCCCCTTCATTCAGGGTCTTGCTCGCGTCCACGGCCACGGGTACGTCATCCTGCACGCTCACATGGCCGATCACTTCGGCGCTCAGATCCCCATCACTGTCCCGTGCCTGCAATGGCAGCTGGATATCCAGCAGATCCTTGCCCTGGACGCTGTGATCCAGGTTGCCGGTCAGCTCGAAGGTGTAGCGGCCGGACACATCCAGGGTCAGCTTGAAGATGAGCTTGCCTGCGCTGTCCTTGCCAAGGTAGACACCCGGCTGGCTGTTTGCCCCAATGGTGACCGCCTTGCCCCCCGACGTCAGGGTATTGAGGGCGTTGAAGCGGGCTACATCCAGTTGCAGGGAAACCACCCGGTCACTCCCGGCGGCGATCGTCACCTGGCCGATGGCAACCTCTCCCGTGCCTGACGGGCTGGTACCCCCATGCTGGCCACTGCCCCCGTTGAGGTCCGACTCCTTGACGGTCACCCCCTCGATGGCGGTGATCACGGGATCCGCCGCATCGGTGATCACCGCCGTGGTGCTGCCGGTGATCACACTGCCGTCGCTGTCGGTCACCTTGACCGGCAGGCTCAGGGTGAGCTTGTCGTCGGCACCGTGATCCAGGTTGGTGTGTACCGTCACCTGGTAATCGAGGGTTGCCTGGGTGTGGGCTTCGATGCGCCCCGGCACGCTCGGCAGGGTCACCGTCAGCACCAGGGTGCCGCTCGCGGTCACTGCCTGGAAACCGTGGCCGTTGCTGCCCGCCACCTCTTGCCAGGTGAGGGTCTCGCCGTTGTGGGTGATGGCCTTGCCACTCCCATCCACGACTTGGCCCGAGAGGGTCAGCCGCACGTCCACCACAGGATCGGAGTCCGCCGTGATGGTCAGGGTGCCGCTGGCATGCTGATCATCGCCGGTCTGGTTGTTGGCGGCGCCATCGAAGCGCCCCTCGCTCAGGGTCACGCCGGTCAGGGTGAGGGTCGGGTTGGCCCCTTCCGAAATGCGGATGTTGAGGGTACCCGTGGTGCTGTCGTTGTTGCCGCTGCCCTTGTCGCTGTCGACGATGTTGAGCTTGAACGGCAGGTCGGTCGCAGTGCCACCGCTCTGGTGAACCCCCTGATAGAGGGTCACCTTATAGTCAAAGCCGTTGCTGGCGGCGTTGTCCAGCTTGCCCACCAGTTCGATCTGAAGCACCTCGACGCGCTGGCCATTGACTTCCACATAGCCTTTCAGCACCTGGTTGCCCGGGATGCTGGCATCGCCGTCGACCAGCTCGTATTTGACGCTCTGGCCCAGGGCGGTCAGCGCTGGTTGCTCGCTGATGTCGGCAAACGACACCTCGCTCACCCGATCCGAGCCCGCATTGACCTGGAAGTGGCCGGTGCCGGTCAGAGTATTACTGCCGTCGAGCCCACGCTCATCCAGGCTCACCCCGCTGCCCGCCACGAAGTGCGGTGCATGGCCGTCCTTGATGGTGAGCGGCAAGTCGGTGGAGACCCTGTCCCCATCCTTGTCGGTCAGGGTGACGGTGAGCGGCAGGTCGAGGGATTCGCTGCCCTGGTGATCCAGCTCGGCCCCCAGGGTCACCTTGGCGGTGACGCTCCAGTTGCCGTTGCTCTCCACCAAATCCAGCTCGGCCCGCAGCACCTCGCGGCCGTCCGCGCTGGTCCCCACCAGCTCGCCGCTGGCATCCAGGGTGAAGGTAACCGGGCTGCCGTGGCTGCTGTACTTGCCATCCAGGCTCTGCTGAATGGCTGCGATATCGAACTTGAGGCTATCGGGCGCCAAGGCATCGGAACCGTGGTTCACGGTGAAGCTCATGTGGCTCACCACATCCTTCGCCCCCTGGTTCGCCTCCGTCATCTCGGTGCCGGTCACGGCGCTGATGACCGGATTGGCCCCGTCGCCGATGGCAACGCTCAGGGTGGAGGAGACTTTATCTCCGTCACTGTCGGTCAGGGTAAAGCCCGCCTTGAGTAGACTGTCTGCACTCCCCTGATCCAGCGGCTGGTTCAGGGTGAAGACGTAGTGACCGTTCTGATCCAGCGTCAACGTGAAGACGTTCTGGCCGTTGACGGTGCCGCTGATGCTGTTGCCGCTGATGGTGATGACCACGGGCTGGCCGCCGCTGGTGAGCCCCTGCAGGCCGGGCTGGCTGGCATCGAATGCGATGTTGACCAGAGGGTCGGCCCCGGCGGTGATGGCCAGATCCCCGGTGAGGGTCTGGGCTGCGCTCCAGTCGCTGTCCTCCACCAGGGTGAGGGAGACGGGGTCGACCTGGGGCAGCACGCCGTCGGTGATATGAATATTGAGGGTGCCAAGGTTGCTCTTGTCCCCGTCAAAGTCGGTGCCTTGCACCTGCAGCCCCAGATTGACGCTGTTGGTGCTGGCCGGTTGATCCAGCACGCCGTCGAGCACCACCTGGTACTTGCCATCCAGCCCCAGGGTCACGGTCAGAATGGTCTTGCCGCCCGCATCCAGCAGGGTGATGACGTTGCCGTTGACCTGATAGTGGGTCGGCTGGCCGCCGCTGGTGAGGCCATTCAGGCCGGGCTGG
>NZ_JBFODT010000012.1:0-2080 GCF_040908465.1 Aeromonas sp. R10-1
ATGACCAAGAACCAGATGCTGATGCAGGCTGGCATGTCCGTGCTGTCCAACTCCAACCAGATGACCGGCATGGTGACTTCCCTGCTGCGTTGATGCTGGTGGCACCCATCTCCCCGATGGGTGCTTTTTTCCTGTTTCTCCACCCTGCTCCTCCCGCGCTCTCTTTTTCATCGTATTTTTCAGCCGCAGCTCAAGTCTTGCCTCGCACCTGTCGCTTCTCTCCTTCGTACGGTTATCCGCTGCGGTAGCAGCCTCCTTCGAGGAATAGATCATGGGTTTGTCCATTCATACCAACTTCGCTTCTCTGACCACTCAGAACCAGCTGAACAACACCAACAAGATGCTGGGCACCGCCATGCAGCGCCTGGGTACCGGTCTTCGCATCAACTCCGCCGCCGACGACGCGGCCGGTCTGCAGATGGCTACCCGCCTGCAAGCCCAGTCCAACGGCCAGAAGGTCGGTATGCGCAACGCCCAGGATGCCATCTCCATGATGCAGACTGCCGAAGGCGCCATGGACGAGATGACCAACATCGTCCAGCGCATGAAGGACCTGGCCACCCAGGGTGCGAACGGCACTACCAGCGCCGATGACTATACCGCCCTGAACGCCGAGTTCGGCGAACTGACCAAGGAGCTGGGTAATATTGTTAACAACACCAGCTTTGGTGGCCAGAAGCTGTTGAAGGGTGGTTCGTTTGAGGTCGCCACTGGTGTGACTTTCCAGATTGGTGGCTCTAGCACTGAAACATTGAAGGTTGATGTAGCTACCGCGATGAAGGACCTTACTGGCACTACAGCAACTAGCGGTATTGCGGACGCTGATATTGTCGCGGGTATTGGTGATCAAACCAAAGCCAGTGACGCGATTACCGCCACAAGCAACCTGCTTGATCAAATTGGTGCTGTTCGTTCTTCCTTCGGTGCCAACATCAACCGTCTGGAGCACACCGTCAACAACCTCTCGAACATGAAAGAGAACACCGACATGGCGAACGGCCGCATCATGGATGCCGACTTCGCCCAGGAGAGCACCAACATGACCAAGAACCAGATGCTGATGCAGGCTGGCATGTCCGTGCTGTCCAACTCCAACCAGATGACCGGCATGGTGACCTCCCTGCTGCGTTGATGCTGGCGGCACCCATCTCCCCGGTGGGTGCCTTGTTCCTGTTTCCCCTCCCTGCTTCTCCCGCGCCCCCTTTTTCATCATATTTTTCACCCGCAGCTCAAGTCTTGCCTCGCACCTGTCGCTTCTCTCCTTCGTACGGTTATCCGCTGCGGTAGCAGCCTTCTTCGAGGAATAGATCATGGGTTTGTCCATTCATACCAATTTCGCTTCTCTGACCACTCAGAACCAGCTGAACAACACCAACAAGATGCTGGGCACCGCCATGCAGCGCCTGGGTACCGGTCTGCGCATCAACTCCGCCGCCGATGACGCCGCCGGTCTGCAGATGGCCACCCGTCTGCAAGCCCAGTCCAACGGCCAGAAGGTCGGCATGCGCAACGCCCAGGACGCCGTCTCCATGATGCAGACCGCCGAAGGTGCCATGGACGAGATGACCAACATCGTTCAGCGCATGAAAGACCTGGCCACCCAGGGCGCCAACGGCACCGCGAGCGCGGAAGACCGTCTGGCCATGGGCACCGAAATGAAAGAGCTGTCTGCCGAGCTGAAGAACATCAGCGACAACACCAAGTTTGGTGGTCAGGCTCTGATCAGCGATGCGGGCAAGTTCGGTGCCGCGGCAGTGACCTTCCAGATCGGTGGTTCCGCCGCCGAGAAGCTGGATGTGGATGCCAGCACCAATGTTCAGGCCGTCAACGCAGCCATTGATACCGCGCAAACCGATTTTGCCACCGCCGATGTGGCGGCCACTGCCCTGGCCTCCACTGCCTTCAATGCGCAGATCACCAAGATGGAAGACGCCCTGGATGCCATCGGTACCGCCCGTTCCCAGTTCGGTGCCAACATCAACCGACTGGAGCACACCGTCAACAACCTCTCCAACATGAAAGAGAACACCGACATGGCGAACGGCCGCATCATGGATGCCGACTTCGCCCAGGAGAGCAC
>NZ_JBFODT010000013.1:0-154747 GCF_040908465.1 Aeromonas sp. R10-1
GTTGATAGGTGGGGTGTGTAAGCGTAGCGATACGTTGAGCTAACCCATACTAATTACCCGTGAGGCTTAACCATACAACACCCAAGAAGTGTTCTGGGCCTTGTAGCGAATGAACGAACTACTAATTCAGTGATAATGACCAAGTCGTTATTCACGTCAGCTTTCTAGATTAAGATTTTGCCTGGCGGCAATAGCGCCGTGGAACCACCTGATCCCATGCCGAACTCAGAAGTGAAACGCGGTAGCGCCGATGGTAGTGTGGCATTCGCCATGCGAGAGTAGGACACTGCCAGGCACCCAATACAAGAAACCCCGCTCACTCGAGCGGGGTTTTTTTATTGCCTGAAATTTAGCCCTCACTGGAGGGCAAACGGGCACTATGGTGCTGTTTCTCGCCGTGTTTTCTGATACTCGCATTCATCATCCCAGCCAATATCGACTTGTTTGTGGCCTGTCTCTGCTCAACATCTATTCGAAAGCCTGCATTCTGGATATAAAAAGCACAGAATGTGATGCTTCTACCTTTCTTGTCATGCCTGCTCTGGTTTAATTCCCGGGTCCACATCGATGGACCAAGGAATCACAATAATTTGAGGAATGGACACATGTTCAAAAGAACAGTAACGATGATGCTGGCGGCGGGAACCCTGGTATTAGGCGGTTGCGCATCCAATGGTGGTGCAGAGCAGGCGGCGGCGGACAACAGCGACTTCGGCGGCAAGTCCATCTACCTGCGTGGTGAGATGAACGACTGGATGGCCACCGACGAAAGCAAGGTCGTCAAGGTTGCCGACAAGCTCTATATGGCCAAGGGGACGCTCAAGAAAGAGTGGGCTCCTTACAAGTTCAAGTTTGCCGACTCCGGCTGGAGTTGTGGCACCAACTTCGGTTACAAGAGCCCGAGCGATGGCGTTGCCGTGCTCGGCGGGGAACCTGTACCAGTCAACCCGTGCTCCAAGTATGAGGACATGAAGTTCTCGCCCGAGGCGGATGGCGTCTATGAGTTCTATCTGAATATGGCGGGTGAGACACCGAGCGTATACGTCAAGAAACCCTGAGATAGTCTCTCGCTTTAAATCTCTCGGAAATTGAACCGGTTAAATGCCCTGGCCCAGAAATCTGCTGGCCGGGGCATTTTTTTAGGATAGAATCGGCGCCCTTACGACGGATGAATCACAACATATTGTGTTTTAAGTTCTTAAATTTACTACTGGTAGTATTCTTGTCACGATATTGCCCCATTCACAGGAGGTTGATTGACCATGGCTAAATCCATTCCGGTACTGGAGGGCGTCACCGCCAGCCGCCAGATCCCTCTGCAGGAGACGTCTCTCGAGATCTGGGACAGCAAGTATCGTCTCAAGAGCAAGGATGGCGCCCCCATCGACGGCTCCATCGACGAGACCTACCAGCGTGTCGCTCGCGCGTTGGCTGCGCAGGAGCGCGACCCCGACACCTGGTATGAACCCTTCCTGTGGGCCCTGCGCAATGGTGCTATTCCGGCGGGCCGTATCACCTCCAACGCCGGGGCGTTTGAGCACAAGCCGGCGACCTCCACCATCAACTGCACCGTCTCCGGCACCATTGAGGATTCGATGGACGATATCCTCGGCAAGGTGCACGAGGCGGGGCTGACCCTGAAGGCGGGTTGTGGCATCGGCTATGATTTTTCAACCCTGCGACCGCGCGGAGCCTTCGTTTCGGGAGCGGGGGCCTATACCTCCGGGCCGCTCTCCTTCATGGATATCTACGACAAGATGTGCTTTACCGTCTCCTCTGCCGGTGGCCGTCGTGGCGCCCAGATGGGCACCATGGATATCCGTCACCCCGATGTCGTCGAGTTCATCCAGGCCAAGCGGGAGGATGGTCGCCTGCGTCAATTCAACCTCTCCCTGCTCATCACGGAAGAGTTCGTCAGTGCGGTGAAGGAGGATGCCCCCTGGCAACTGATCTTCCCCTACACCGCCAAGGAGGTGGAGCAGGATGGCATCGCGCTGGATGACCCTGCGAGGGTGGTCTGGGCGGACTGGCCCAACAAGGAGGGTGTGGTGATCAACGAGCTGGGCCAGGTGGCCTGCAAGGTCTACAAGACCCTGCCCGCGCGCAAGCTGTGGAACGTCATCATGACCTCTACCTACGACTATGCGGAGCCCGGTTTCATCCTGATCGACAAGGTGAACCAGATGAACAACAACTGGTTCTGCGAAGAGATCCGTGCCACCAACCCCTGCGGTGAACAGCCTCTGCCGCCCTATGGGGCCTGTCTGCTGGGCTCGGTCAACCTGACCACCTTCGTGCGCGATCCCTTCACCGAGCAGGCCGCCTTCGACTGGCCCGCGTTTCGCAAGGTGGTGGCCATCTTCACCCGTATGCTCGACAACGTGGTGGAGATAAACCAGCTGCCGCTGGCCAAGCAGCGCGAGGAGATCACCGCCAAGCGTCGCCACGGCATGGGCTTCCTGGGGCTGGGCTCGACCCTCACCATGCTGCGCATCAAGTACGGCTCTGCGGCCTCCGTCGCCTTCACCGAACAGGTCTCCCAGGAGCTGGCGATGACCGGCTGGCAGGAGTCTCTGCGTCTGGCGAAGGAGAAGGGGCCGGCCCCCATCATGGAGCAGGAGTTCGAAGTCACCGGCAAGATGCTGCGTCTGCGCCCCGAAATGGCGGCAGATGGCATCAAGCTCGGCGACAAGGTGAAGGGCAAGGTGTTGCATGCCCGCTACAGCCGCTACATGCAGCAGGTGGCCGAGGTGGATCCCGCTCTGGTGGCCGAGCTGGCTGAGGTGGGTGGACGCTTCACCCATCACAGCAGCATAGCGCCGACCGGTACCATCTCCCTGTCGCTCGCCAACAACGCCAGTAACGGCATCGAGCCGAGCTTTGCCCACCACTACAGCCGCAATGTCATCAAGCCGGGCAAGAAGAGCAAGGAGAGCGTGGATGTCTACTCCTTCGAGCTGCTGGCCTATCGCGAGCTGGTGAACCCGGCCGCCATGCCCTATGCCGAGGAGGAGGGTAGCCGCCTGCCGGATTACTTCATCACCGCGGACGACGTCACGCCGACCGGGCACGTGGATATCCAGGCGGCGGCCCAGCGCTGGATCGACTCCTCCATCTCCAAGACCGCCAACGTGCCGACCGATTTTCCGTTCGAGCAGTTCAAGGATATCTACCTCTATGCCTCGGACTCCGGCCTCAAGGGCTGTACCACGTTCCGCTTCAACCCGGCCGCCTTCCAGGGCGTGCTGGTGAAGGAGAAGGATCTGGAGAACACCAGTTACGAGTTCACCCTGGAAGATGGCACCGTCATCACGGCGAAGGGGAACGAGGAGATCGAATACGATGGCGAGCTGCACACCGCAGCCAATCTCTATGACGCCTTGAAAGAAGGCTATTACGGCAAGTTCTGAGGACGAGACATGGTCAAGAAGATCGACAGAAAAATCGTCGCCTACAAGGTAAAAACCCGGGATGAGCCGCAAGATGCGCCGACGCCCAAGGATGACGTGGTGCACATGCATGAAACCGTGCTGCGCCCGGAACGGTTGATGGGCACCACCTACAAGCTGAAAACGCCGGAGCATGTCTCCGAGCACTCGCTGTTCATCACCATCAACGACATCATTCTCAACGAGGGCACGGTGCACGAGACCCGGCGCCCGTTCGAGATCTTCATCAACTCCAAGAGCCTGGAGCACTATCAGTGGATAGTGGCGCTGACCCGCATCATCTCGGCGGTGTTTCGCAAGGGAGGGGACGTCACCTTTCTGGTGGAGGAGTTGCGCTCCGTGTTCGATCCCAAAGGGGGCTACTGGAATAAGGGCAAGTACGTGCCCTCTCTCATCGCCGAAATTGGCAACGTGATCGAAACCCATCTCACCGAGATCGGCATGCTCAAGGTGCCCGGGCTGGACGAGCACCAGCAGGCGTTCCTGGCCGAGAAGCAGGCGCAATTGCAGGCACAGCAACAGGCAGAAGAGCAGCCGGCGGGCAGCGGTTTCCCACCCAGTGCCGCGCTCTGCTACAAGTGCCACACCAAGGCGCTGGTGCAAAAGGATGGCTGCATGACCTGTCTCAATTGCGGGGATTCCAAGTGCGGTTGAGGTGCTGATTGCCACCAAAGGCCGGCAACATGCCGGCCTTTTCATTGCTGATTTTATGTTCGAACGACGCCCATGATGGCAGCGATTTGTTGCGCACCGGTAAATTCGGGCGTAGCGTTGGGGGTAATAAAACTGTCACGGCCGTGTGGTTTCAATGACATCTGAGATTCACACACGTGGCACCTTCAGTGCCAAGGAGGATGCTTATGGACAACACGGACCGAAAGCTGTTTATCCTGGATACCAACGTTCTGCTTCACGAACCCCTCGCCATCTACTCCTTCAAAGAGCACGACGTGCTCATCCCCATGACGGTGCTCGAAGAGCTCGACAACATCAAGGATCGCCAGAAGGACGTCAGCCGTGATGCCCGCATCGCCATCCGTGCCCTGGAAGATGTCTTCCGCGATGCGACTCCGGAGCAGATAGTGCAAGGAGTGGCGCTGGCCGGCGAGGCGAGCGGTCGTATCTCCATCTTCAGCGACCACCATCTGCCTCAGGATGCCGAGGTGTTCACCGACAAGGAGGCGGACAACCGCATCATCAACGCCGCCCTTTACCTGCAAAAGCACGAGATGAAGCGTCAGGTGGTGCTGGTCACCAAAGACATCAACATGCGCCTCAAGGCCAAGGGAGCAGGTCTTGCCCATGTGGAGGATTACCGCAGCGACCAGCTCATCGACGACATCCGCCTGCTCGCCAAGGGCTTCCAGGTGGTGCCCGGCAGCTTCTGGGAGCGGGTCGGTGAGTGCGACAGCGAAACCCATGGCCGCGATACGGTCCACGTCATCGATGCCAACCTGCTGGAGGGAGTCCACGTCAACCAGTACCTCCTGGACGAGGAGAACTTCTTTGCCGCGCGGGTGCTGAGCCACGACGGCAACAAGATCCGCCTGAAAGATCTCGGCCGCGAGCGGCTGATGTCCCGCAAGGCCTGGGGAGTGCATCCCAAGAACGTCTATCAGGGCATGGCGCTGGATGCCCTGCTGGATCCGCATATCGACCTGGTGATCCTGACCGGCCCGGCGGGCTGCGGCAAGACCCTGCTCGCCATGGCGGCGGCGCTGGAGCTGGTGATCGAGAAGGGGATCTACGAGAAGGTGATCGTCACCCGCAATACCCCGGAAATTGCCGAGAGCATCGGCTTCCTGCCCGGCACCGAGGAGGAGAAGATGATGCCCTGGCTGGCGGCGGTGACCGACACCCTGGAGGTGCTGCACAAGCAGGACGAGAACATGAGCGGGTCGCTCAGCTACATCATGGAGAAGGCCAATATCCAGTTCAAATCGGTCAACTTCATGCGCGGGCGCAGCATCCAGAACACCTTCGTGCTGCTGGATGAGTGCCAGAACCTGACCGCGTCCCAGATCAAGACCATCATCACCCGCTGCGGGGAGGGGACCAAGATCGTCTGCTCCGGCAACCTGGCACAAATAGACTCCAACTACCTGAGCCCGGTGACCTCGGGGCTGACCTACATCGTCGAGCGGTTCAAGGACTTCGACGGCAGTGCCAACATCTTCCTGAACGGGGTGGTGCGCAGCAGGCTGGCTTCGTTCGCCGAGGAAAATCTCTGATTTGACGGGATCTCTGCATGAGAAAGGGGAAGCCGGACGGCTTCCCCTTTTTTGATCCCGCCTATCTCATGCCTCTCTCGGTCGGCCCAGGTAGCGCAGCAGCCCGGGGTGATCGCTGCTGTGCAGGATATCCGGCTTGCCCTGCAAGGCGATGCGCCCTGCGTCGATGAAGAGCGCCTGATCGGCGATGAGCTGGGCATCGTCCTGGGAACGACAGGGAGATACCATCAGCTTGTCAGCCCTTCACTGTGGCGCCAGAGCGCGGCCCAGGTAGCGTAGCAGCCCGGGGTGATCGCTACTGTGCAGGATATCCGGCTTGCCCTGCAAGGCGATGCGTCCCGCGTCGATGAAGAGCACCTGATCGGCGATGAGCTGGGCATCCTCGGGGTTGTGAGAGACCATCAGCACGGTGATGCCCTGCTCGCAGGCGAGGCGGGCGACCTCCGCCAGCATCTCCCGGCGCAGGGCCGGATCGAGGGCCGAGAAGGGCTCGTCCAGCAGCAGCAGCGGCCTGCCCCGCACCAGGGCGCGGGCCAGCCCCACCCGCTGCTGCTGGCCGCCGGAGAGCTGCTCCGGCAGGCGCGTCAGCATCTCCCCCAGGCCCACCTTGTCAGCGGCCTCCTGCACCTGCCTTTTCTGGGCCGAATTCAAGCGCAGGCCGGGATGCAGGCCGATGGCGATGTTGTCGAACACCGACAGGTGCAGGAAGAGGTTGTGATCCTGGAACAGGGTGGTGACCGGGCGCTCGGCGGGGCCCAGTGACAGCAGATCCTGGCCGTCGAAGGTGAGGGTGCCCGACTCCACCGGCACGAAGCCCGCGATCATGCCGAGCAGGGTGGACTTGCCGGCGCCGCTCGGACCGATGAGGGCGGTGATCTCCCCCTTGGGCAAGGTCGCGCTGAAGGTCACCTGCCAGTCGGGATAACTGGTGACCAGTTCCTCAATTACCAGCATGTTTGGCTCCTGAATGTGGCTTTATAGAACAACAAGTAAGAAAAATTGATGAAAGGCAGCGTGAGTGACTGCCCCAAGGGGCGCCCCAGAGGCGTGCCCGGCCGGATCCTGGGGGTAGGGAGGCGGCAATGCCGCCGGGGATCAGTGATCCACATGCCTGCCTCCCAGTCCCCGCTCCACCAGCCAGAACAGGGAGAAGCAGAGGGTGAGCAGCAGCAGGGCGGTGGCGGCCGCCTCGGTCAGCCGGTAGCTGCCGAGCTGTTGATAGAGCAGCCAGGGCAGGGTAGTGAGGGTCTGGCTGCCGAACATGGCGATGGCCCCGAGATCCCCGAGGGACAATATCATCGAGAGCGCCATGGCCAGGGCCAGCGGACGGCGCAGCAGGGGCCACTCCACCAGGCGCAGGCGATGCAGGCCGCGCACCCCCAGGCTGTCCGCCAGCCGATCGTACTGGTGCACCACCAGTTGCATGGGGGCCGAGAGGGTGCGCAGCACATAGGGCAGCGCCATCAGGGCGTTGACCAGCACCACCAGCCAGGGGCCCAGGGCAAAGACGTCGGTGAAAGGCATGAACAGGATGAAGAGGCCGGTGGAGAGCACCACCGCCGGGATCATCAGGATCATGGAGCCGCAGGCTTCCCACAGGGCGGCGGCCCGCCGTTTGCGATCCCGCACCCTCAGATGCCGGCTGGTGAGCAGCAGTCCGGCGCCGAGCAGGGTGGCCAGGGAGCCCGCCGCCAGGGCTATGCCCAGAGACTGCCCCCCTGCCTGCCACAGCCGGGGTGAGCCGAGCGCCGCCAGCAGACCGGGGTTGAACCCGGCGACCACGATGGCCAGCAGGGGCGGCAGGAAAATGGCGAGCCCCATGGTCAGGGCCAGCCCATCCACCAGAGCGCTGCCCTTCTGGTGTCTGTCGGGACGCAGGCAGGGGCGACGGCTGGTGAGGCGACTGGCCGGGGTGGTCTGCAGCTTGTGTTGCAGCAGGAGCAGGGCCAGGGTCAGCAGCAGTTGCACCAGGGCGAGCCCGCCAGCGGTGGCGAGATCGAAGTCAAAGCGCAGCGCCTGGTAGACAGCTACCTCCAGTGTGGTGGACTTGGGGCCGCCCCCGAGCGCCAGCACTGTGGTGAAGCTGGTGAAGCAGAGCATGAAGATGAGGCTGGCTAGCCCCGGCAAGATGCCGCGGATGAGCGGCCACTCTAGCAGCCGGAAGATGTGGGAGGAGCGCATGCCGAGCTGACTGGCGAGGCGCCAGGAGGACTCGGGGATGCTCTCTATGCTCTGCAGGATGAGGCGGGCGGCCAGCGGCATGTTGAAGAAGACATGGGCCAGCAGGATGCCGAACAGGCCATAGAGATAGTTGCCGGGGTCCAGGCCCAGGCCGTGCAGCAGTTGCGGCAGCCAGCCCTGGCGACCGTGCACCGCCACCATGCCGAAGATGGCGATGATGACCGGTAGCACCAGGGAGAGGCCGAACAGCTTGAGCAGCAGGCGGCGTCCGGTGAAACGGCGTCGCGCCAGGGCCCTGGCCACCGGGATGGCAAGCACCAGGCTCAGCAGGGTGGAGAGCAGTGCCTGCCAGAGGCTGAAACCCAGCACGTGGCGCAGGTAGGGATCGCCTAGCAGGGCGCGGGGGGAGAGGGCCCCCGCCTGCCACAACAGGGCGACCAGCGGCCCAATGGAGAGCAGCAGGATGACCAGGGTGGCTGCACTGCCGGGCAGCCACCAGAGGGAACGACGACCTGAACTCACTGGGTGACGGCTTGCAGCCATTCGCGGATCCACCCCTTGCGGTTGGCGGCCACCTCGTCAGAGCTGAAGGTGAGCGGCTTAGCTACGGTGATCATCTGTTCGAACCCCTTGGGCAGCACCACGTCTGTCACCGGATACATCCAGTTGCCGCCGGGGATCTCGTTCTGGAAGGCGGGGCTCACCATGAATTGCAGGAACTGGTCAGCCAGTTTGCCCTGTGTGGCGCCCTTGAGCTTGGCCGCCACTTCCACCTGGCGGTAGTGCCCCTCCTCGAACGCGGCCGCCCGGTACTGGGGCTTGTTTTCGGCGATCAGGTGATAGGCGGGGGAGGTGGTGTAGGAGAGCACCATGTCCGCCTCGCCGTCGAGAAACATGCCGTAGGCCTCTGACCACCCCTTGGTGACGGTGACCGTCTTTTTGGCAAGCGTGGCCCAGGCGGCAGGGGCCTCATCCCCGTAGACCGACTTCATCCAGAGCATCAGCCCCTGACCAGGGGTGGAGGTGCGGGGATCCTGATAGATCACCTTGATATCGGGGCGCGCCACCAGCTCCTTCAGGCTCTTGGGGGGCTGCTTGAGCTTGTTGCTGTCATAGACGAAGGCGAAGTAGCCGTAGTCATAGGGGACAAAGGTGTCGTCTTGCCAGCCACCCGGCACCTTGAGGCCATCGAGCCTGGTGGAATGGGGGGCGAACAGGCCGCTCTGTTTGGCCTCGCTGATGAGGGCATCGTCCAGCCCCAGCACCATGTCGGCCTTGCTGTGCTGGCCTTCCAGCCGCAGCCGGTTGAGGATGGCGACGCCATCCTCGAGGGGCACCAGATTGAGGGTGCAGCCGCACTCCTTCTCGAAGGCCTGCTTGATCTTGGGGCCCGGCCCCCATTCGGCGGCGAAGGAGCCGTAGGTGTAGACGGTGAGGGTGTCGGCGGCAAACGCCTGGGCAGAGAGCAGGCTGGTGGCGATCAGCAGCAGGGTCTTCATCAATGGCACTCCTGTGGATGTCGGGGTGCTCATCAATGGCACCTCGCGTGTGGTGAGCGCCGGCGGATGAGGGCACAAAAAACGCGCGCCATGCCTCAAATTCCTCCGCCAGCATTATCTGGATCAGGTTCACGGGTATAATCTCAGCGGTAAACCGCACCCCGTTTGAGCAACGCATCGCATTGTATTGGCGTTCCTGGGGGGAGGCCAGCACTATGTTTCACGGGCCGCATCGTGCGAGCCACCACCAAGGAGGAAGTCCCCAGTGATCACCAGCACCAAGGAAAGACGTGCCTTCCAGCGCATGGTCATCAATGCCCCCGTCACCCTGTTCCAGCATCAGCAGGTGCTGGAGGGGGTCTGCCGGGATCTCAGCGCCAACGGCATGGGCGTCGAGGTGAACAAGCACGCGTTCGATCTGGCCCAGCCCATCCGGGTGAGCCTGGCGACCAGCAGCAATCTTCTGCCTCCCTTCGAGGCCCAGGCTCGCATCGTGCGGGTGCTGGAGGAAGAAGACGGTCTCCTGCTGGCGCTGGAGTTTCTCTCCCTCACCTGAGACCCGGGCGCCCGTCCTCCTCGAGACAGGCCAGCCATGGGCTGGCCTGTCTCATTTCCCCTCATCCTGCACCGGCTGCACGCTCAACTGGCCGCTGTCGACCAGCGTCTTGCTGGTGGGCGCGAGCTGGCCCATGGGCAGCTGGGCCGGGCCGGTCGGCTCCATCAGGAGGTAGATCTCCCCCGCCCGGCTCAAGGTGGCGTCTCCCGGTTTGGCTGGCAGGGCCACCCCCAGCAGGGCGTGTCCCGGCACGAACACCATGGCCTGCTTGAGATCGGGATACCCCTGGGCCAGCAGGGCGGCCATCAGGGTCACCTTGCTGTCGCAATCTCCCCGGTTCTGCTCCAGCACCTGGCGCGGGCTCAGAAACCCCTTGCCAGAGCGGCCCGACTGGCTGTCGAGCAGTTGATAAGGGATGGCCTGGATGAAGTCGAGCATGTGGGCCACCGTCTTTTGGCGCGCCTCGGTCTCGGTGGCCCCTTCCTGCTTGAGCTGCTCCATCAACGGGGCCAGTTCGTCCCGGCTCTCCAGGGCGATGCGCACATGATCCTGCTTGATGGCGGGAGCGCCGTCGGGGGCAGTGAAGGGCTGGAAGTAGTGCTGCGTGAGCCAGGCGGCCTCCAGTTTGGCCTGCTCGGGCTTGACCCATTGGGAGGCTTCCCGCGCCTTGTCGGCGTTGCGGCTCTTGATGCTGAGGCTCATGGCGGGGCGAACGAGGGAGAACTGCACCTCGGGGAACGCCAGGGGGGCCTGTTGCAGCAGGCTTTGCAGTACGTCTTCCTGCATCCTGGCCGGACGGTAAGCGATGAGAGGGGGCAGCTTGCCCGCCTCCAGCCGATAGCTGAGCTGCTGCGCCTTGCCCTCCCTGTCCTGCCAGCCGACGTTGAGCTGACCGCCACTGTTGGTGAAAGAGGTCTGCCCGCCCAGGGCCGGGAGGCTGAGCAGCAGGCAGAGCAATGAAAGGGCGCCCCTTGCGGACATAGGTGTCTCCTGTCGGACATGCAGAGGTGGCGGGCTTTGTACAGCGACCCGACAATAAAACAGGGAGCCTCGGCTCCCTGTTGATTCTACTCGCTTTCTTGTCGCAGGCTCGTCAAATCCAGCTTGGCTGCTTCGCCTCGAAGGCGCTGATGGCGGCCTCGTGCTGCAGGGTCAGACCGATGGCATCCAGCCCGTTGAGCAGACAGTAGCGACGGAACTCGTCGATTTCGAAGCCGAACGTGAGGCTGCCTGCACGCACCTGGTTGGCCTCCAGATCCACTTCGATCTCGATGCCCGGCTGGGCGGCGACCAGCTGGAACAGGGCGTCGACCTCCTCCTCCTTCAGACGAACCGGCACCATGCCGTTGTTGATGGCGTTGCCGTAGAAGATGTCGGCAAAGCTCGGGGCGATCATGGTCTTGAAGCCGTAGTCCGCCAGCGCCCAGGGGGCGTGCTCGCGACTCGAGCCGCAGCCGAAGTTCTCGCGGGCCAACAGGATGCTGGCACCGGCGAATTGCGGTTTGTTCAGCACGAACTCCGGGTTGGGCTGCTCCCCTGCATCGTCCAGGAAGCGCCAGTCGTGGAACAGGTGCTTGCCAAAGCCGATGCGGTTCACCTTCTGCAGGAACTGCTTGGGAATGATGGCGTCGGTGTCGACGTTGGCGCTGTCGAGGGGAACGACGATCCCTTTATGCTGTTTGAAACCTGTCATCATGTTCTCCTTGTCGTTACAGCGCACGAATGTCGGCGAAGCGGCCGGTGACTGCGGCGGCGGCGGCCATGGCCGGGCTCACCAGGTGGGTGCGGCCGGCACGACCCTGACGCCCCTCGAAGTTGCGGTTGCTGGTGGAGGCGCAGCGCTCCCCCGGTTGCAGCCGGTCGTTGTTCATGGCCAGACACATTGAGCAGCCGGGCAAGCGCCACTCAAAGCCTGCCTCGATGAAGATCTTGTCCAGCCCCTCGGCCTCGGCCTGGGCCTTCACCTGCTCGGAGCCCGGCACCACCAGGGCCTGTACCCCTGCGGCGACCTTGCGACCGCGGGCGATGGCGGCGGCAGCGCGCAGATCCTCGATGCGGCTGTTGGTGCACGAACCGATGAACACCTTGTCGATGGCCACGTCGGAGAGCTTCTGACCCGGTTGCAGGTCCATGTAGGCGAGGGCCTTGCGGGCGGACTGCTGCTCCACCGGATCGGCGAAGGATTCCGGTGCAGGGATGGGCTCATTGACGGCAATCACCTGGCCCGGGTTGGTTCCCCAGGTCACTTGCGGGGCGATGTCGGCGGCGTCGAGCACCACTTCGGCATCGAAGTGGGCACCTTCGTCGCTCTTGAGGGTCAGCCAGTAGGCGATGGCCTGCTCCAGCGCCTCCCCCTTGGGAGCGAACTCCTTGCCACGGATGTAGTCGATGGTGGTCTGGTCGGGGGCAATCATGCCCGCTTTGGCGCCGAGCTCGATGGCCATGTTGCACACCGTCATGCGCCCTTCCATGGTGAGCCCCTCGATGGCTTCACCGGCGAACTCCACCACGTAGCCGGTCCCGCCTGCGTGACCCACCTTGCCGATGATGGCGAGCACCACGTCTTTGGCGCTGATGCCTGCGGCCAGCTTGCCGTTGACAGAGATACGCATGGTCCTGGCGCGGCCCTGTTTCAGGGTCTGGGTGGCCATCACGTGTTCCACCTCGGAGGTGCCGATACCGAATGCGAGCGAGCCGAAGGCGCCGTGGGTGGCGGTGTGGGAGTCACCGCAGACGATGGTGGTGCCGGGCAATGTGATGCCGAGCTCGGGGCCCATCACGTGGACGATGCCCTGATATTTGTGGTTCAAGTCATAGAGACGAACCCCGAACGCCTTGCAGTTGGCGGCGAGTGTCTCCATCTGGATGCGGGCCATCTCGCCGGAGGCGGCGATGTCCTTGGTGGTGGTGGAGACGTTGTGATCCATGGTGGCCCAGGTCAGATCCGGGCGACGCAGCTGGCGGTTCATGGCGCGCAGGCCGTCGAATGCCTGGGGGCTGGTCACTTCATGCACCAGATGACGGTCGATGTAGATGAGAGGGGTTTCCCCTTCCACCTCCCGCACCACGTGGGCGTCGAACACTTTCTGATAGAGGGTCTTGGACATTGCTCGGTTTCCTTGTTATCGATGCCGTGGGATCAGATGCGCGCGGCGATCTGGCTGCCCATGTCGGCCGTGCTCTGCACCGGGTGCGTGGCGCTGGCCTGATGCAGGTCGGCGGTGAAATAGCCTTCTGCCAGGGTCTGGGCCACGGCCTGCTCGATGGCCTGGGCGGCGGCTTCCTGGCCGAGACTGTAACGCAGCATCAGGGCGGCGGAGAGGATCTGGGCGATGGGATTTGCAATCCCCTTGCCGGCGATATCCGGGGCCGAGCCACCGGCCGGCTCGAACAGGCCGAAGCCGGATTCGTTGAGGCTGGCGGAGGGGAGCAGGCCCATGGAGCCAGTGATCATGGCGCACTCGTCGGAGAGGATGTCACCGAACAGGTTGGAGCAGAGCAGCACGTCGAACTGGGACGGATCCTTGATGAGCTGCATGGTGGCGTTGTCGATGTACATGTGGTTCAGGGCGACGTCCGGGTAGGACTTGGCGACCTCGGTCACCACCTCGCGCCACAGGATGGAGGAGGCGAGCACGTTGGCCTTGTCGATGGAGGTGACCCTAGACTTGCGCACCCGGGCCGATTCAAACGCTATCTTGGCGATGCGCTCGATCTCGAAGCGGTGGTACACCTCGGTGTCGAAGGCCTTCTCGGTGGCGCCTTCCCCTTCACGCCCCTTGGGCTGGCCGAAATAGATGCCGCCGGTCAGCTCGCGCACGCAGGCGATGTCGAAGCCGCGATCGGAGATGTCGGCACGCAGCGGGGAGAACTGCTCCAGACCGGTGTAGATGCGGGCCGGGCGCAGGTTGCAGAACAGTTTGAAGTGGGCACGCAGGGGCAGTAGGGCACCGCGCTCCGGCTGATCGTTGGGCGGCAGGTGCTCCCACTTGGGGCCACCCACCGATCCGAACAGCACCGCATCGGCCGCTTCGCAGCCTTTGATCGTGCTCTGGGGCAGCGGTGTGCCGTGGTTGTCGATGGCGATGCCGCCGACGTCGTGACGGTCATAGTCGAGGGAGAAGCCGAATTTGGTCTGCACCTTTTCCAGTACCTTGATGGCCTCAGCCATCACTTCCGGGCCAATGCCGTCACCCGGCAATACTGCGATCCGATAACTGCTCATACTCTCTCCGTCTTGATAGTGTGATTCCGTTTCATCCGGGAGGCCGGTCCGGGCCACTGCCCTGGCCCCGGTCCTCCCCATGTCATGTTGTCATCTTGTCCGGCGGCGGGCTCAGACGGTTTCCGATTTGATGGTGTGGTTGCGCTCCATCTGCTCGGCGACCTGGTCCGCGCGCCAGATGCTGTTGATCACGTGGACCAGGGCCTGGGCCGAGGATTCGATGATGTCGGTGGCCAGCCCCATGCCGTGGAACTTGCGCCCCTTGTACTCGGCGACGATGTCCACCTGGCCGAGGGCGTTCTTGCCCTCGCCCTTGCCTTTGAGTTCGTATTTATCGATGCGGATCTCGTAGCCGGTGATGCGGTTGATGCACTGGTAGACCGCATCCACCGGGCCGTTGCCGGTGGCGGCCTCGCACACCAGATCCTGGCCTACCTTGAGCTTGACCGAGGCGGTGGCGAGCACCGAGCTGCCGCTCTGCACGCCGAGGTACTCCAGCTTGAAGTGCTCGGGCTCCTCGTGGATCTGGCTGAAGAAGGCGAGGGCCTCCAGGTCGTAGTCGAACACCTGGCCCTTCTTGTCGGCCAGGGTGAGGAACTTGGCGTAGAGATCGTCGAGGTCGTAGCTGCTCTCGGCGTAGCCCATGGACTCCATCCGGTGCTTGATGACGTGGCGGCCGGAGCGGGAGGTCATGTTGAGGTTGTTCTGGGTGAGACCGATGCTCTCGGGGGTGATGATTTCATAGGTGTTCTTCGCCTTGAGCACGCCGTCCTGATGGATGCCTGAGCTGTGGGAGAAGGCGTTGGCGCCGACGATGGCCTTGTTGGGCTGCACCGGCATGTTGCAGATTTGACTGACGAGGGTGCTGGTGCGATGGATCTCGCTGTGGCGGATGTTGGTGTGTACCCCGAGCAGGTCGGCGCGGGTTTTCAGGATCATCGCGACCTCTTCCAGAGAGCAGTTGCCAGCACGCTCGCCGATGCCGTTGATGGTGCACTCGATCTGGCGGGCCCCCATCTGCACGGCACTGATGGAGTTGGCCACCGAGAGGCCCAGATCGTCGTGGCAGTGCACCGAGATGATGGCCTTGTCGATGTTGGGCACCCGGTTGAACAGGGTGTGGATGATGCCGGAAAATTCGGTCGGCACCGTGTAGCCCACGGTGTCAGGAATGTTGATGGTGCGGGCGCCGGCCTTGATGGCGGCTTCCACCATGCGGCACAGGTTGTCTATCGGGGTGCGGCCCGCATCTTCGCAGGAGAACTCCACGTCATCGGTGTAGCGCAAGGCGTGCTTGATGGCGCCGACCCCCATCTCCAGCACGTCTTCGAAGCTCTTTTTCAGCTTGCTCTCCACGTGGATGGAGGAGGTGGAGATGAAGGTATGGATGCGAAACGCCTCTGCCACTTTCAAGGCTTCGCCGGCGGCATCGATGTCTTTTTGCAGGGCGCGAGCCAGGGCGCAGACCCGGCTGTTCTTGATGTGGCGGGCGATGGTCTGAACCGATTGAAAATCGCCGGGGGAGGAGACAGGGAAACCCACTTCCATGATATCGACACCGAGCCGCTCCAGCGCCTGGGCGATCTGCAGCTTCTCCTTGACCGTCAAGCTGGCCGACAGCGCCTGCTCACCATCACGCAAGGTGGTGTCGAATATGATGACCCGATCTGACATGTGACTTCCCTCTTCCTAAGTTCGCTGCGTGCATCCTGCATGGCATAAAAAAACCCGTGCGGGGTGCACGGGTTTCTGTAAATTCCGGCTATGCCTTAGCCCGGCTACAAGGATCCCGCGCGAGGAGTCGCGATTAGGGAGAGCAGTAGTAGCGGAGCGGCAATACGCATGATGTCTCAATCCTTCCAGTCGATAACGCTACTACCAATAACGAGATTTTTATGCTGTGTCAACCGGAATGGACAGGTTCAATCCACTGGTTTATTTAATCGGATTGTAAAGGAGTGCAAATTCTCTTGTCCCATATTCGGTTCATGCCTGATTATCTGGTCATTCCTGCTGTACTCGATCACCCGCACAATCAGATCGACTTATCAGCCCTTGCTGAATTATCTGAGGTATTCCATGGAAAAACGCAGACCTGGCCGTCCAGTCGGACGTTCCGACATTCGTGACAAGCTGCTTGCCGCCGCACGCGAACGTTTTCTCAACACCCCCTACAGCAAGGTGACGACCCGCGAGATTGCCGAGCTGGCAGGCTCCAATCTGGCGATGATCCACTACTACTTCGGCAGCAAGGAAGGCCTCTACAAGGCGGTGCTGGGGGATGTGGCCGAGCCCCTCGAGCAAGCCTGGCACGACGAGAGCAGCAATCGCAGCCTGACCGATCTGCTCAACACCTACTATCAGGTGATGGCGCCCAACAGCGAGCTGACCTCCGCCATCTCCAGCGCATTGTCCACTGAAAAGAGCCCGGGGCGTGATTTTGTGCTGAGCCGCCTGCTGGATCGCCAACTTCCCCAGTTCGATGCCCTGCTCGAATCCATGCGCTCCAACGGCCAGCTGGCGGACAACCTGGACCCCGAGATGCTGAAGATCTCCTTCCTCAGCATGATGTGGCAGCCTTTCGTGATGAAGGATCTCTACGAACAGGTGTTTGGTCTGACGGTGGACGAGCACTTCATGAGCCGCCTCGCGGCCCACAACTGCCGCCTGATGGAAAACGGCCTGCGCGGTGCCCTGAACTGACTTTTTCGGGATGACGGATGAAAAAGGGCCCCTGGGCCCTTTTTTTCATCAATCTGTTATCTGGGCGTCAACGAAGTGTCATGCCGCCCTCCTAGTCTGCACTCAGGATGCAAGGGAGGGCCGTGATGAACAAGATCCAGCAATGGGACCTGCGGGTGTGCCGTGCCTGCCTGCTCCACCCCTACAATCAGCCGCAGGCCAGGATAAGCCGGCTTGTCTCCCGTACCGGTGACGGCCCCCTCTATGCCGTGGCGGCCTGCCTGCTCTGGTGGCAGGGGAGCGCCGGGCAGGAGGCGGTCAGGGTGGCGCTCTGGGCGTTTGCCCTCGAGTTGCCGCTCTACCTGCTGCTCAAGAATGCCCTCAAACGCCAGCGCCCGGCAGGGCTGCCTGTCTTCATCACCCCGTCGGATCGTTACAGCCTGCCCTCGGGCCATACCGCGGCCGCCTTTCTGATGGCGACCGTACTGGCCGCCAGTTTCTCGCTCTGGGCACCGCTGCTGTTTGTCTGGGCCGCGCTGGTGGGGGCGTCCCGCCTGCTGCTCGGGGTGCATTATCTGAGCGATCTGGTGGCCGGGGCGCTGCTTGGTGGTGGTTGCGCCCTCTGGGCGCTGGGTTGGAGCCAGGGATGAGGATACTGTTCGGCGTTCAGGGGACCGGCAACGGTCATATCAGTCGCAGCCGGACCCTGGCGCGCGCATTGAAGAGCAGGGGCGTGGCGGTGGACTATCTGTTCAGCGGGCGCGCCGCCGACGGCTACTTCGAGATGGGGGAGTTCGGGGATTATCGCACCTTCCCCGGTATCACTTTCGCCAGCCATCAGGGGCGCATCTCGGGCTGGCGCACCCTCAAGGGACTCTCTCCCCTGCGTTTCTGGCAAGATCTGCGTGCCCTCGATTGTCGCGAGTACGATCTGGTCATCAGCGACTTCGAGCCGCTCAGTGCCCATGCAGCTCGCCGCTGGGGCAAACCCAGCCTCACCATCAGCCATCAGGCGAGCTTCGACTGGCCGATCCCGCGCTGGGGGGAGAGCGGCTTCAACCGCCAGCTGATGCGCCATTTTGCGCCGGTACGCCAGTCCCTGGGGCTGCACTGGTTCCATTTCGGCCAGCCCCTGCTGCCTCCCATCGTCGATCCCCTCGAGCCGGTGCCGGACAACCAGCAGATTCTGGTCTATCTGCCATTCGAGCAGACAGAGACGATCGCGGCCCTGTTGTCGCGTTTCAGCACGCAGTCGTTCATCTGCTTCCATCCCGAGGTGCGCAAGCGCAGCGAGTGGCGCAACATCCGCTTTGAACCTCAGGCCAGAGAGGGGTTCAAGCTGGCGCTGGCCGGTTGTCGCGGGGTCATCAGCAATGCGGGATTCGAGCTTGCCTCCGAGGCGCTCTCCCTTGGCAAGAAGCTGCTGGTCAAACCCCTTGGTGGCCAGTTTGAGCAGTTGACCAACGGCAGGACCCTGGAGCTGATGGGGCTGGCCCAGTTGATGGACAGCCTGGATGCCAATGCGGTGCGAAGCTGGCTGGAGGCCCCTTCTCCTGGCAGGGTACGCTATCCCGATGTGGCAGGAGAGCTGGCCGACTGGTTGCTGGCCGGGGCAGGGGAGGAGGTGGGGGCGCTCTCCCGCCGCCTCTGGGGCAGGACTCTCTTTCCGGAGGAGGTGTGTGACAGCCTGGGGGAGCTTGCCAGCCGTACCGGCCAGGAGCGTCCCTGGTTATCCCAACTCAGCGCCTTTGACTAAACTGAGTCGATCCCACCACGGAGAGGACGGACACCATGCGCTTTACCAATGAAAACGGCGACACCATGACTCTGGCAGACAATCTCACCCTGCATGAGCTGCTCGACATGGGTGTCAGCATTTCGGTCTGCGAAGAGACGGATCCGGATCAGCAGATCTGGCTGGCAGAACCCGAAGACGAGCAGTGAAACCAGCCAGTTTTTGACGGCCCACCCCCTCGGGGTGGGCCGTTTATTTTGTTCCTGACCGACGCGGGCAGCATGATCCGCTGGTTGTTCCCCCCAGGGCCCCTCTTTGTTGCCCGTCTGGTGGCCAAGTCACTGAATGTTAATAGCTGTTTGAAATTTATGACTGTTATGGCCAGACAAAGCCGTGGACAAGCGTTCACGGGCGGGTTAAGTTGGTTTTTCACCCGCTTTTCGGGTGAATGATGGAAAACCCCTATTTTTCTACTATCGACGGCTCCGAACTCGCCTGATCTGCCTGCAGACAACAACAAGACTCGGATCGGCGCTGCCGGGAAGCAGCGGACTGTCGATAGCTTTCGCTTAACGGAGCAAAGCCTGGAGGGCTTTATCATGGAGATGTTATCAGGCGCCCAGATGGTGGTTAGAGCGCTGGAAGATCAGGGAGTGGAACACGTTTTCGGCTACCCTGGTGGCTCAGTGCTCGACATCTATGACGCTCTCTTCGAAAACGGCAAGATGGAGCATGTCCTGGTGCGGCACGAGCAGGCCGCAGTGCACATGGCGGACGGTTACGCCCGCTCCACCGGCAAGGTGGGCACTGTGCTGGTGACCTCGGGTCCCGGCGCCACCAACTGCATCACGGGGATCGCCACCGCCTACATGGATTCCATTCCCCTGGTGATCCTGTCCGGCCAGGTGCCGACCAGCATGATCGGGGAGGATGCGTTCCAGGAGACCGACATGATCGGCATCTCCCGCCCGGTGGTGAAGCACAGCTTCCTGTGCAAGAAAGCCAGCGACATTCCCGAGGCCATCAAGAAGGCCTATTACATTGCCGCCAGTGGCCGCCCGGGGCCCGTGGTGGTGGATCTGCCCAAAGACGTGCAGAATCCGAAAGAGAAGTTCCCCTATCAGTATCCCGAGTCCGTTTCCCTGCGCTCCTACAACCCGACCAAGGCCGGACACAAGGGCCAGATCAAGCGGGCTGCCAAGCTGCTGACCGAGGCGAGCCGCCCGGTCATGTACGTGGGTGGCGGCGCCATCAACGCCAATGCGGAGCACCTGGTGACCAAGTTGGCGGAGCTGCTGAACCTGCCGGTGACCACCACGCTCATGGGGCTGGGCGCCTTCTCCGGCACCCATCCGCAGTTCATCGGCATGCTCGGCATGCACGGCACCTTCGAAGCGAACAAGAGCATGCACAACGCGGATCTCATCTTCGCTGTAGGTGCCCGCTTCGATGATCGCGTGACCAACAACGTAGCCAAGTTCTGCCCCAACGCTACCATAGTCCACATCGACATCGACCCCACCTCCATCTCGAAGACGGTACAGGCCCATGTGCCCATCGTCGGCTCGGTGGAAACCGTGCTGGAACAGATGCTGGAAGTGATCCGCGAGTGCGGCTTTGACAACGACAAGCAGGCGCTGGCGGACTGGTGGGAGCAGATCAACCAGTGGCGCTCCCGCAACTGCCTGGCCTACGAAACCCATCCCACCCTGATCAAGCCGCAGCAGGTCATCGAGACTCTCTACAAGGTGACCAAGGGGGAGGCGTTCGTCGCCTCCGACGTGGGCCAGCATCAGATGTTTGCCGCCCTCTACTACCCGTTTGCCAAACCACGTCAGTGGATCAACTCAGGTGGTCTCGGCACCATGGGGTTCGGCATTCCTGCCGCCATGGGCGCCCAGTTTGCCAACCCGGATGCGGTGGTCTGCTGCGTCACCGGCGACGGCTCGGTGCAGATGAACATTCAGGAGCTCTCCACCTGCATGCAGTACGGGGTGCCCATCAAGATCATCTCCATCAACAACCGTGCGCTGGGCATGGTCAAGCAGTGGCAGAAGATGTTCTACGGTGGCCGTCACAGCCACTCCTACATGGAATCCCTGCCTGACTTCGTCAAGCTGGCGGAAGCCTATGGCCACGTCGGCATTGCGGTGAGCGATCCGGCGGAGCTGGAGAGCGCCATGGAGAAGGCCTTTGCCATGAAGGACAGACTGGTGTTCATGGACATCTCGGTCGATCCGGACGAGCACGTCTATCCGATGCAGATCAAATTTGGTGCCATGGACGAGATGTGGCTGAGCAAGACGGAGAGAACCTGATGAGACATATAATTTCCGTTCTGCTGGAGAACGAATCCGGTGCCCTGAGCCGTGTGGTAGGTCTCTTCTCCCAGCGCGGCTACAACATCGAGACCCTGACGGTGGCCCCCACCGAGGATCCCACTCTGTCCCGCATGACCATCGTCACCATGGGGGATGAGCGGGTGCTGGAGCAGATCCAGAAGCAGCTGCACAAGCTGGTGGACGTGCTCAAGGTGTGTGACCTGAGCGAGGGTGAGCACATCGAGCGGGAGATCGCGCTGGTCAAGGCGCGCGCCGCCGGTGGTGCACGTGACGAACTGAAGCGGCTGGCGGACATCTTCCGTGGCCAGATCGTCGACGTCACCCCCGAGCTCTACACGGTGCAGCTCGTCGGGACCAGCGAAAAGCTGGACGCCTTCATCAAGACGGCTGCCCAGACCAACGAGATCATCGAAGTGGTGCGCTCCGGTGTCTGTGGCATCTCCCGGGCGGACAAATCCCTGCGTCCCTGATGTGGCCGGATGTGAAAATAGCTGTTCAAGGGCTCTTCGGAGCCCTTTTTCGTGTCTGGCAGCGTTGCGGGCAAGTGGGGGGGCCGGTAGGGATGCAGGCCACAGCATCAGGAGGTTATCGAGGGGGTGAAAGAGAAGGGGGAAGGGAGGGTCTTCACCTGTCATTTTCTTTCAAATGATCGGTAAACTATCCACAAAAGCTGTGGAAAACTCTGTAGATTAGCGGTGTGTCTGGCGTTAGTCGCATGATCTTAAAGGGATATTTCAATTTGATCCTGGCTGGATCGCATTTGTGCAATCCTCTGGCGAGGGTGTGAGCGTTTGCTTATCCCTCGTGCCTTGCCAAGGGCGGAACGCGGATCTGTCTGTAGATCCGGACGGGATCCCGACCTGATCTTGCGGATCAACATTTCTGGGCGCGAGCCATAAAAAAACCCGCCTCTCGGCGGGTTTTTCATTGTATCGGACTGCGGGTCGATTACTCGGCCTGTGCTGCCTGGATGCCGGTCAGGGCGATGGTGTAGACGATGTCGTCCACCAGGGCGCCACGGGAGAGGTCGTTGACCGGCTTGCGCATGCCTTGCAGCATGGGGCCGATGGAGACCAGCTCGGCGGAGCGCTGTACCGCCTTGTAGGTGGTGTTGCCGGTGTTCAGATCCGGGAACACGAACACGGTGGCCTTGCCGGCAACCGGGGAGTTCGGTGCCTTGGACTTGGCGACGTTCTCCATGATGGCCGCATCGTACTGCAGCGGGCCGTCGATGATGAGGTCGGGACGCTTGGCCTTGGCCAGCTCGGTCGCTTCACGCACTTTCTCCACGTCCGCGCCGGCGCCGGAGGTGCCGGTGGAGTAGGAGATCATGGCCACGCGCGGCTCGATGCCGAAGGCGGCAGCGGAGTCGGCGGACTGGATGGCGATCTCGGCCAGTTGCTCGGCGGTGGGATCCGGGTTGATGGCGCAGTCACCGTAGACCAGTACCTGGTCCGGCAGCAGCATGAAGAAGATGGAGGAGATCAGGGAAGAGCCCGGAGCGGTCTTGATGATCTGCATCGGCGGACGGATGGTGTTGGCAGTAGTGTGCACTGCACCGGATACCAGACCGTCAACTTCATTGCGCTCCAGCATCATGGTACCCAGTACCACGTTGTCTTCCAGCTGCTCGCGGGCAACCACTTCGGTCATACCCTTGTTCTTGCGCAGCTCGACCAGACGGGCCACATAACGCTCGCGTACGGCAACGGGATCGATGATTTCGACGCGGTCGGTCAGGATCACGCCCTGCTGTTCAGCGACGCGGCGGATCTCGTCCGGGTTGCCCAGCAGGACCGGGCGGGCGATGCCACGCTCGGCACAAATGGCGGCCGCCTTGATGGTGCGCGGCTCTTCCCCTTCCGGCAGCACGACGCGCTTGTTGGCCTGACGGGCCAGCTCGGTCAGCTGATAGCGGAAGGCCGGCGGGCTCAGGCGACGGGAGCGGGTGGACTTGGCGGAGAGAGACTCGATCCAGTGCTTGTCGATGTGACCAGCAACGTAGTCCTGCACCAGCTCGATACGCTCGCGGTCATCTTCCGGGATGTCGACGTTGAAGTTCTGCAGGCTGACGGCGGTCTGCCAGGTGTTGGTGCCGGTGATCATGATCGGCAGGCCGGTGGCCATGGCCTGTTGGCACAGTGCCATCACCTGGGGTTCCGGATGGTAGTTGCCGGTCAGCAGCAAGGCACCCAGCTTGACGCCGTTCATGGCGGACAGGCAGGCGGAGACGATGACGTCGGAGCGGTCGCCGGAGGTCACCAGCAGGCTGCCCGGACGGAAGTGCTCGATCATGTTGTGGATTGAGCGGGCGCAGAAGGTCACGGTCTGCAGGCGGCGGCTTTCCAGCTCACCCTTGTTGATAATCTTGGCGGCTAGGTGCTTGGCGAGATCCTTGGCGCGCGGGGCGATCAGCTGGGTGTTCCAGGGGATGCAGCCGAGGATGCGCAGCGGACTCTTGCCGAAGACCTGCAGCACTTCCAGGTTGTGGCCGGTGTCGGCGCCGTGGTGGTGCGCTTCGAACATCTCGGTCAGGTCGGGACGGGTCACGCCGTGCTCGTCAACCGGAGCACCTACCTTGTTGATGACGCAGCCCACGATGCGCGGGTTGTTGACGCCACCGAAGTTGGAGCAGGCCAGCTCGATGCGCTCTTTGAGCTTCTGGCTGGAGTCGTTGCCCGGATGGGTCACGAACACCATGTCGGCGTCCAGCGCCTTGGCGACGTCGTAGTTCAGCTTGTTGGCAAAGGGTTGCTTGTCGGTCGGAACCAGGCCCTCGATCACCACCACTTCGGCACCGCTGGTCTTCACGTGCTCTTCGAAGCGGGCCACGATCTCTTCCAGCAGGATGTCGGTGTTGCTGGAGGTGATCATGTTCTCGGCGTAGGAGAGGGCGAACGGCTCGGGCGGATTGATGTTGGCAGCGGCGCGGATCACGGCGGTGGAGCGCTCGGTACCGGTTTCACCCGGACGCGGCTGGGCGACCGGTTTGAAGAAGCTGACATTGACACCGTGACGTTCCATGGCGCGAACGACGCCAAGACTCACGGAGGTTACGCCGACACCAGTGCCGACCGGAATGAGCATAATAGTGCGTGCCACTTATTACCCCTTGTTCATTTTTTGGGATCAGGAAAAGGCCGCCCTGGGGCGGCCTTGCTCTACAGCTAATTTATGCGCCGACCAGTTCCAGCGCGTCGTGGGCGATGACCCACTCTTCGTTGGTCGGGATAACCAGGGCCTTGGTGGAACCAGCCTTGGTGATCTCGCCGCCCTTGCCGAAGCGAGCCTTCAGGTTGGCGTCGTGGTCGACGTCAAAGCCCAGCAGGCCCAGCTTGTTCAGGGTGATCTCACGGATCGGGGCGGAGTTCTCGCCGATGCCACCGGTGAAGACCACGGCATCCAGACGACCGTCCATGGCGGCGGCGTAGGCACCGATGTACTTGGCCAGACGGTAGCAGTACACGTCCATGGCGCGCTTGGCTTCTTCCTTGCTGTCGTAGTTGTCTTCAACGAAACGGCAGTCGGAGGTGACTTCGGTCAGACCCTGCAGGCCGGATTCCTTGGTCAGCATGGTGTTGATCTCGGCGACGCTCATGCCCAGCTTGTCGTGCAGGAAGAAGATGATGGCCGGATCGATGTCACCGGAACGGGTACCCATCACCAGGCCTTCCAGCGGGGTCAGGCCCATGGAGGTGTCGACGGACTGGCCGTTCTTGATGGCACAGACGGAGCCGCCGTTGCCCAGGTGGCAGTTGATGATGTTGAGCTCTTCCACCGGCTTGTTCAGTTGCTTGGCCGCTTCCAGGCTGATGTAGTAGTGGCTGGTGCCGTGGGCGCCGTAGCGACGGATGCCGTTCTCTTTGTAGAGCTTGTACGGCAGGGCGTACAGGAAGGCTTCTTCCGGCATGGTCTGGTGGAAGGCGGTGTCGAACACGGCGACGTTCTTCTCGGCCAGTTCCGGGAAGACCTTCAGGGCGGCACGGATACCGATCAGGTGAGCCGGGTTGTGCAGCGGTGCGTAAGGAATGGCGGCTTCGATGCCGGCAATGACGTCATCACAGATGCGAACGGAGGAGGTGAAACGCTCGCCGCCGTGTACCACGCGGTGGCCGATGGCGATCAGGTTCTTGGACAGTTCCGGGTTGAGCGGCAGGATCTTGTGAACGATGAAGTCCAGCGCTTCCTGGTGAGCGGCACCGGCACCCAGATCAGCGTTGCCTTTCTCGCCGTTCAGCTTCCACTTGATGCGGGCGTCGTCGAGGTTGAAGCATTCGGCCAGGCCGGACAGCAGGTCATCACCGGTGGTTGCGTCAATGACAGCAAACTTCAGGGACGAGCTGCCACAGTTAAGAACAAGAACCAGCTTACTCATGAATAAATCCTATCGCAGATTGGGTTGGGTTGGAGGATGCGCCGGACGCGGTGCGTCCAAAAACTATCAACTTATCCTTATGAGGGTTGGCAATCTGTTGCTTGCCCCTTGTATAGTGATACAAGACCCGAAATTCAGACGTCCCTGACTGGTCAGTGGCCGTGCCCCAGCGTAAAAATGGGCGTACAAAGGATAACCTGATTGTTGAAAAATAACAAAGTCATCCTCAACCTTTGTTATTGCCTCTCAAATATTGTCGAGGTTTTGCCGTTAATGCGTTCGAAAAGAGCTCGGAGGTAGCATGAGCATGAACATTTTTGGAACTAAATTACAGCAAGGCCGTCATTATATGACTCTTTGGCCGCGCCGTCCCGAGCTTAATTCCATGTTCCCGGAGAATCGGGTGATCAAGGCCACCGAATTCGCCCTCAAGGTGATCCCGGCACTGGCGGTGCTCAGCGTCATGGTGCAGTTCCAGTTTGGCGAGCTTCATTACTGGCCCTCCGTGATGGCGTCCGTGCTCTTCCTGCTCAGCCTGCCGCTGCAAGGGTACTACTGGCTCGGCCAGCGTGCCGATACCCGGCTGCCACCCTCCCTCGCCACCTGGTATCGGGAGATAAACGGCAAGATGAACGAGCAAGGGGGCCAGCGTCAGCTGGTGGCCCGTCCCCGCTACGAAGAGCTGGCCGATACCCTCAACGCCGCCTTCAAGCAGCTGGACAAATCCTTCCTCTACGAATGACTTTCCGGAGTCAGACTGACGACAAAGGCGCCCTCAGGCGCCTTTTTTCACATTCAGGCGGCCAGCACCTTGCTGATCTCCTGGATGGAGAGCTTGTACTGACGGGGGCACTGACGCCAGACCGCCAGCATGCGCTGGTACTTGTCCCGCATGGCGATGTCGCTGGAGAGCTCATCGCAGGGGCAGGGCAGTTCGGGGAAGCGCTTGTCCACTTCCAGCAGGAAGCAGACGTAATCCGCCAGTTCCCGCTCCTGGCTGCGGCTGTAGCCGTTGAAGGCAAGGCGGCTCTCGTTGACATCGGCCCGGGCGCTGGCATCCAGGTTGCCCCAGGAGATGGCCAGTGCATGGTGCAGCTCCAGGGTGTCCAGCACCTCCTGGCAGGTGGCGAGATCCAGATGGCCGAAGCTCTTCTCCAGCTCGAGGATCTGCAGGCAGTAGCCGCGCTCGACGATGGTGCTGGCACGCTGGTAAAACGCCGCCTTTTCCGGATTGAGTTTGGCCAGGATCTCGTACTGGTTGCTCAGGATCAGGCGTTCGGTGTGGCTCATGTTCATGGGCTGTCTCGCTGGAAAATGAATCTGGGGTCACGTTAACCCATATCCAGGATGAATTTTTTGATCTGAGAGGGGAGGTTGGCGAGAAAGGGGGAGGAGGCGCCCTGGTGAGCCGCCAGAGAGTGGGGGCTGATGCCGTGATGAAACGAGCAGGGCCCGCCATGGCGAGCCCTGCAACAATGCCGCTGGTGGCTTACCCCTTGACGAGGTCGAGCACCACCTGATGGTGATCGCTGGTCTTGAACTTGTCGAAGCGATGGGCAACCTTGCCCTCTTCATCGATGAGGAAACTCAGGCGATGGATGCCGTCATACTCCTTACCCATGAACTTCTTCGGGCCCCAGACGCCAAAGGCATCGGCCACCGCGTGATCCTCATCGGCCAGCAGGCGGAAGTTGAGGTTGTCGCGCTCCTCGAACTTTTTCAGGCGCTTGGCGCTGTCCGGGCTGATGCCGAGCACCACCACATTGAGGGCAGCCAGCTCGCTATTGACGTCGCGCAGACCGCAGGCCTGGGTGGTGCAACCCGGGGTCATCGCCTTGGGGTAGAAATAGATCAGCACCTTCTTGCCGCGCAGGTCGGCGAGGCGAACCTGATTGCCGTCCTGATCGGAGAGGGAGAAATCGGGGGCCTGGGTACCAGCTTCTAGTGGTGACATGGGGTCTCCTCGGATAAACGCCGTCAGGCGTACTTGTGATTGACGATGAATTCGAACGACTCGGCACCCAGTCCACGACAGAAATCGGCGAAGGCTGTCTTCGAGCCAGGCTCTTCTCCCTGCTTGGAGAGATTCAACTGAAAGTTCGCCTTGAGCAGGTTGAAGGGCTGCTGTTCCAGGGTGATGGTCTGCATGGCCTGGATGTCCCAGCCGTGATCGCTGAAGAACTGGGTGCACTGACTTACGATGCCCGGCTGATCCCGGATCAGCACCTCTGCGCTGGCGCTGATGTCATATTGCAGGGAGTGGTGGCGCTCGGTGCGTTTCATCATGGTGATGAGATCCCACTCCTGGCTGCGCAGTGGGAGGCTGATTTCCAGTTGCATCAGGCTGTTCCAGTCACCGGACAGCAGCATGATGAAGGTGAATTCGTTGCCGAAGATGCCAAGACGGCTGTCGACAATGTTGCAACCGCAGCCACTGACGTGACGGGTCACCTCATTGACGATGCCAGGCCTGTCCGTGCCGATGGCCGTTACGACCAGGTAGTGAGTCATAAATCGTCTCTCGTCCATTATTGAGAATGCGTTGACCGCGGGTGCCGGCACCCTGCCGGGAGGCCTCTTGTGCGCTCGTGCATTCATACGTTTTGTGCCGGATGGTAACACGGCTTGTCCCGTGCCTCCCTTGTTTTTCAAAAGGGGCAGCTTTACCATTACGCCCCTGAAAATCGGGAGAATTATCCATGTTACGCGGTAGTATTGTTGCGCTCGTTACCCCCATGCTGCCCTCGGGCGACATCGATTGGGTCAGTCTGGCAGCGCTGGTGGAATATCATGTGGATGCCGGGACCAGCGCCATCGTCGCCGTGGGAACCACGGGAGAGTCGGTCACCCTGAGCGAGCAGGAACATATCGCCGTGGTTGAGAAGACGGTGGAATACGCCGCCGGACGCATTCCCGTCATCGCGGGCTGCGGCTCCAACAATACTGCTCATGCCATCGCCCTCTCCCGGCGTTTCGCCACCATGGGCGTGGTGGCGGGTCTCTCGGTTACCCCCTATTACAACAAACCCACCCAGGAAGGCCTCTATCGTCACTATTGTGCGATCGCCGAGGCTAGTGGTCTGCCTCAAATTCTCTATAATGTGCCCGGTCGCACCTGCTGTGACCTCAAACCCGAGACGGTGGCCCGTCTGGCCAAGGTGCCCGGCATCATAGGTTTGAAAGAAGCGACTGGCGATCTTGGCCGTACCCCGCTGCTGCGCGAACTGTGCGGGCCGGATTTTGCGCTTTATAGTGGCGATGACGCCAGCGGATGTGATTTTATGCTGCAAGGGGGCGATGGTGTCATTTCGGTCACCACCAATATTGCGGCGCCCCAGATGGCCGACATGTGTCGTGCTGCCCTGGCCGGTGATGCCGGGCAGGCTCATGACATCAACAATCGATTGATGCCGTTGCATCAGACTCTGTTCTGTGAACCGAGTCCCATCCCGGTGAAATGGGCCTGTGCCCGGCTGGGATTGATGGCGACGGCGACCTTGCGTCTGCCCCTGACCGATCTCACCCCCGAGGGGGAAGCGGCGATGACGCGAGCACTGACGACTGCGGAGTTGATGGCGAGTGTTTAAAGCAAATGGAAAGGGAAATGCAGTGCGCCTGGTACTGAGTGTCGCGACGGTGGCCGTGCTGGCTGCCTGCAGCTCACCCCAGGAACGCAAAATGGCCAACCGTGGCTTCGAGTATGAAGAGAGCCGCCTCGAAGGCCGCGCCTTCCTTGTGCCCGCCGGGTTGAGTACCCCCGCCTTTAACAGCAATTTCGACATTCCGGCCCTGCCCGAGAGCAGCCGTGAGGGCGCCCTCGGGGCCAAGGTGGACGTGCGTCCGCCCGCCCAGTTGCTCACCGTGGTGCCCGGCAGCCAGGTGGTGGCCAATGCCAGCGAGCCAACCGTCGCCTTCTATGCCCTCAGCACCTCCCAGAGCGTGGAGCGCGATACCTGGGCCTTCCTGATGAACTTCCTGGCCGAACACAAGGTCACCACCGAGAAGCTGGATCAACAGGACGGCGTCTTGCAGACCGGCTGGTTTGACAACTCAGCGGTGCTCGATGGCTGGGCGGAAGATGACGATGACTTCAAGATCCGTCAGCGTTACCAGTTCACCCTGCGCAACGATGTGCAGCGTCACGCCATCAAGATGTCGGTACGGGTGCTGGATCACGAAGAGACCATCGACGGCGAGACCAGCACTGTGCTGACGCCGGCGGATGCCCAGCGTTATGCTACCCGCGCCCTGAACCAGTTCTCCCTCTATTACGACAAGCAGCTCAAGGCCCGTGAACAGCACAAGTCCAGCGATGGCATGGGGCTGGAGCTGGGTCTGGACAACAACGAGCTGAGCGCCTGGATTGCCGAAGGGTCGTTTGACCAGGTGTGGCGCCGCCTCAATCAGGTGCTGCCTGCCTATGGTTTCACCATCAAGGACACCCAGCAGTCCCTGGGCTGGATCGACGTGGAGTACGACGAGCCGGACAGCGAGTTCTGGAAGGCCAAGGGAGCGGAGCCCTTCAAGCTCGAGGAAGACAAGTATCGCTTCCAGCTCGGCGAGATGACGGGCGGCAAGACCTCCATCACCCTGTTCGACAAGGACAAGAAGCCTGTCGCATCCGGTGTCATCTCCCAGATGTACATCAGCCTGTCCGAGGCCTTTGCCAAGGGCTTGGCCGATCAGGGGGCGAAGTAAGCATGGAAACAGGGGCCTCGCGCCCCTGTTTTGTTATGTCCGGGTTGCCGCAGGGCCAGCGTGCCGAGCCGGTTGCCCCGGGCCTGAGTACCTGATGATGTGAATCCCCCACAGACAGGGGTCTGGTGCCCCTGCCTAACTAGTCCCACAACAGGAAGTGTTATTAGCCATGAGTCTTGCAGATCAAGTATTGGCGGTGAACGACGATTTGCCGATCCGTACCGATAAACCTGTCCATTCCGGCAAAGTGCGCAGCGTCTACTGGTTGACCCCGGCAGACAGTGCCCGGCTCATTCGGGAGAAAGGCTATGATGTGCCGGCCGATACGCCCCTGGCCCTCATGGTGATCAGTGATCGCATCTCGGCTTTCGACTGCATCTGGCAAGGGGTGGACGGTCTGAACGGCGTGCCGGGCAAGGGCGCGGCGCTCAATGCCATCTCCAGCCACTGGTTCAAGCTGTTCAAGGAGCAGGGGCTGGCGGACAGCCACATCCTGGACATCCCGCACCCCTTCGTCTGGATCGTGCAAAAAGCCCGTCCCGTGATGATCGAGGCCATTGCCCGCCAGTACATCACCGGCTCCATGTGGCGTGCCTACAAGGATGGTGAGCGGGAATTCTGCGGTATCACCCTGCCGGAAGGGCTCAAGAAGGATCAGAAGCTGCCCGAGATCCTCATCACCCCGTCCACCAAGGGGATCCTCAAGGGGCTGGATGGCGTGCCGGAAGCGGACGACGTCAACGTCTCCCGCGGCGACATCGAGCGCCACCATCAGGCCTTCGGCTTCCGCTCCCCGGCGGACATCGACCGCTACGAGGCGCTGCTCAAAGAGGGCTTCAACGTCATCAGCGAGGCACTGGCTGCCCTGGATCAGGTCTTCGTCGACACCAAGTTCGAGTTCGGTTACGTGACCGATGCCGCCGGTCGCGAGAAGCTCATCTACATGGATGAAGTGGGCACCCCCGACAGCTCCCGCATCTGGGACGGCGCAGCCCTTCGCGGCGGCGAGATCATCGAGAAGTCCAAAGAGGGCTTCCGCCAGTGGCTGCTGAACCACTTCCCGGATCCGGACATCCTGCTCAACAAGAACCGCATGCCCGAGCGCTTCGCCCTGGCCCGGGATAACAAGCTGCCCACCGAGGTGATGATGGATATCTCCCGCACCTATGTGGGGATCGCCGAGAAGATCATCGGTCAGCCGCTGGTACGCAGTGCCAATCCGAAGCAGGAGATCATCGAGGTACTGCGGGAGCAATACGGCCTGATCGACTGAGGCCGACCGCTTTTTTTGCCGCAGGTGCACAAACGTTTGCCGGTGGCAGGCGAGGCGCTTGCAACGCAGATGACAAAACGGGCCCCATGACGGGGCCCGTTTTCATTGGGTTGTCCGGAGCGCTCAGCCATTGACCCGGAAGATCTGACCGGTCTGTACCCCCAGTACCGATTTCTTGTAGGCCTGGGCCACCCGGGCGGCGGGTACCGGCACGAAGCCCGGGAAGAAGTCGGCATACTTGCCCATGGACTCTTCCAGCACGGTGGGGCTCACCACGTTGATGCGAATGCCCCTTGGCAGTTCGCAGGCGGCCCCTTTCACGAAGTGCTCGATGGCACCGTTGATGGTGGTGGCGCTCACCCCCCAGTGGATGGGCTCCTCGCTCAGAATGCCGCTGATGAGGGTGATGGAGCCACGGTCGCTCAGGTGGGCAATGGCGGCCCGGGTCAGGTTGATCTGGCCCATCAGCTTGCTCTGAAGCCCCACCTGCCACTGCTCGTCCGTCATCTCGGTCAGGGCATTGAAGGCGACGCTGCCGCTGGCGACCACCAGGGCATCGAAGGATCCGACCTGCTCGAAGAGCGCCCTGATGGAGGCGGGGTCGCGCATGTCCACTCTGGCATCCCCCTTGCTGTGACCGACCCGGATCACCTGGTGATCCTGGGCAAGCAGTTCGCTGACGGCGGCGCCAATGGTGCCGGAGGCACCCACAATCACAATCTTCATATCTATCGCTCCTGGTTGAGATGAGTTGATGATAGCGGGATAAAAAGGGAGAAAAAGCGCTTATGATGAACCCATTGTTTCCATATTGGTGCTAATGATGGATATCACTCACCTGGCCAGTTTCTATGAAGTGGTGCAGCGGGGCAGTTTCTCCGCCGCTGCCGATGCCCTGGGGGTGAGCAAGGGGATGCTGAGTCGCCATGTCAGCGCCCTGGAGTCCGCCCTCAATGCCCAGCTGCTCCAGCGCACGACCCGCAGACTCAGCCTGACCGAGGCGGGGCGGGTGCTTCACCAGCAGGCCGGTGAGATCTTCGCCCTGGCCCGGGAGGCGGAGGAGGGGATCCGCGCCCTGACCGAGGAGGACAGCGGCCGCCTGCGCTTCACCTGCCCGGTCAGCACGGGGGACCGCATGGTGAGCGAGCTGCTCGCCCGTTTTGCCGAGCTCTGCCCCGGCGTCCAGGTCGAGCTCAACTTCACCAATGCCATGATCGACATGAGCCAGGGGGAGAATGACATCGCTCTGCGGGCCATGGAGCTGATCCCCGACAACCTGGTGGCCCTGCCGCTCGGTAGGCTCAAGGATGTGGTGGTGGCAAGCCCCGCCCTGCTGGCGCGGGAGGGGATCCCCGCCACTCCCTATGAGCTGGGGGGGCGCTCCTGCCTGCTGCAGGGCCACAACCCGGACTGGGAGCAGTGGCACTTTCGCCAGGGGGAGGAGGAGGCGCACATCCTGGTGCAGGGGCGAGTGCGGGCCAACCACTACAGCACCCTGCTGCAACTGGCCCGGGCGGGCATGGGCTTTGCCAAGTGTCCACTGATGCTGGTGGAGGCCAGTCTGGCCCGAGGGGAGCTGGTGGCCGTGCTGACGGAGTGGCAGACCGGCCTGCACCCGATCCATGTACTGCACGCCCAGCAGCGCCGGGTGCCGCGCAAGATCCGGCTGTTCAAGCAGGTGCTGGCCCAGTGGTTTGCCGAGCGGCCCCATTATCTGCTGGGGTGAGCCTGCATCCCGTTATTTTTCTGTCATCTGGGGCTGCTACCCTGCGCCCTTCATCGCGAAAGGAGAGTCAGGGAATGAAGCGTCATCAGGGTTGGGCAGGGGTTGCGCTGCTGTGCTGCGGCGGTGTGCAGGCCGAGGTCAGGGTCGAGGTGCCCCGGGATTTCCAGATCCTGGCGGTGAGCACCGGCAAGGTGCAGGACGAGCAGCACGCCGTGCTGGCCGACGGGGAGCAGCAACTGCTGGTGCGCTACGAGGGGGTGATCCCGAGTCGCAACAGCAGCGACAACGATCGCCAGGTTCGCTCCGAGCCCCAGGTGCTTCGCTATGAGGCCCGCGGGCAGTCGGTGCGCCTGCAGGCTCCCGTGCCTGCGGACGAGGCCGGGATGGAACGCTACGCCAGGGCCCCTGTCCTGGGCCTGGTGGCGGGGGGACAGCCCCTCGAGCTGCGCCAGGATACGCTGATGGTGCAGGGGATGCAGATCGGCATGGACTGGCATGCCAGGCTGATGGAGTACAACCGTGGCGAGGGGCCTGCCGTGCTCGCTGGTGCGGCGGATGTGGCTGCGGCCGCCGTGGCGACGCCCCGGGCCTCCTCCGTGCCGACCAGCGCCCTGGAAGGGCAGTTGCAACAGCTTTTCCTGCAGGCGGACCCCGCGCTTCGCAAGCGCTTCATCGGTTGGGCCGTGCCGCGCCTTTAAGTTTGCTCCCCGTTGCAGTAACGTGGGCACATCTTTGATTCCCGATGTGCCCATGTTGATCAGCGAGGCCCCCATGTTTGAATTGCACCCCCGCCTTCAGGCGGATACCCGGATACTCGGGGATCTGCCCCTGTGCCGCGTCCTGCTGGCCAAAGACAGCCAGTATCCCTGGCTGATTCTGGTGCCCCGGGTCGCCAACCTGCGGGAGATCCATCATCTGGCCCCCGAGCAGCAACAGCAGTTGATGCAGGAGTCCTGCGCCGTCGCCACCCTGATGGAGCGGGCACTCGGCCCGGACAAGATCAACGTGGCGGCCCTCGGCAATCTGGTGCCTCAGCTGCACCTGCACCACGTGGCCCGCTTCAGCTCGGATGCGGCCTGGCCCGGTCCCATCTGGGGTGCCTGTCCCGCCATTACCTATGAGGAGCAGGCCTTGCAAGGGGCGGCTGCCAGTTGGCAAACCCGTCTGGCTACCCTGGATGGATTTCAGCCATTTCTGACTGATAATCCAGTCAAGTGAGAGGTGGCTCGCGCTTTGGGCACCGGGATCACGCAATCTGTTAGCGTATCGCGCCGGTGCATGGTGACATGGGCGACACGAGTGACAGCCCCATTATTTCGATCAGCAGGAAGGTTCCATGATAGTGACAAGATCCGAGGATGATGCCGTATTGACCACAGAGGACGTACTGCTGAGCCTGTGCAATTCGGTGACGAGCGTATTGAGTGCGGCGACCCAGACCCAGGTGCGCTTCTCCGGCATGGTGCAGCGGATCAGCAAGACCTGCCTCAAGCCTGACATCGGCTGTTTCGTGCTGTTTGACGGCGGCTTCTCCGGGCTGGTGGTGATCAACTTCTCCGCCGCCGCGGCCATGGAGCTCTACCAGAGCTACATGCTGAGTATGGGGCTCTCCAAGGAGGATCTTGCCATCTCCCACACCTCGGACGAGGTGAGCAACGTCATGGGCGAGCTGATGAACCAGATCGTCGGCAGCTTCACCACCAAGGTGGGGCGCGAGCTGCAGACCCACATCACCCAGAACCAGCCCAAGATGCTGGCGCTCAACAAGCAGGTGATGCTGAGCGTCGACACCAACCTCGACAATCCCGAGACCCGCCGGGTGACCTTCTTCACCGCCAGCAACAACATCTTCTATCTGGAGCTGGCCATGGACAAGACGGAGTTTATCCGGATCCATGATGGCGGCGTGCAGGAGGAGGTGGATCCCGACGAGCTGATCGCCCAGGCCAAGCAGTCAGCCAAACCGGCACCGGCGGCCGCGCCGGCGAGCAACGAGCACGACGATCTGCTGGATTCCCTCGGCATCTGATGGTCGAGGGTTGTGCAAATGAAGAGGCCACCCCGGGGGTGGCCTCCTTGCTTGGGGCGGGTCAGAAGTTGTAAAGCAGCCCGGTACTGAAGCGAAGCGCCTCGGCATCGTAGAAGTCGATGTCGGAGTCGGCGCTGGAGTAGGCCGCGGTGAAGGTGGCGGCAAGGGGTTTGATGCCGAACAGGTTGTGCCAGAAGAAGGTGCCATTGAGGGCGAACTCGCTGGCATCGGCGCGCTGGCCGAACAGGGGATTCGCCTCGTCATACTTGCGCTTGCCGGCGTAGAGGTTGCTCACGATGGACCACTGGGAGGCGCGCTTGGCATAGGTCAGCTGCAGACCGGTATTCTTGAAGCTCTCCGCACTCCCGTCCAGGCGGGCCTCCTTGTAGAGGAAGGCGGGCTCCAGCAGCTGGTCGCCGCCGAAGTGGTACTGGTAGGAGACAGCCAGGTCGTGGACCTTGCCGTTGCGGCTCAGCATGGAGGCGTAGTGGGTGCCGTGGGTCAGGTCATATTGCTGGCCGCTGCGCTCCTCGTCGAGCTCCACTTCCCGGCTGGTCAGGGTGGCGTAGACGTTGCTGCCCCAGATCTTGTCCCAGGCAAAGCGCACCCCTTTCGAGGTGAGATCGGTGGCGCTGCGGTCCACGCCGGTGGCGAAGGGATCGCTCCACACTTCCACCGGCATGAGGTTGAACACCAGGGAGGTGGCGACGATACCCTTGTCACCCATCTCCTGGCGCAGACCGAGTTGCTGGGTAAAGTCGAAGCGCACCGCGTCCTGGATGAGGTTGCCGAGGAAGACCTGGGTGCGGGTATCGGCGAAGGTGTAGCGGATATCGGCATTGAGCAGCGGGCTCAGACCGCTTTCGCGGCCGGGGGAGCCCAGATCATCGATACGGCTGTTGCTGTCGTCACCGGCATAGAAGTTGGACTTGTGGCTGCCGGCATTGACTCCGCCCAGCAGAAAACCGGACCAGCCGGTCTGGCGGGGGATCTCCCCCAGATCGGCGTGGGCGGTGGTGGCGACCAGCAGGCCAAGGCTCAACAGAACATGATTTCGCATCGGGTATGCTCCTGACATAACGAATGAGAAGGGGGACAGTGCGCCCCGGTATTCCGGTGGAACCGGTGCTGACTGAGGCATGGCTGGCATGCTACCCCAGCCGGAGTGTGACGTTAATCAATAATTGAATACGCGACGGACAAGAGTTCATGGCGCCGTACTGGTATCCTGTTTGCGCAAGAAAAGGGGAGAAAACAACGAGATGAAGCAGATCAAATCCTGGGCGCAATATTACGTCGACCTGATGACCAAGCTGGGACTGGTGCGCTTCAGCATGTTCCTGGCCACCGCCATCATAGTGCTGGCCGTGTCGATCCAGATGGGGGTGACCCTGTTTTTGCGCGGCACCGTGGACATCGTCGACCTGGTGCGCTCTGTCTTCTTCGGCCTGCTGGTGACCCCCTGGGCCGTCTATTTTCTCTCCATCGTGGTGGACCAGCTGGAGGACTCCCGCCAACGGCTGACCCGGATGGTGCGCAAGTTGCAAGACATGCGCGAGCGGGATCTCGAGCTCAACAGCCAGTTGCAGGAGAACATCAGCCGCCTCAACGCCCAGATCGCCGAGACCAACCGGGCCGAGACCCTGCGCCAGCAAGCCATCGAGGATCTCGAGAACGAAGTGTTCCAGCGGGAGAAGGCCCAGCTGCATCTGGGGGAGCGTACCGCCCTCTTGCGCTCCTTCATCGACTGCTCCCCCGATCTGGTCTATTACCGCAACGAGGACGAGCAGTTCTCCGGTTGCAACCGCGCCATGGAGGAGCTCACCGGCAAGGTGGAAGCGGAACTCATCGGCCTGACCCCGTTCGATGTCTACAAGCACGACATCGCCAGCAAGGTGGTGGAGACCGACAAGCAGGTCTTCGCCCAGAACGAGCCGCTCACCTATGAGCAGTGGCTGGAGTATCCCGATGGCCGCAAGGCCTACTTCGAGCTGCGCAAGGTGCCCTTCTTCGACCGCTTCGGTAAGCGACTCGGCTTGCTCGGCTTTGGTCGCGACATCACCGAGCGCAAGCAGTACCAGGACAAGCTGGAGAAGGCGAGTCGGGACAAGACCACCTTCATTTCCACCATCAGCCACGAGCTGCGCACCCCGCTCAATGGCATCGTCGGCCTGAGCCGGATGCTGATGGATACGCCCCTCGATGCCAGACAGCAGCAGCAGCTCAAGACCATCCACCTGAGCGCGGTGACGCTCGGCAACATCTTCAACGACATCATCGATCTGGACAAGCTCGACCGTCGCCGGCTGGAGATTGCGCCGGCTCCGCTGGATTTGCCCGCCTTCCTCGACGAGCTGGAGACGCTGTCGCGCATCCAGGCGGAGCAGAAGGGGCTCTACCTGCACTTCGACCGGGACGGCGACATGCCCCAGTTCGTGATGGCGGACGGCACCCGGCTGCGCCAGGTGCTGTGGAACCTGGTGGGCAATGCGGTCAAGTTCACCGATGAAGGGGGCGTCACCATACGCTGTCTCGCCCACGCCGCTGATGAACCGGGCAAGCTGGCGCTGCACTTCGAGGTGGAAGACACCGGGGTGGGCATTCCCCGTGCCCAGCAGGAGAAGATCTTCGCCATGTACTATCAGGTGCAGGGCAAGAAGCACGCCACCGGTACCGGCATCGGTCTTGCGGTCTCCCGCCAGCTGGTGCAGGCCATGGGCGGTCAACTCTATGTGGACAGCGACCCGGGCGAAGGCGCCTGCTTCACCGCCGAGCTGGAGGTGGACTGCGTCGAGCCCAGGGCCGCGGCCCCGGAGCCCGAGATGCCCTCCCTCGACATCCTGCTGGTGGAGGATGTGGAGCTCAACGTGACCGTGGCCTGCGCCCTGCTGAACAAGCTCGGCCATCAGGTCAAGGTGGCGCGGGATGGTGCAGAAGCGCTGGCCATGGCCAACCCGGATGATTTCGACTTGATCCTGCTCGACATCCAGCTGCCGGACATGACGGGGTTCGATGTGGCGGAGCAACTGCTCGCGCGCTACGGCGACAGCCTGCCCCCCATGGTGGCGCTCACCGCCAACGCCACCGGCGATCGCCAGTACTACCGGGATCACGGCATGCAGGATGTGATCAACAAGCCGCTGGGCTCCAAGGCGGTGCGGGAGGTGATAGGCCATCTGTTTGCGGATCTCGCCGGGGACGAGGCGGACGAGCAGGACGATGTCCACCATCAGGATGCCCTGCTGGATCTGCCCTTCCTCACCGATTACGCCAGCACGGTCGGCAAGCCGGTGCTGCTCTCCAGCGTCGAGCTGTTCGAGAAGATGATGCCGGACTACATGGCGGTGCTCGACTCCAACATGATTGCCAGGGATCAGGCCGGTGTGGTGGAGGAGGCCCACAAGATCAAGGGGGCGGCGGGCTCCATCGGCCTGCGCCGGTTGCAGCAGACGGCCCAGCTTATCCAGAGCCCGGATCACCCCGCCTGGTGGGAGAACGTGGAAGACTGGATTGAAACCCTGCGCCGGGAATACCCGGGTGACATCGCCCGCCTGCGGCGCTGGCTGCTCTCGTAGACACGACGCCTCAGGCAAGGAGCCACGACATGTATGACCGTTTGATCCCCCCCGAGCGCATTCACCCCTGGGGAGACGAAGACCTGCTGGAGGCGACGGAGCAGGACCGCACCCGCATCGTGCAGGCGGCGCCGGTGCGCCGCCTGCAGCAGAAGACCCAGGTCTTCCCGCTCGATGTGAAAGCCTCGGTGCGCAGCCGCCTCACCCATTCGCTGGAGGTGCAGGAGACCGGTCGCCAGATCAGTCGCCGCATCCTGGCGGCGTTGCCAGCCGGAGTGGTGTGCGAGGGGGCCTTCATCAATCTGGTGGAGATGTCCTGCCTGTTGCACGATGTCGGCAACCCGCCGTTTGGCCATTTCGGCGAGCAGGTGATGAGTCAGTGGCTTGCCCAGGAGCTGGACGGCCTCTTCGCCCGTGCCCACGACCAGTTGCCGAGCCCCCAGTGGGCAACCCTTCGCCAGGATCTGCTGGTGTTTGACGGCAATGCCCAGAGCCTGCGACTGGTGCACAGCCTGCATGAGCTGAACCTCACCCTGGGGCAGCTGGCGGCGCTGTGCAAATACCCGCAGCAGCCCCTGCCGGGCCAGCACCATCCCCAGGGCTATGGTCAGCACCACGGCTGGACCAGCAAGCGCGGCATCTTCTTCAGCGAACAACCCCTCTATCGTGCCCTCGGCCAGAGCCTGGGGCTGGCCGAGGGGTGCCGTCATCCGCTGGTCTACATCATGGAGGCGGCGGACGACATCTCTTACTGCATCGCCGATCTCGAGGATGCGGTGGACAGGCGCATCCTCACCCAGAGCGAGCTGCTGGCAGCCCTGCGCGAGGCGGACGAGGGCGGTTACATGGCCGACCTGCTCGATGAGGCGCTTGCCTCCGGTCGGGGGTTCTTCCCCCATTTTCGCCAGCATCTGACCCGGGATCTGGTGGCGCTGGCCGCCCATACCTATGTGGCCGAGCACGATCAGATCCTGAGCGGGACCTATCCCCAGGCGCTGCTGCACGGTCAGGCTCCGGCAGCCCGGGTACTCGATACCCTCAAGCGGGTGGCTCGCGAGCTGGTGTTCATGCGCCCGGAGGTGGAGGCGCTGGAGCTGGAAGGCTATGCCGCCCTGCGCGGGGTGCTCTCCACCTACGCCTGCCTGCTGGCCCTGCCCGTCAGCCAGTTCGAGCGGCTGCTCGCAGGCAACGGCGGGAGCGAGCTCTTCTTTGCCCGGCGGCTGTTCCACCGCCTCTCTGCCCGCCACCTCAAGGCGTACCGGCTGGCGGTGGCGAGCCGGGATCCCCGTTTCGAAAAGGAGAGCGAGCAGGAGTGGTACTACCGGGTGCGGCTGCTGCTCGATTATGTGAGCGGCATGACGGATACCTATGCACTGGAGGAGTTCCGGCTGTTGTCAGGGATTTGACTGAACCTCTTTTTGGCCGCATTCCACCCATATGGGTGGGAGAGATATTGCGTAAAATTCGGTGTTTTTTTACACTGCGGCAACTTGTTCAACTTTCACACGGTAAGGAGACGACCATGCAACATTCCATGTTCAACGTTGCGTTCGATCGCTGCTCTGGCAGCGCGAAGACTCGTGCTCTTTATTTGCCGCGTGGAGGGGACAGGTAACACCTGCTTTTTTCATCACCCGCGGTTGTCCCGCAGGGTGATCACCTCTCTCCGGGGGAACCGCACGTTCAACTGGAGAATATTATGTCTATCGAACTCGCCCTGCTGCGCCACGTAGAGACCCTGGTTCAAAAAAGGATCACACGGCTGGAGCGTCGCGTCAGCTACCTGCACCTTTCGCCTGCCCTGCTCAAAGACATCGGGCTGGAAGGCAAGGAAGTGCAGATCGCCCACATCCGTGAGCGGGAGTTTCAAACCGGTTTCCGGCTCGGGAACCGAATAACCTGAGGGGAGGGGGCCCGGCCCCCGACCTGGTGGATGGCAGGCCTGGGCCTGCCATTTTTCTTTCCTGATGAGCATTGTCTCAATTTAGTTGTCGCACATTGCGCCAAACACTCTATGATCCCCCTCCGTTTCGTATGGGAGTTGATAATGTTCCGCCGCTGCTGTCGTCTCATCCTGCTATGTGGTCTGGCTTTCTGGAGCCTGATGGTTGCGGCTGCGCCGGCGCAACTGGACCAGAGCAACTTCACCCTGGACGAACTGCACTGGCTTGCCACCCATGATGAACTGGTCGTCGGCATGCCTTCGGCGGCCTGGCCACCCTATGTCTATACCGATGGGCGCGGCAACTTCACCGGCCCCCTGGATGAGTTCGCCTCCCAGATTGCAGCCAGGCTGGGGGTGAGCCTTCGCTACCGTGCCTACGTCAACAATGCGGCGGTCCAGCAGGCCTTGCTGGATGGCAAGGTCGACATGTTGATCGGGGTGGCACCGAGCCCGACCCGCACCCTGCAGATGCAATTTACCTCCGAGCTGATGGCACTGCCCCGCGCCGTGCTGCTGACGGGGGGGCGGGAGAGCCTCTCCCTGGAGGAGGCCTATGGGGTGCGCTGGGTCTGCGTCTTCGGTGTCAGCGCCTGCGATGAGCTGCTGCGCCTGGGGATCTCGAACCTGATCACGGCCGACAGCCGGGACGAGGCGATCTTCATGCTCAAGGAGGGCAAGGCGGATGCCTACCTGGCCGAACTGCCCATGCTGAACAGGCTGCAAGCCATGGCGGGCATGGCGCTGGCCAGGATCGACTGGATGAGGGATACCTCCCTCGCCATGGCCGTGGCGCCCAGGAATGATGTCTTGCAGGGATTGCTGGAGCGGGCCCTCGAGGATATCTCTCCCCTCGAGCGTCGCGCCATTCTGGAGGCGGGTGACATCCTCGACTATGCCCTGGTGAAAAGGAGCAGGGAGATCGTCTTCAATCCGCAGGAGCAGGCGTGGTTGCAAGCACATCCGGTCATCCGCTACGGGGTTGCCCCGGATTGGCCCGGGATGAGCGAGGTGGACGACAGGGGGCGGCTCAAGGGGCTCATTGCCGATCTGCTGACACTGATGAGCCAGCGTGCCGGGCTCCAGTTCACCCTGGTGCCGACCCGGAGCTGGGCCCAGAGCATGGCGCTCTTCCAGGATCGCAAGCTGGATCTCATCCCGGCCATGACTCCCACCGCGGAACGTCAGCAGTTTGCCCGCTTTACCCCCAACTACGCGTCGATCAACCGGGTGGTCGTGGCGAGGCAGGGGATGGCCGAGCTCACCGCCGCCAGGGCACTGAAAGGGCACAGGGTGGGCATGGTAGGGGGCTCGGTGGAGCAGGTCTTGCTGAACGAGGTGGGGGCCATCGCCGTGCCGGTGGCCAGCGATGCGGAATTGCTGCCCCTGCTGGACCAGCAGAAGGTCGACTATGTGCTGATGAGCACTACCACCCTGGAGCAGTCGCTGCAAAAGGGATTCAGCGACCGCTACCAGGTGGTCTTCTCCGGCAGCGACCTGCGGGTACCCATCGCCATGGCGACCCAGTTGCAGGACCCCATGCTGCAGCAGATCCTCACCAAGGTGCTGATCGCCATCCCCCCCGACGAGCTCTCCGCCCTGGAGAAAAAGTGGCTCTCCCTGACCATACAGACGGGACTGGATCCGAAGACGGTGCTGCTCTGGTCCTCCCTCGGCGGCGGTATCTTCCTGCTCTGCCTCTTGCTGTTCATGGGCTGGAACCGGACGTTGCGCCGCCAGATCAGCCAGCGGCGGGAGGCCGAGCGGCGGCTCGAGGAGCAGCTGGTGTTTGTCCAGATGATGCTGGATGCCCTGCCCAACCAGGTGGTGCTGACCAACGAGCGCTATGAAGTGGCAATGACGAACCGGGCGTACCGGCAGATGTTTCTCGGCGGGGAGAACCTGACGGGCTCCTATGAGCGGTTGCTCCAGGATCGATTGCCCGAGTCGATCCGTGCCAGGGTGATGGAGGAGGATGCCAGCGTCTGGGAGAGCGGAGAGGAGCTCCATGGCCGGGGCGAGATCCGGTTTGATGACGATCGCCTGCACCAGATGATCTACACCAAGCGGCTCTTTGCGGGGCCCGATGACAAGCGGCTCGGGATCCTGACCGTGCTGACCGACGTGACCGAGCTGGAGCAGGCGCGGTTTGCGGCCCAGGAGGCGCAGACCCGGCTGACCCAGATCACCGACAGCATGCCGGGTCTGGTCTATCAGTATCACTGGCTTGGGCCGGGCAAGGGGCACTTCCTCTACACCTCGCAAGGGGTCAGGGAGATGGTGGGGGTCGAAGAGGACCTGGTCGGCATGGCGGTCACCGGTGCCTCCATCCTGGGGCTGACAGGCAAGGCGCACCAGGACTTCGTGGCCACGGTGGATCGTCATGCCCTGAGCATGCAGCCGCTGGATCTCGAGGTGGAGATCCGGCGCCAGGGGGAGGCGGGCTATTTGCAGATCCGTGGTCATTTCGTTCACCAGGAGGGGCTTGAAGGGGTCATATTGAACGGTGTGGTGCAGGACATCACCAAGCTCAAGCGCCAGGAGCTGGAGCTGCGCCAGGCCAGGCGGGTGGCGGAGGAGGCGACCCAGGCGCGCAGCCGCTTCCTCGCCACCATGAGTCATGAACTTCGCACTCCCATCTCCGGCATGCACGGCATGCTGGAGCTGCTGCAAATGAGTGCGCTGGACGACGATCAGCGCTACATGTTGCGCAATATCTCGACCTCCACCAACCATCTGCTCTATCTGGTGAACGACATCCTGGACTTCTCCAAGATGGAAGCCGGGCAGTTGCAACTGCACCCCCATCACTGCCGCCTGACCTCGGTGATTTGCGATGTCATCCGGGGACATGCGGCCCTGGCCTATGGCAAGGGGCTCAACGTGACGCTGCGGTGGGGGAAGACTGTGCCGGATCTGGCCTGCATCGACGGGATAAGGGTGGGGCAGGTGATCTCCAATCTGTTGAACAACGCGGTGAAGTTCACCGAGGCGGGGGCGATCGCCATCCAGGTGGATTATGAAGACGACCGGCTGGCCTTCCGGGTCCGGGATACCGGGATAGGCATCGCCCTGGAGCAGCAGCGCACCCTCTTCATCCCGTTCAAGCAGGTGGAGTCCGACACCAACCGCCGGTTTGGCGGCACCGGTCTCGGGCTTGCCATCTGTCATCAACTCACCCAGAAAATGGGGGGGAGCCTGACCCTGGAAAGTACCCCCGGAATGGGCACCTGCGTGACCTTCACGCTGCCCCTGGCCGAGTGCCAGTGGGAAGCGCCGCCCCTGACCGGTCAGGTATGGTGGTGGTTTGGGGAGGATGAGGGGCTGGAATCGGTGATGGCCAGGCTGGGCGCCAGACTGGTTCGCATGGAGGCACACCATTGGCAGCAGCCCCTCGAGGGGCATCTGCTGGCGCAGGAGAATCACCTGGAACAGGCCCTTGGCAGTGACTGGCTGGCCTGTTTGCAGCGTTCGAACCTCAAGGGCATAGTACTCTCTCCCCATGAGGCCCTGCGGGGGCGCATGGGGGGCGACGCCTGGTGGCGACTGGGACAATCGCCTCTCTACCCCGATCTGTTGCTGGAAACCTGCCAGTCACTGTTCAACCAGCAGGCGAGCCAGTCGATGGGGATGGAGGGGGAGAAGCTCAAGGGGCGGGTGCTGGTGGCGGATGATCACCCCGTCAACCGGGCATTGCTGACGAGGCAGCTCGCTATCCTGGGGCTCGAATCCGAGGTGGTGGAAGATGGCGAGGAGGCGCTGCGCGCCTGGCAGGGGCAGGACTTCGCCCTGCTGCTGACCGACTGCCACATGCCGGTGATGGATGGCTATGCCCTCACGCGAGCCTTGCGGGATGCCGGGGACAGTGCTCCCATTATCGGGGTGACGGCCGATACCTCTGAGGAGGCGAGCCAGCAGATGCGTGATGCCGGCATGAACGACATGCTGTTCAAGCCCTACAGCCTGGATGCCCTGAGCCAGACCCTGGGACGCTGGTTGCCGACTCAGGAAGAACAGCTCGCCTCGGAGGTGCCTCGGCAAGCCAGGGTTCAGCTGCCAGGCATAAGCTGGTTGACCCTGTTCGGGGATGAGGCGGTGGCTCGCAGCATGGCCAGCGAATACCTGGACGCCAACGAGCAGGATGGCGAGGACATGAGGCTGGCGCTGGCCAGCCAGGATACCCAGGCGCTGGTGGAGACGGCACATCGCATCAAGGGGGCCGCGCGCATGGTAGGACAGCAGGCATTGGCAGAGGAGGCGGCCCGGCTGGAGGCGGCGGCCAGATTGAAACAACTGGACAAGCTCGATGACCTGGCCAGGGCGGTACAGGCATTGATGGACTCTATCAGAGGTGAAACGGGGTTATGGCTCGATGAATAGCGCACGGCATGAGTTGGCGATCATGGTGGTGGAGGATCACAACTTCCAGCGCAAGGCCCTGATGCACCAGATCCGCGGACTGGGCTACGGCAACCTGCTGGAGGCGCAGGACGGGGAGGAGGCGCTGGCACAGTGCCAGCACCACAGGGTCGACATCCTGTTCTGCGATCTGCGCATGCCGGGCATGGATGGTATGGCGCTGCTGCGCCGCCTCTCCCTTGGCGGGTTCCGCGGCGGCATTGTGCTGTGCAGCGCCCTGGAGGATGACGTGGTCGATGCCGTGCTGCGCATGAGCCGGGCCTATGGCCTGCAGGTGTTGGGGCGCATCGAGAAACCCGCGTCTCCCCAGCAGATCGCGCAGCTCATCGGTGCCTGGCGGCCCCAGCAGGTGCGCAGCCAGGAAGAGGATGGTTATCACCTGACCCTGGATGAGCTGCGCCGGGCGCTGGATCAGGACCAGTTGCTGCCCTGGTATCAACCCAAGGTGGGTTTTCACAATGGGGAGTGGCTCGGCATGGAGGCGCTTGCCCGCTGGCAGCACCCCGAATATGGCCTCATCTCGCCGGCCCGTTTCATCCCGCTGGCGGAGCACAACGGGCTCATCGACCCGCTCACCGAGGTGATCATCGGCAAGGCGCTGCGGGACGGCCACCTGTGGGAGAAGACCGGGCTCTCCCTGAACCTGTCGATGAACCTCTCCACCACCTCCCTCATCGAGGGGGATCTGTGCAACACCCTGCTTAGCCACTGCCAGCGCTGGAGCATCAACCCCGAGCTCATCACCCTCGAAGTGACCGAGAGCGCCTTCGTCAAGGATCTCGGCAAGTCGCTGGAGGTGCTGACCCGCTTGCGGATGCACGGTTTTGGTCTATCCATCGATGATTTCGGGACCGGCTACTCCTCCATGCAGCAGCTCGCCCTGCTCCCCTTTACCGAGTTGAAACTGGACAGATCCTTCGTGGATCGCTGCTATGAAGATCCCTCTCGCCTAGCCATCATCGAGTCCAGCATCGAGCTGGCTCGCAAGTTGGGCTTGAAATCGGTGGCCGAGGGGGTCGAAGATGAGGCGACCTGGCAATTGCTGGCGAAGCTGGGGTGCGATCAATGCCAGGGCTTCTTCTCCGCCCGTCCCATGCCCCGCGAGGAGCTGATGGGATGGCATCAGGGTTGGCAGGCTCGTTTGCCCGCGCTCATCAGACGCTAATCCCGGGCAGGATGCCCGACGAATTCCAAGGATGGCCATGAAAATATCAAGCAAGTTGTTGTTGAGCTTCTGTTTTATCAACCTGCTCATCATTCTCTCCTCCGCCCTTGTCTATCATCAGCTCGGCAGGATCGAAGGCTCGCAAGATGCCTTGCTGGCCCAGGCCCTGCCCGCCCTGCAGCGGGACGAGGCGAGCCAGAAAGCCCTGATTGCCACCGTTTCATCCCTGCGGGCCTATCTCATCCTCGGCAAGGATCCGGCACAGGGTGATCGCATCAAGCAGGAGTGGGAAGAGGCCTGGCACGCCATCGATCGCCAGCGTTTCACCCCCGACCTGACCCGGGCACTCAAGGATTTCAAGGGGGCACAGTCACAGGTGTGGGCCCTGGCTCACACCGAAGAGAACCTGCCCGCCCACACCCTGATGCTGCTGGAGGCCGGCCCTCTGGCGGAGTCGGCCCTCGATCAGTTGCAGTCTTTTGCCAATGAAGAGGTGGCAACGCCCCAGGCGACGTTGCCCGGTGACAGGCGCCTGCTGCTCAAGCAGGTGGGGGATGCCTACAACAGCCTGGGCAATGCGCTCTCCGCCCTGCGGGATTTCCTCATCTCGGGGGAGAAGGAGTACCTGGACAAGTACCGGGACTACTACCAGTTCCACCAGCAGCGGGTGGCCGAGCTGAAGCAGCAAGAGGCCAACTTCACCGAGGCACAAAAGGGGCTCTGGACGCTCTTTGAAGAGATGTCAGCCCCCTTTGCCGAGCTGGTCGGCCAGGTGATCGAGAAGCGCCAGGCCCCGGACTGGGACAGGGCCAACCACTTGATGGCCACCGAGATAGAGCCCGCCCTGACCCGACTGGCGGATCAGCTGGCGACCCAGGTAACCCATACCCGTGCCGAGGTGGACAAGATGGCGGGGGAGATGGCGGCCGCCAGTCAGGCCATTCACCGCACCCTGCTGCTGGCCACCACCAGCGTCATCCTGCTGGGCACCCTGGTGGCCCTGCTGTTCAGCCGGCGCCTGACCCGGGACATCGCCAGCCTGGTGAAACGGGCGGGCCTGGTGGCCGATGGCCGCCTCCCCGTCACCCCTTTGCCCGTGCTTCGTCAGGATGAGCTGGGAGGGCTCACGGGCTCCATCAACCGGATGTCGGCACAGTTGCGCGAGCTGGTGGGGGAGATCCAGGGGGCGGTCGGTCAGGTGGAAGGGGCTGGCCGCGAGGTGGGTCAGACCACCAATGCGATCGTGGATGATCTGGCGAGCCAGAATCAGCGGCTCGATGCGGTGGCAGCCGCCATCGAGCAGATGTCGGTCAGTACCCGGGATGTGGCGGGCAACATTGCGGACGCGGCGGGAGCGGCTCGCCAGACCGAGCAACAGGCAAGGGAGGGGGAGCAGGCCCTCGCCCGCATGGGGACCACCATGGCGCAGATTGGTGCCATGATTGCCCAGGCAAACCAGGCGATGACGCAGCTCAGCAGCCAGAGCGAGCAGGTGGGGAGGGTCACCGAAGTGATCGCCACCATCGCCGAGCAGACCAACCTGCTGGCACTCAATGCGGCCATCGAGGCGGCGCGGGCCGGTGAGCAGGGACGGGGATTTGCCGTGGTGGCCGATGAAGTGAGGCAGTTGGCCAGCCGCACCAGCGCATCGACCATGGAGATCAACCAGACCATTGCCAGCATCCAGCAGCAGACCCGGGAGACCGCGGATACCGTGGGCAGCGGCACCCTGCTGGTGGAGCAGGGGCGCGGCGCCGTGGCCTCGGTGACCGAGACCCTGGAGTCGATGGCGACGCTGGTGCAGGATCTCAGCGGCCAGCTTGCCGCCATCGCCACCGCCACCGAGCAGCAGTCAAGGGCGGCGCAGGAGGTGGCGGGCACGGTGGAGGAGATTGCCGGGCTCAGCCATCAGTCCAGCGAGCATGGCCAGCAGGGGGAGCAGATCGCCGCCCGCCTGACCCGGGAGACGGGGAGACTGACATCGGCCATCAGCCGATTCGAACTGGATGCCTGACGCAAGGGAGAGAAAAACGGGGCAGACCTCTGGGTCTGCCCCGTTTTTTTCGGCCCGACAACCTGGCGGTGGAAGGATGCACGACGCAGGTGCGGTCCTGACCGTTCGGAAGCTGGGGGATGGTGTCTTGTGTACTGCCCTGTGGCTCTTTCTGCCGGCAGTACGGGTCACTCCAGGCGGCGGAAGGCCTGGTTTTCGAAGCTGCTGCAGGTCTCCTGGTTGAGCAGGTTGACCAGCAGGATGGCCCGCTTTTCGCCATCCGGCTCCAGATAGATGGCTTCAAACCCGGCGAGGGGGCCGGATTCGATAAGTACCTTGTCTCCCTGGGTCGGCAGACGGGCATAGCTGGCGCGCGCCTCGTCGCTGTCGTCCCGGCTCATGAGCCGGTAGATCAGCTGGCTGCTGACGGGGGTCCACTCCTTGCCGAAGTGGATGATGCGACTGATGCCCCGGGTCGATTTCAGGGTGACCGGGGTGACCTCTTCCAGATCCACGTAGATGAAGAGGTAGTTGGGGAACATGGGCTCGCGCTGGGGCACGCGCTTGCCTCGCCGCAGTTTTTCAATCTCGACCATGGGGTAATAGGATTCAACGCCCTGGGCTGCCAGATGGGCGCGGGCGCGGGCCTCTTCCTTGGGTTTGCAGTAGGCCAGATACCATTTCTTCATTGTTGTTCTGTTTTTCGTGTTGCCGTGCTTGCGGCTATCATAACGGGGGTAAAAAAAAAGGCCACGCTTGACGTGGCCTTTTTTCCAGAGTGAGTGATTACCAACCTTTCACCAGACCGCCCTTGAACAGCTCGGTCCCCTTCTTGAAGACCTCATCGGTCTGGAAGGACTGGACGAACTCCTTGACCTTCTCGTCGTCCTTGTTGTTCTCGCGAGCAACGATCAGGTTGACGTAGGGGGACTCCTTGTCTTCGACAAACAGGCCGTTCTCGGTCGGGGTCAGACCAATCTGACCGGCGAAGGTGTTGTTGATGATGGCCAGATCCACGTCTTCCAGGGAGCGCGGCAGTTGTGCGGCTTCCAGCTCGACGATCTTGAAGTTGCGCGGGTTGCTGGCGATGTCCAGTACGGTCGCTTCCAGACCGGCACCCTCTTTCAGCTTCAGCAGGCCCTGCTTCTCCAGCAGGATCAGGGAACGACCCAGGTTGGTCGGATCGTTCGGCACCGCGATCTGGGCACCGTCTTTCAGCTCGGACAGGGCCTTGACCTTCTTGGAGTAACCGGCGATCGGGTAGACGAAGGTGTTGCCGACCGGCACCAGCTTGAAGCCGCGATCACGGATCTGGGCATCCAGGTAGGGCTTGTGCTGGAAGGCGTTGACGTCGACGCTGCCGTCGTTCAGGGCCACGTTCGGGGTGACGTAGTCGGAGAAGGTGACCACTTCGACGGTCAGGCCGTATTTTTCCTTGGCCACCTTGGCCGCGGTCTCAACCAGCTCGGTCTCGGGACCGGCGATGGCGCCCACCTTCAGGGTCTTGTTCTCTTCCTTCTGGCCGCAGCCGACCAGTACCAGGGTTGCCAGCAGCGCAGCTGCTGCGGATTTGATGCCCAATTTCATAAAAACCTCCTGTCAGAAATCGACGATTAACGATGATCACATTGTTTGACCAGGCGCTCACCCGCGCTCTGGATGAGTTGAACCAGCACCACCAGAATGACCACGGTGACCAGCATGACGGTGGGATCGAAACGCTGGTAGCCGTAGCGAATACCCACATCACCGAGACCACCGCCTCCGATGGCACCTGCCATGGCGGAGTAGTTCACCAGGGTGACGAGGGTGATGATGACGCTGTTGAGGATCCCCGGCAGGGCCTCGGGCAGCAGCACCTTGGCGATGATTTGCAGGGGCTTGGCCCCCATGGCCTTGGCCGCTTCCAGCAGGCCGTCAGGCACCTCCATCAGAGCCCCTTCCACCAGGCGGGCGATGAAGGGGATGCAGCCCACGGTCAGCGGCACGATGGCGGCGATGGTGCCGATGCTGGTGCCGACGATGAAGCGGGTCAACGGAATGATGGCGACCAGCAGAATGATGAAGGGCACCGAGCGACCGACGTTGACGATGACGCCCAGGACCTTGTTGAGCAGCGGATTGGCCAGGATCTGGCCCGCCTTGGTCACGTGCAGCGCCACGCCGAGCGGCAGGCCGAGCAGGCAGCCGAACAGGGCGGAGGCAAACACCATGATGAGGGTGTCGCCCAGAGCCGAAATCAGCAGATTAATCATTGCTTCGGACATAACCCATTACCTCCAGCTGAATGTGGTTGTCGATGAGGAACTGTTGGGTGGCCTCGCACTGGGCCTCGTCCCCGAACAGTTCCGCCAGCAGGAAGCCGAACTTGACGCCACCGGCGTATTCGATGTCTGCGCTCAGGATGCTGATGTCGATGTTGAAACGGCGGCTCGCCTCGGAAATCAGCGGCGAATCCACCGTGGTCCCGGTAAAGCCGAGCTTCACCAGGGGATAGCTGCCGGGCACCCGGTCGCTACTCATCCGATCCTGATACTCCTGGGGCACTTCCAGGTGGATGGTGGAGTGGATGAAATCCCGGGCCAGCTGGGTCTTGGCATTGCTGAAGAACCAGGCCACTTCCCCCTGCTCGATCAGCCGGCCGTCGCTGATGATGGCCACTTCGTCGCAGATCCCCTTCACCACGTCCATTTCGTGGGTGATGAGCAGTATGGTGAGCCCCAGCTTGACGTTGATCTCCTTGAGCAGGGTCAGGATCGAGCGGGTGGTCTGCGGGTCGAGGGCCGAGGTGGCCTCGTCACACAGCAGGACCTTGGGAGCCGGTGCCAGGGCGCGGGCGATGGCGACGCGCTGCTTCTGCCCGCCGGAGAGCTCGGACGGATAGGCGTGGGCACGGGCTTCCAGCCCGACCAGGGCCAGCAGTTCGCTGACCCGGCTCTGGATCTTGTCCTTGCTCCAGCCCGCCAGCTCCAGCGGGAAGGCGATGTTGGCGGAGACGGTGCGAGAGGCCAGCAGGTTGAAGTGCTGGAAGATCATGCCGATCTGGCGGCGAGCCTGAGTCAGATCCCGCTCGCTGAGGGCGACCAGGTCCTGGCCATCGACGATGACCTGCCCCTCGGTGGGGCGCTCCAGCAGGTTGACGCAGCGGATAAGGGTACTCTTGCCGGCACCGGAGGCACCGATCACCCCGAAAATTTTGCCTTGGGGCACATGCAGGCTCACGTCACGCAGGGCGTGCACGGCATCACTGCCTTTACCGTAGACTTTGTTGAGACCGATCAACTTAATCATGGATTCTTCCGTGCTAACAGCCTTAAAGCACAGGGCGCTACAGGCGGGTAAATTGGGCAGAGGTTTCACTGGGTAGCTCTGTCATCATGGAGGATGATGCTAAGATGTCCGGATGGCTGTGTCAACGCATGTTTTTACGTCTAGACGTCTAAAAAATGGATAAGGATTCCCGCCATTTGACTATGGTGTGGAGGTATCACCACCAGCATCAATATAAGATTCCGATTTGATGACATTGGTCCGAATATAAGCTGGTAAATATCTTTTATGTCGTCGATTTGATGTCTCCCCTTCGGACAAGGTGCCCGGTTGTCCGGGCAGCATCGCTGCCGGTTTCCCCTTCCTCCTGCAGTCTCTTTTTCTGCTTTCTTTTCCATCTCCTTGATGCAGAACAATAAATGACCAGTTCATGGCCGTGTCGACATGCCAGCTCCCTATACTGGCTGCAGGTGGATGCCAGGAGGGAGGCGAGATGCGATTCCAACAGATCAAGGACCTGATGCTCTATCTCGAGGAGCTTCATCATCGGCAAGGGCATATTTACGGGCGCCAGATCCCCCGGGTGGATGCTGAGCGCAGCAGGATGTTGCTGGCCTATCTGCAAGGGCGGGAGGATGCCGCGGCGGCTCATCTGCACGATTATCGCGAGCAGATGGGCAGCGCGGTGAAGGAGACCTGGCTGGATCAGGGGTTTGGCGAGGATCTGCTGGCCGAGGGGGATCGTCTGGCGCTGCCCGCCACAACCCAGCCTGCGGAGATAGTGGCCCTGGTGTCACGCCAGGAGGAGAGGCTCATCGGCGAGCTGGAACGCCTGGCCCGGGAGTGCCCCACGCCCGACACGGCGGCGCTGCTGAAAGCCCTGGCCTCCATGGCCCAATCCCGCCTGACCCGTCTGGTACACGGTGCTCATCGCCTCGACGATCTCTGAGCCCGGATGGGAGAGACCCGGTACGGGCCGGGTCTTCTGATGTTGCTGGCGGTCAGCCCCCTTGCCGGGCCGCGCCATAGAGGGCGGCGCCTATGATGCCGGCCTGGTTGAGGTTCGCGGCCGCCACCAGGGGAGCCCGGGTCTCAATCTTGTCGATGAACTTGTCGAGCTTGGCGGCGCTGCCGCCCCCCAGGATGAAGAGGTCGGGGGAGAACAGAAACTCCAGGCGAGCCAGGTATTTGTTGAAACGTTTGCCCCAGCGGCCCCAGGAAAGATCCTCGCGCTTGCGCACCGCATCGGAGCAATAGTGTTCGGCCACCATGCCTTCCAGCATCAGGTGACCCAGCTCGGTATTGGGCAGCAACTGGCCATTGACGAAGACGGCGGTACCGATGCCGGTGCCGACGGTGATGAGAATGATGACCCCCTGGCGATCCTGCCCGGTGCCAAAGCGCATCTCCGCCAGACCGGCCGCATCGGCGTCGTTCAGGACATGGCAGGGCAGGCCGGTCACATCGGCAAACAGGTGGGCGGCATCGGTCTCAATCCAGCTCTTGTCGATGTTGGAGGCATTCTTGGCGATGCCGTTGTGGATGGTGGCGGGAAAACCGCACCCCACGGGCCCCTTCCATTGGAAGTGCTCGACCAGCGCCTTGAGGGTGTGTGCCACGGCGGCCGGGGTTGCCGGTTGCGGTGTGGCGATGCGGTGGCGTTCGCCAATCAGCTCCCCGGTTTCGGTGTCGACCAGGCAGCCCTTGATCCCGGACCCCCCAATATCTACTCCCAGCATCTGCATCAGAATCTTCCTTTTATTGTGCCGATGTTCAATGGTCGGCAGAGCATGAAAAAATGGCTGCGATCCGGCAAGGGCCAGATCACTTATGCGTGATCCGGCAGACCTTTTTCGATGCAGCGGATCAGCAATCGCGTCTTTTTATTCTCTTCCTGCTGACGCCTGGCCAGGGTCGCCAGCGCCCACTCGATATGCTCGGCCACCATGGGCGCCGCCTCAGGCAGCGCCTGTTGCAGGGCGGCCAGGACCTCGCTGCTGGCCGGCCCGTTGCCAAGGGCCACTGCCAGGTTGCGGCGCCAGCGCTGATAGCCGATGCGGCGGATGGGGCTGCCTTCCGTGTGCTTGAGAAATTCGGCCTCGTTCCAGCGCCACAGCACTAGCAGGGGAGGGCGATGCAGGTCGGGACGGGGGCTGAAATCGGGTTCGGGACTGGCATCGGCATAGCGGTTCCAGGGGCAGATGAGCTGGCAGTCGTCACAGCCATAGATGCGATTGCCCATGAGCGGCCTGAACTCCTCGGGAATGGGGCCGTCATTCTCGATGGTGAGATAGGAGATGCAGCGCCGTCCGTCGACCACATAGGGGGCGATGATGGCACCGGTGGGGCAGATGTTGATGCAGGCCACGCACTTGCCACACAGCTCCTTCTCCACCGGGGCATCCACGGGCAGCGGCAGGGCGATGAGCAATTCTCCCAGAAAGAAGAAGGAGCCGGCGGACTCGTTGATCAGCAGTGAGTGCTTTCCCACCCAGCCAAGGCCCGCCTTGGCCGCCAGCGGCCGTTCCAGAATAGGGGCCGAGTCGACAAAGGGGCGCCACTCGCCCAGGGTTTGTCCTGCTGCCTGCAACAGGGTTTCGCACCGCAGCTCGATGCGCTCCCCCAACTGTTTGAGCCGGTTGCGCAGCACCTTGTGGTAGTCGCGGCCGAGGGCATAGCGGCTGATGTAGCCGAGGGTGGGATCGCGCAGGGTGGCGGCAAAGCCCGCCTCGAACGGGAGGTAGTTCATCCGCACCGAGATGACCCGCAAGGTGCCCGGCAACAGCTCGTGGGGGCGGGCCCTCATCATGCCGTGGCGCGCCATGTAGTCCATGGTCCCGTGATAACCGGCATCCAGCCAGGCCTGCAACCTTGGCTCTTCCAGGGTGAGGTCGGTGTCGGCGATGCCGACCTGGTCAAATCCTAGCTCCCTTGCCCAGAGCTTGATATCGTGGGCCAGTTGCGCAAGTTCGGCAGCCGTCATGCAGCATCCCCCCTCTGCCTGCAGGAGTGTGGCAGGCGCAGGGCGGCAATATGGCGTGCCAGTTGCCGGGTCATGGGATGATGAAACGTGGGGGCCGTCATGGTAGAGGTGTTCGGGGACGCTATCCGCAAAAATGAGTGGGAGAGTCTAGCACAACCCCTGTGGCGGGCCGAGCAGATCCGCAGCATGGAACGGCGCTGGGCCGAGCAGGAGGGGCTTCCCCTCTATGTGCTGATGGAGCGGGCCGGGAATGCGCTGTGCAACTATGCCTGTCACCACTGGCCCGACAGCCGTCAGTGGTGGATCTTCGTCGGCCCTGGCAACAACGGTGGGGATGGCTACGTGCTGGCCCGCCTTGCCCGACGCATCGGCCTCGAGCCTCTGGTGATTGCCGCCCGGGCTCCCGGCCTGCTGAGGGGAGATGCCAGGCGGGCTGCCGAAGAGTGGCTCGCATCGGGGGGGAGCGTGACCATGGCCGAGGATCTGCTGCCCGCCACGCTGCCGCCGCCGGATCTGGTCATAGACGCACTGCTCGGTACCGGCGTCCAGCTTCCCCTCTCCTCGTCAATGACAAAGATCGTCGCAACAATCAATGGCTTGAACGCGCCCGTGCTGGCGGTGGATCTCCCCTCCGGTCTCAATGCCGACACCGGCCGCGCCATGGGCGCACTGGTGCGTGCCACCCGCACCCTCACTTTCATCGGCATCAAGCAGGGCATGCTCACCGCCGACGGGGTAGACGGAGTCGGCCACCTCGACCGGGATCCCCTGGGAGTGACGCCGGGGGAGGAACGGGTTCCCGCTGCCGAGCGGATCGATTATCCCAGCCTCAAGGGGTTGCTGACCCCGCGCAGGCGCTCGGCTCACAAGGGACACAGCGGCAAGGTACTGCTGACGGGGGGGAACCTCGGCATGCAGGGAGCCATCCTGCTGGCGGGTCAGGCCTGTCTGCGGGCGGGGGCGGGATTGGTACGCCTGCGCCAGCACCCGGATTGCCCGGCGGCCAGCCTGGTTCAACCCGAGCTGATGGGATGCCCGGCGGACATGGATGAAGGGTGGGCGTCGGTGCAGGTACTAGGCCCCGGGCTCGGTCAGGATGAGTGGGGCCGGGCCCGGTTCGAACAGGGCATCGGAGCCGCCGTGCCACTGGTATTGGACGCCGATGGATTGAATTGGCTGGCGCAGGCCCCCCGTCATCAGGATAATTGGGTGCTCACGCCCCACCCTGGGGAGGCGGCTCGCCTGCTGGGTTGCTCCATCGCCGAGGTCGAGGGGGACAGGTTTGCGGCCGTCTCGCGACTGCAACAGCGCTACGGTGGTGTGGTGTTGCTCAAGGGGGCGGGGTCGCTCATCTGCGACGGCAGGCGCATTTCCCTGTGCGACGAGGGCAACCCCGGCATGGCCAGTGGCGGCATGGGTGACCTCTTGTCTGGTATAATCGCCGCCCTTCTGGCTCAGGGCTGGTCTGCGGGCATGGCCACCCGACTCGGGGCCGTGATCCACGCAGAGGCCGCCGATCTGGCCGCTGCCGAGGGTGAGAGGGGCATGCTGGCATCGGATCTGCTGCCCTGGATCCGTCGTCTGGTCAATCCGACACAGTAACAAGTAACAAGAAGAACATGGCAAAAACCTTGATGATGACACTGCCGGACGAGGCAGCAACAGTGGCGCTGGGTGGCCGTCTGGCAAAGGCGTGCCAACAGGCCACCACGGTATTTCTGCACGGTGCCCTCGGGGCCGGCAAAACCACCCTGACCCGAGGCTGGGTGCAGGGACTGGGTCATGAGGGCAAGGTCAAGAGTCCGACCTATACCCTGGTGGAGCCCTATGAGCTTGCCCAGTGGCAGGTCTATCACTTCGATCTCTATCGACTGGCCGACCCGGAAGAGCTGGAGTTCATGGGCATTCGCGACTATTTCGCCGCCGATACCCTCTGCCTGGTGGAGTGGCCAGAGAAGGGCGACGGCTGGCTGCCAGCCCCGGATCTCGAGATCACCCTGAGTTATGCAAACGAGCAGCGCGAGGTGCAGATTGATGCCCGCACTGCTATCGGCGAAGCCATTCTGGAACGGTTGTCATCTCAGTGCGCGTGATCCTTGTCTTTGTTCTCTCCCTGATGGCATTGCCCACTTGGGCCAATCAGCTCAAGAGTGTGCGGGTGTGGCCATCACCGGACAACACCCGGGTGGTGCTCGACATGAGCAGCGCCCCCAATTTCAACTACTTCACCCTGACCGGTCCGAACCGTCTGGTCATCGACCTGAAAGGGGCGAGCAACGCCACCAACCTGGCGCGCATCGAGAACAAGAGCGAGCTGGTGCGCAAGATCCGCGAGAGCACGCCGCTGGAGAAGGGCGGCCTGCGACTGGTGCTGGATCTCGGCTCTGCCATCAAGCCGGTGGTCTTCCCGCTGGCGCCGGCAGGCCCCTATGGCCACCGTCTTGTGATCGATCTTCCCTATGAAGAGAAGGGGAGCGCTGCGGCGCAGCCCGCTCCCGTCGGGGGACACGGCAAGGCCATCGTCATCGCCATCGATCCTGGTCACGGTGGGGAAGACCCGGGCTCCATCGGCCCGCGCCGCACCTACGAGAAACGGGTGACCCTGGCGGTCTCCCAGAAGCTGGCGGCCCTCATCGACCGGGAGCCCGGCATGCGCGCCGTGCTGACCCGCCGTGGCGACTACTTCGTCGATCTCAACAAACGCTCCGAGATTGCCCGAAAGGCCAAGGCTGACCTGCTGGTGTCGGTGCATGCCGACAGCTTCCACAACTCGACTCCCCGCGGCGCCTCCGTCTGGGTGCTGTCGACCAATCGTGCCAACCGCGAGATGGGTAGCTGGCTCGAGAAGCAGGAGAAGCAGGGGGAGCTGCTGGGGGGCGTTGGCAAGGTATTGGCCGAGTCAGATCCCAACCCCTATCTGGCGCAGACCTTCCTGGATCTCTCCATGGACAAGTCCAGGGCCGAGGGCTATGACGTCAGCCGCCAGATCCTGCGCTCGCTCGGCCGGGTGGCCAGATTGCACAAGAAGGCGCCGGAACATGCGAGTCTGGCGGTGCTGAAGGCGCCGGACATCCCCTCGGTACTGGTGGAGACGGGCTTTATCTCGAACCACGCCGAGGAGAAGCTGCTGGCCACCGCCAGCTATCAGGATCAGCTGGCCCGGGCCATCTTCGAGGGGATCCGCAACTATTACCGCAGCCATCCGACCAAGGGGCCCATGCTCACCGGCAAGGGGCAGGTTGCCGCCCCGCCGCGTCAGGCGCCTGCCAGCAAACCGGTCGCTGTCAGCAAGCCGGCTGCCCAGCCAACGCAGCAGGTCGTGACCAACCGGATGCCGGCGAGCGAGCCCTATCGCGTCGGTGAGGGCGGCGCCCCGGTCAGCAGCGTCGGCAGCGCCTCCGGTGCCGGCGTGATCAAACCTTACAAGGTGGCTGCTCAGGAGCCGAGTGCGCCGGTAGCAAGCGTGCAGAGCAACGACAAGTCCAACATGATCCGCCACGTGGTCACCCGTGGCCAGAGTCTCTCCCGTCTCGCCGAGAAACACGGGGTGAGCCAGGCGCGACTGGTGGAGATCAACAAGCTCAAGTCGCGGGACATCCAGATAGGGCAGGTGCTCTATATTCCGCGAAAATAGCGCGGGCTGAAGAACGCCGCCCTTCTCTGCCGATAGCAGGGAGGGGCGGTGAGCGTTGATGGCGCCAGGTCCACCCCTTCCCCTTTTTCATCTGCAGGAGCAAGCGATGCCAATCCGTATATTGCCGCCGATTCTGGCCAACCAGATTGCTGCCGGTGAGGTCGTGGAGCGGCCCTCCTCCGTGGTGAAGGAACTGGTGGAAAACAGCCTGGATGCGGGGGCTGACCGGGTCGAGATCGACATCGACAAGGGAGGCGCCAAGCTTATCCGCATTCGTGACAACGGCTGCGGTGTCGCCAGGGATGAGCTGGTGCTGGCACTGTCGCGCCACGCCACCTCCAAGGTGGCGACCCTGGACGATCTGGAAGGGATCAACAGCCTGGGCTTTCGCGGGGAGGCGCTCGCCTCCATCAGCTCCGTCTCCCGCCTCACCTTCACCTCCCGTACGGCAGAGCAGAGCGAGGCCTGGCAGGCCCAGGCGGAAGGGCGTGAGATGAGCGTCACCGTCAAGCCGGCGGCCCACCCGGTGGGCACCACGGTGGAGGTGGTGGATCTCTTCTTCAACACCCCGGCGCGGCGCAAGTTCATGCGCAGCGAAAAGACCGAATTTGCCCACATCGACGAACTGGTGCGCCGCATCGCGCTCTCCCGCTTCGACGCTACCCTGATCCTGCGTCACAACGGCAAGGTGGTGCGCCAGTACAAGGCGGCCAACACGGTGGCGGAGCAGGAGCGTCGCCTCGCCGCCGTCTGCGGTTCCCCCTTCATGCACCATGCCCTGGCGGTATCGAGCGAACACAGCGACGTGCGGTTGTGGGGCTGGCTGGCCACCCCGGCAGGAGCCAGGCCGCAGAACGACCTGCAATACACCTATGTCAATGGCCGCATGATGCGGGACAAGCTCATCAATCACGCCATCCGCCAGGCCTATGACGAGCTGCTGCCCGCCGATCGCTTCGCGGCCTATGTGCTCTATATCGAGCTGGATCCCCGCCAGGTGGATGTCAACGTCCATCCGGCCAAGCACGAAGTGCGTTTCCATCAGGCGCGTCTCATCCACGATTTCATCTTCCAGGCGCTGTTTACCGCCCTGCGCCAGGACGGAGCAGGGAGCGCTACCGATGCACCCCTGGCCGAGACCCAGGTCGAGCTGCCGGGCAGCCCGGAGATCACCTATCCGGGTCAGGCGCCGCGTACCGAGTGGTACGGTGCCGAACACGGCTATCGGGCTCCTGCCCCTGCGCGAGATGGCGACGGCGTGCGGGAAGGCGGTGGTGGCAGGGGAGGAAACTACCAGCCCCCCGAACCCCCGAGCCGGGCCGCGATGCGAGGCATGGGCGCCTTGCTCACCACCCTGCCCGAGGTGGCGACGCCGGCATCCCGGCCCGGAGCCGAGAGCGGTGCCGTCGAGACGCCAGCCCGAACGGGGGAGTGGCGCGCCCTGAGCCTGGTCGAGCAGGCCTATCTGCTGATGGAGCGTCAGGGGCAACTGGCGCTGCTCTCCCTGGTGCGCGCCGAGCGTCTGTTGTTGCGCCACTGGCTGCTGGATGCCTGGGGCCAGGGGCTGGCGGCCCAGCCTCTGTTGCTGCCGGTCTCCTTCAAGCTGCCGAAAAACCTGGTCGCCCTGGTGGAGGAGCGGGAACGTCTGCTCAAACGCATGGGGCTGGAGTTGAAAAGCGGGGGACGCGACACCATGATCCTGACTCGGGTGCCTGCCCTGCTGCGCCAGACCGATCTGGCCCGCCTCTTACCCGAATTGTTGCAATTGGTCGAGAGCGGATCTGACAGTGATGCCGACGCGCAGGCTGGGGTACTATGCCAGTGGTTGGTGGAACAAGGCATAAGTGACGAAAAAATATACGATTTTGCCACTGCCACCCGGTTGTTGACGGAACTTGTTACCGATTTCAGTGACCAACTGGCAGACGTTCGCATGGTGCGTCCGTTGCCGCTGGCAAACGTGCTGGCCGAGTTTGCCGATGGCAACTGACGGCGTCTCGTCGTCTGTTGCATCCATATGACCAGTTTTATGCCGGCTCGCCCGTGAAGGGGCGGCCGAAGGGAGTGTTTAACGTGGCTGACTTGCCGACTGCAATTTTTCTGATGGGGCCGACGGCCTCCGGCAAGACGGATCTCGCCATTGAACTGTGCAAGGCCCTGCCCTGCGACATTATCAGCGTGGACTCCGCGCTCATCTATCGCGGCATGGACATAGGCACCGCCAAGCCGACGCCAGCCGAGCTGGCACAGGCCCCGCACCGGCTGATCGACATCCTGGATCCCGCCATGAGCTATTCTGCGGCGGATTTTTGCAAGGATGCCCTGCGGGAGATGAAAGAGATCGCCGACCGTGGTCGCATTCCGCTGCTGGTGGGCGGCACCATGCTCTATTTCAAGGCGCTGCTGGAGGGGCTTTCTCCGCTGCCTTCCGCCGATCCCGCCATTCGGGCCGGCATCGAGGAAGAGGCTGCCCGCCTCGGCTGGCAGGCGCTCCATGACGAACTGGTGCGCATCGACCCGGTGGCCGGTGCCCGCATCCACCCCAACGATCCCCAGCGCCTGTGCCGGGCGCTCGAGGTTTACCGCATCAGCGGCAAGACCCTCACCGAGCTGACCCAGGTACAGGGAGAGGGGCTGCCCTACCGGGCGCTGCAGTTTGCCATCGCGCCGAGGGATCGGGCCGTGCTGCACCAGCGCATCGAACAGCGGTTTGACAAGATGCTGGGCAGCGGCTTCGAGCAGGAGGTCAGGGCGCTTTACGAGCGGGGGGATCTCACCCCGGATCTTCCCTCCATTCGCTGCGTGGGATACCGCCAAATGTGGGACTACCTGGCGGGGGAAGTGGAGTATGATGAGATGCGTTATCGCGGCATTGTTGCCACCCGCCAGTTGGCCAAGCGTCAGATGACCTGGTTGCGCGGTTGGCCTGATGTGACCTGGTTGGAATCTGGTGAGTCTGGCAATCTGGCCAGGGTCGTCGCCCAAGCTGGTCCGGCTTGACACTCCTGTATAATCAGGTTGTTATATTGAATATCCGGTGTTTAAAAACAACAAACTATAAGGAAAAGAAGATGGCTAAGGGGCAATCTCTCCAAGACCCGTTTTTGAATGCGCTGCGCCGTGAGCGTATTCCTGTTTCTATCTATTTGGTGAACGGCATCAAACTGCAGGGTCAGATCGAATCGTTTGACCAGTTTGTCATTCTGCTGAAGAACACCGTGAGCCAGATGGTCTACAAGCACGCCATTTCCACCGTGGTGCCGGCCCGTGCCGTCAACCATCACCAGCACGCCCCGGGCGCCGCCGGTGAAGAGCAGGGTGAAGCTGAGGCGTGATATCCTGCGGCGAGTTCACTCGCCAACTCAGATCCATCATGATACCTGTCAAGGAGCAAGCGCTTGTTTGACCGTTACGAAGCTGGTGAACAGGCCGTTCTGGTACATGTCAACTTCAGCGATGAGGGCGAGCGGGAGGATCTGGACGAGCTCAAGATGCTGGTGAGCTCGGCCGGGGTCAATGCACTGGGGGTGATCACCACCAGTCGCAGCGCACCCAGCGCCAAATTTTTTGTCGGCAGCGGCAAGGCGGAAGAGATCGCGTCCCAGGTCCAGATGCTGGACGCCGACGTGGTCATCTTCAACCATGCCCTGACCCCTGCCCAGGAGCGCAACCTGGAGCGTCTGTTCCAGTGCCGGGTCGTGGACAGGACTGGTCTTATCCTCGATATCTTCGCCCAGCGCGCCCGCACTCACGAAGGCAAGTTGCAGGTCGAACTGGCCCAGTTGCGCCATCTTTCCACTCGTCTGGTGCGAGGCTGGACCCACCTTGAGCGACAAAAGGGGGGGATCGGTCTGCGCGGCCCGGGTGAAACCCAGCTTGAAACCGACCGACGCCTGCTGCGTGAGCGCATCAAGGCCATTTTGCGCCGCCTCGACAAGGTGGCCAAGCAGCGGGAGCAGGGGCGCCGTGCCCGCAACCGCAACGAAGTGCCGACCGTTTCTCTGGTGGGGTATACCAACGCCGGAAAATCCACTTTGTTCAACCAACTTACAGATGCCAGCGTGTATGCTGCCGACCAATTGTTCGCAACCCTGGACCCCACCCTGCGCAAATTGGTGATCCAGGATGTGGGTGATGTGATCCTGGCGGATACAGTTGGATTTATTCGGCACTTGCCCCATGATCTGGTCGCGGCCTTCAAGGCGACCCTGCAGGAGACTCGCGAAGCGGACCTGCTGCTGCATGTGGTGGACTGCGCCGATGAACAGATGCAGGAGAATATCGAGTCGGTCCAGCGTGTGCTGGCCGAGATCGAGGCGGATGACCGTCCCCAACTGATGATCTGCAACAAGATCGACAAGCTGGGGGATCGTCCGGCTGGTCTTGAACGGGATGAGGCTGGGCGACCGGTGCGAGTCTGGTTGTCGGCCCAGACTGGCGAGGGCAGTGAATACCTGTTCCAGGCACTGACTGAACTGCTGGCCGGCTCCATGGTGCATCACACCCTGCAACTGCCCCCTTCCGCCGCCAGACTGCGCAGTGCGCTCTATCGGCTGAAAGGTATCGAGCAGGAAGGTTTCAGCGAGGAGGGGGACTTTGTGCTGGAAGTTCGCCTGCAACTGGCTGACTGGAACCGCCTCATGAAACAAGAAGGTGAGAGTTTACAATGCTTTATCAGGCATTGATGAGTCGATGAACATAAATGGTTTGCTGATTTCATCGCTCCTCTGTGGCCCGATAGAGATGATATCCATCCGCATGTATTAATGGAGACGCTGATGGCTTGGAATGAGCCTGGTAACAATGGCAAAGACCGTGACCCCTGGGGGAACAACGGCAAGAATCAGGGCCCCCCTGATCTGGACGAGATGCTTCGCAAGGTGAGCCGTCGTTTTGGCGGTCTGCTCGGTGGTGGCAAATCCGGTGGTGGTGACGTCGGCAAGTTCGGCCTCTCCATCGCCTTGGTGGTGGCCGTGGTGGTGTGGGTCGTCAGCGGCTTCTACACCATTCGCGAAGCCGAGCGAGGCGTGGTGCTGCGCTTTGGCGAATACTCCCACAACGTGGACCCCGGCCTGCGCTGGAAACCGACCTTCATCGACCGGGTGATCCCGGTGGACGTGGAGTCTGTCCGTTCCCTGCCGGCGTCCGGTTTCATGCTGACCCAGGATGAGAACGTGGTACGGGTCGAGATGGATGTGCAGTATCGCGTGGTCGATCCCGAGCAGTACCTGTTCAGCGTGACCAACGCCGACGAGAGCCTGAGCCAGGCCACCGACAGCGCCCTGCGCTACGTGGTGGGTCACACCCGGATGGACGATGTGCTGACCACGGGTCGTGAGAAGGTGCGTCAGGAAACCTGGCAGGTGATCGACAGCATCATCGAGCCCTATCAGATGGGTCTGCAGATCGTGGACGTCAACTTCCTGCCGGCGCGTCCGCCGGAAGAGGTGAAGGATGCGTTTGATGACGCCATCTCCGCCCAGGAAGATGAGCAGCGTTTCATCCGTGAAGCGGAAGCCTATGCCCGTGAAGTGGAGCCCAAGGCTCGTGGCCAGGTCAAACGTCTGGAGCAGGAGGCCGAAGCCTACAAGTCCCAGATCGTGTTGAAGGCCAAGGGTGAAGTCGCTCGCTTCAACGAGCTGCTGCCCCAGTATCAGGCCGCGCCCGAGCTGACCCGTGATCGTATCTACCTGGAAACCATGGAAGAGCTCTATCAGCAGGCCAACAAGGTGGTGGTCGACATGCCGGCTGGCAACAACAGCATGATCTACCTACCGCTCGACAAGCTCTCTGGCAAGGCGAATGCCGTGCAACCGGCACGTCCTGCGGGCACCCCGGCAGTCGAGGCGGCCCAGCCGTCCAACGAAGGGGCCAACTCCACTCCGACCCCGCTGCGTGGCGGTGATCGTTTCAGCACAGGGAGAAACTGATAGATGAAAAAGCTAGCTATTGGTGTCATCGCTGTGGCCGCCATGGTCTGCTTCTCTTCCATCTTCATCGTCGATGAAGGACAGAAGGGGATCGTGGTGCAGTTTGGCAAGGTGAAACGGGTCGACTCCGGTGAACCGCGCCTGTACGAGCCGGGTCTGCACTTCAAGGTGCCGCTCATCGACCAGGTACGCAAGATGGATGCCCGCATCCAGACTCTGGAAGGCCAGGCGGATCGCTTCGTTACGTCCGAGAAGAAGGACCTCATCATCGACTCCTACGTGAAGTGGAAGATCGAGGACTTCTCCAAGTACTACCTGGCGACCGGTGGTGGCAACAAGATCCAGGCTGAAGACCTGCTCAAGCGCAAGATCAACAACGGCCTGCGTTCCGAGATCGGTAACCGCACCATCAAGGACATCGTCTCCGGCGAGCGCAGTACCGTGATGGAAGATGCCCTGATGAAGATGGCGCGCTCCTCCGAGCTCGGCATCAAGGTGGTGGATGTGCGCATCAAGCAGATCAACCTGCCGGTGGAAGTTTCCAGTTCCATCTATCAGCGGATGCGTGCCGAGCGGACCGCGGTTGCCCGTGAACACCGTTCACAGGGCCGCGAGCAGGCCGAGATCCTGCGTGCCGACATCGACCGCAAGGTGACCGTGATGATCGCCGACGCCGAGAGTAATGCCCGTCAACTGCGTGGTGAAGGGGATGCCGAAGCCGCCAGGATCTATGCCGACAGCTACAAGAAGGACCCGGAGTTCTTCAGTTTCGTGCGCAGCATGGAGGCCTATCGCAAGAGCTTCGCCGGTGGCAACGACCTCATGGTCCTGAAACCGGACAGCGAGTTCTTCCGCTACCTCAAGTCGCCGCACGGCAACAAGCAGTAAACATGTGTTGATATGACCCAAGGGCCTGATGATTCAGGCCCTTTTGTTTGCCGGCCACAGACCGGCAGGGGAACAGGGATAGGGAGAGGTGATGCTGACATCCATGTTGATGGGGCTGGGGTTGCTGCTGCTCTTCGAAGGATTGGGGCCCTTGCTCGCTCCCAGGGCATGGCAGCAGATGCTGCGCCTGCTCGGGGAGTTGCCGCCGGAACAGCTGCGCCGCATCGGCGGCTGTCTGGTGGTGGCAGGTGGTGTCATCTTGTGGGCGTTGGCCCGTTAGAGCCTGTGTTGATACGACAGTGGCACGGCGAATTCGGACAATAAAAAAGAGGCCCTCTGGCCTCTTTTTTATTGTCCGCCGGCTGGCATCAGGCGCTGCGCTGCACCGCCATGTGGGCCAGGGTCTCCAGCGCTTGCTTGTGCCGGGAGTCCGGCAGGATGGCGAGGGCGGCGATGGCCTTGTCAGCCTCTTCCCGAGCCCGCTGGCGGGAGTATTCGAGAGCTCCGGTGCGATCCAGGATGCCCAGAATACGCTCCAGGTGATCCATACCGTTGCGGTGCTCGATGGCATCGCGCACCAGTTGACGCTCTTCCGGGGTACCCACTTCCATGGCGCGCAACAGCGGCAGGGTCGGCTTGCCTTCGGCCAGATCGTCACCCACGTTCTTGCCCATCTCCTCGCTCTGGGAGCAGTAGTCCATCACGTCGTCGATGATCTGGAACGCGGTACCCAGGTACTTGCCGTAGTCGGTCATGGCCTGCTCGACGGGCTCGGGCTGATGGGTCAGCACGGCGGCGAGTCGGGTCGCGGCTTCAAACAGCTTGGCGGTCTTGCAGTAGATGACCGTCATGTAGCTCTCTTCCGTGGTATCCGGATCGTTGCAGTTCATCAGCTGCAGCACTTCTCCTTCGGCGATGGTGTTGGTGGCATCGGAGAGGATCTCCATCACCTTCAGGTTGGAGAGTTCGCTCATCATCTGGAAGGAGCGGCTGTAGAGGTAGTCACCCACCAGAACGCTGGCGGCGTTGCCAAACAGGGCGTTGGCGGTTTCCCGGCCGCGGCGCAGGTCGGATTCGTCGACCACGTCGTCGTGCAGCAGGGTGGAGGTGTGAATGAATTCGATGATGGCGGCCAGTTTCAGGTGATCTTCACCCTCATAGCCCAGTGCGCGTGCGGCCATCACGGTCAGCATGGGGCGCATCCGTTTTCCGCCTGCACTGACAATATAGAAACCCAGCTGGTTGATCAGGCTGACATCGGACTGGAGTCTCGCCAGGATCAGTTCATTGACCGCCGTCATGTCGGCGGCACAGAGCGCACGGATAGTCTGTTGGTCCATAAGTCTCGTAACGTGACGGCAGCATTTACTGCGTTTTTAGCAATGGCGGGGATTCTACACGATTTCACAATGGGTTACAGTTAGGCGTTTATTCACGGGGGCAGATATGCGCACAAAATAAACTTTTTGCTAAATTGGCCTTGCCTCGGCAAATCGTTCTGCGTAGAATGCCCGCCCATTGTTATAGGTTTTTGTGCGTGTCTGGCCTTGAGCAAAAGACACGCCTTTACGGAGTTAATCAAATGTACGCGGTATTCCAAAGCGGCGGAAAACAACACCGTGTGGCCGAAGGTCAAATCGTTCGTCTGGAAAAGCTGAACGTTGAGACTGGCGCTACCATCGACTTCAACGAAGTGCTGATGGTTGCTGCAGGCGACACTTTCAAAGTAGGTGCTCCTTTCGTTGAAGGTGGCAAGGTTGTGGCTGAAGTTGTGGCTCACGGCCGTGGCGAGAAAGTGACTATCGTCAAGTTCCGTCGTCGTAAGCACCACCGTAAGCAAGCGGGCCACCGTCAGTGGTTCACTGAAGTCAAAATCACTGGCATCAGCGCTTAATTAGAGGAGTCCGATAGATGGCACACAAAAAAGCTGGCGGTTCATCCCGCAACGGTCGCGATTCTGAAGCTAAACGCCTTGGCGTGAAGCGTTTCGGCGGCGAAACAGTTCTGGCTGGCAGCATCATCGTTCGTCAGCGCGGCACCAAGTTCCACGCTGGTGAGAACGTTGGTCTGGGCAAGGACCACACTCTGTTCGCTACCGCGAACGGTAAAGTGCAGTTCGAAGTTAAAGGTCCGCAGAATCGTAAGTACGTCAGCATCGTTGCTGAGTAATTACGGACCGCAAGGATCCGAAGCCCCGCCAACCTGGCGGGGCTTTTGTTTTTCTGATGAGTTTGACGAAAAAACGGCACGCGGATGAGCCGGCGCTGACAGCCCTCATCGGCCAGATGCGCCTCGCCCGAAGGGGCCCGTATCACTATAATTGCGTATCGGTTTTTCGAATTAAGGTGACGGTTACCTATGAAGTTTGTTGATGAAGTCCAGATTCGAGTCGATGCCGGTGACGGTGGTAACGGTTGTGTGAGCTTCCGCCGCGAGAAGTACATCCCGAACGGCGGCCCGGACGGCGGTGACGGCGGTGATGGTGGCGACGTGTATCTGGTGGCCGATGAAAACCTGAACACCCTGATCGACTACCGTTTCGAGCGCTTCCACGCCGCCGAGCGTGGCGAGAACGGCCAGAGTGCCAACTGTACCGGTCGTCGCGGCAAGGACAAGATCCTGCGCGTGCCGGTGGGAACCCGTGCCACCGATGAAGACACCGGCGAACTGCTGGGGGATTTGACCAGTCACGATCAGAAGCTGCTGGTTGCCAAGGGCGGCTTCCACGGCCTTGGCAACACCCGCTTCAAGAGCTCGGTCAACCGGGCGCCGCGCCAGAAGAGCAACGGCACCCCGGGTGAAGTGCGTACCCTGAGGCTGGAGCTGCTGCTGCTGGCGGATGTCGGCATGCTGGGTCTGCCCAACGCAGGCAAGTCCACCTTCATTCGCGCCGTTTCTGCGGCCCGTCCGAAAGTGGCAGACTACCCCTTCACCACCCTGGTACCGAACCTGGGTGTGGTACGCGGTGAAAACTCCCGCTCCTTCGTCATTGCCGACATTCCCGGCCTCATCGAAGGGGCTGCCGAGGGAGCAGGCCTGGGTATCCGCTTCCTCAAGCACCTGGAGCGTTGCCGCGTCCTGATCCACCTGGTGGACATCTGCCCGGTGGATGGCTCCGATCCTGCCGAGAATGCCGTGACCATCGTCCGGGAGCTGGAAAAATACAGCCCCGAGCTGGCGGGCAAGCCGCGCTGGCTGGTCTTCAACAAGATGGACCTGATCCTGGAAGAAGAGGCTCAGGAAGTGATGGACAGAGTCAAGGCAGCCCTCAACCACGAAGGTCCGGTCTACGCCATCACCGCCATCAGCAAGGAAGGCACCAAGAAGGTGTGCTACGACATCCTGGATCTGCTGGACACCATGCCTCGTCAGCTGGCGGAGGATGCCAGAGACGCCATCGAGAAGGTGGAGTTCAAGTGGGACGACTATCACAAGAACCAGCTGGCCAAGGCGGAAGCCGATGCCCTGGCGGCGTCCAAGGCCTTCGATGATGGCCTGGACGATGACGACTGGGACGATGAGGACGACGACGGCGTCGAAGTCATTTACGTTCGCGATTGAGCATCATGTTCGTGACAAGACCGGAGCCAGACAGGCTCCGGTTTTTTTATGGGAGGATCGACGGGATCACCCTATAGATATATTTTTCATGTCTCTTATTGCCTGACAGTGGCTGCGGATTATACTGCGCACCTGAATGTAACCTGTATGAAACATTATGCTAACCATTCAAATTGAATCGATATGCATGACTGTTTTGGTTTGTTCTTATGGATGGTTCGCCTGATAAAATATTTATGCTTGAAATGATCAATTAACGGCTTGTTTGTGCAGTTTTTTGGGTTATTCTTGCGCCCGTTTTCCGGGCGAGGGCATGAGTATGCAGGCGGCCCGGCTGAAGGAAAAGTCACATTTAAGGCTGTTTATATGTTGGAAAAGACCCTGGAAGCACCGGTAATCCGTACTCGCCGCAACGTGCTGATGTTTTTGATCCCGTCACTGATCGGGATCCTGCTGTTCATGACCCCGGTCATCTATGACGGCAATGTCACCATTCCCGTCGCCGTGTTGGCGAAGCTGGTTCAAACGGTGTTTGCCGATCATCTGGTGGCCATGGTCAGCGCCATCATCACCACCACCATGCTGATGACCCTGATCGCCTGGCTGTTCAAACCGGCGATCCTGGTAAAGCGCCCCTTCCTCAACAGCCTGTTCAACGTCTCCCCCTTCTGGGCGTGCGTGCGGGTGCTGGGCGGGGTCTTCGTGCTGTTGACCTTCTTTGAAGTCGGTCCCGAGGTGCTGCGCTCAGGGGCGACCGGCGGCCTGGTGCTCCATGATCTGCTGCCGGTACTGTTCTCCGTCTTCATCTTTGCGGGCCTGCTGCTGCCCTTGCTGCTGGATTTTGGTCTGCTGGAGTTTGTCGGTACCATGATGACCCGCATCATGCGTCCGGTGTTCCGTCTGCCGGGTCGTTCTGCGGTGGACTGCTTCGCCTCCTGGCTCGGTGATGGCAGCGTCGGGATCCTGCTGACCAGCAAGCAGTATGAAGGCAAGTTCTACACCCAGCGGGAAGCGGCCGTCATCGGTACCACCTTCTCCGCCGTCTCCATCACCTTCTGTCTGGTGGTGATCTCCCAGGTGAAGCTGGAGCATATGTTCGTCCCCTTCTACCTGACCGTCTGCCTGGCCGGTGTGGCGGCCGCCATCGTGGTACCGCGCCTGCCGCCGCTCTCCTGGAAGAAGGATGTCTACAGCGACGGTACTCCCCTGTGCCGCAAGCAGGAGGCAATCCCCCATCAGCACAGCGTGCTGAGCTACGGCTACCATCGTGCCCTGACCAAGGCCGACAGCATGACGGATCTCGGCGCCGTGGCGCGTGAAGGGGTGAAAAACGCCCTGGACATGGTGTTTGGCGTGCTGCCGGTGGTGATGGCCGTCGGGACCTGTGCCCTGATGCTGGCGGAGCACACCCCGGTGTTCAACTGGCTGGGGGCGCCCTTCGTGCCTTTGCTCGAGCTGTTGCAACTGCCGGAGGCGGAAGCCGCTTCCAAGACCATCATGGTGGGCTTCGCCGACATGTTCATCCCGGCGGTGCTGGCCTCCACTATCGAGAGCGACATCACCCGCTTCGTGATCGCCGCCATGTCGGTCACCCAGCTCATCTACATGTCGGAAGTGGGCGCTCTGTTGCTGGGCAGCAAGATCCCGGTCAAGTTGTGGGAGCTGTTCGTCATCTTCCTGCTGCGCACCCTGGTCACCCTGCCGGTGATTGCCGGTGTGGCGCACCTGCTGTTCTAAGGGGCGAAGTGGAACGAAAAACGGTCAACCCGGGTTGACCGTTTTTTTATGGGCGAGTGCCGGCGGAAGGTCAGTGTGATCCTGCCAGCAGGGCCTGGCATTCGACCTCGTCCAGCTGCTCGGGGGCGAGGAAGCGTCTGGCGTAGTCCCGCCAGATGCCGCTCTCGATGAAGAGGGCAAACAGGGCCGGGTCTATGTGCTGTTCCTGCACCATCTTCACCATGATGGCCAGGGACTGGGAGACCGTTTTGCCAGACTTGTAGGGGCGATCGCTCGCCGTCAGCGCCTCGAAGATGTCTGCAATGGCCATGATGCGGGCGGGAATGCTCATCTGCCCCCCTTGCAACTGGCGCGGATAGCCCGTGCCGTCCATCCGCTCGTGATGGCCCCCCGCAATCTCCGGCACCTTGCGCAAATGGCGGGGGAAGGGGAGCTTCTCCAGCATGCGTATGGTCTGGATGATGTGATCGTTGATCTTGTAGCGCTCCTCTTCGGTGAGAGTGCCACGGCCGATGGCGAGGTTGTAGCGCTCTCCCCGGTTGTAGAGGTGGGTGGGCACCCGCACCTTGAAGCCCCATGGGTTGTGTCGGGCGAGATTGTCGTGCTCGGGGCGAGGGATGAGATGGACCGCCTTGTCGGCGAGCAGCGACTCTCGGCAGGGGAGGGGAGAGGGTGCCTCCTGGTGGCGCTTGCGCTCCTCCTGACTGATGCCGAGCCGATCGTCCAGAGTGCGCAACCAGGTGCGGCTGGCAATGGCATCCAGCCTGGCGAGTTTCTCCGGCGCCATCCACTCGCCCCCCAGATTGCACTCGGCCACGAAGGCGAACTCCTGATCCAGGGTGTGCCAGAGGGGGGTTACAGCCTCGAGGGCGGCCTGCTGCCTGGATGGGGGCAGCAGGGCGCAGAGCGCCTCGATGTGGGCATCCCGCTTGAGCACCTCGAAGCGGGTGCGGATCTCGTGGATCCTGTCGTAAATGGTCTCGAGCTTGGTCGCCTTGTCCACCACGAACTCCGGGGTGGTGACCTTGCCGCAGTCGTGCAGCCAGCTCGCGATATGGATGGCCTCCCACTCCTCTTCGTTGAGCCGGAAATCGGCAAAGGGCCCCGTCTGCTGTGAGCAGGCGGCCTGGGTCAGCATCCTGGCCAGTTCCGGCACCCGCTGGCAGTGGCCGCCGGTGTAGGGGCTCTTGGCATCGATGGCACCGGCGATGAGCTCGATGAAGGCTTCCAGCAGTTGCTTCTGCTCCTCCAGCAGGCGCTGGTTTTCGATGGCGGAGGAGGAGGTGCCCGCCAGTGCCTCGATGAGGCTGATGCGCGAGGCCAGTTCGCGGGCCGAGCAGTCTGGCAGGATCAGCAACAGGCAGCCGATCAGCTCCTGACGGTGGTTGTGAAGGGGCTCGACCAGCAGTTGGCAGGCGCCGGGGAAGGGGCCCCAGTCGCTGAGGTAGCGGGCCCACTGTGCCTCGTCGAGGGGCAGGCAGAGGCGCTCCGTGTGGTAGAGACCGCCGAGCAGCGCCGCCTGCCACTGTACCTGTTCGCACGCCAGCGGCTGCCCCTGCCAGATGGCGTGAACGGCCTGCATCTCGCTCTCCTGGGCCAGGAAGAGGCAGCCGCCCTCGGCCTGGGCAGCCGCCACCGTCTCGTGCAGGATGCGGCTGAGCAATGAATCGAAGCGATGCTCTGCCGCCAGCGCCCGGCCCATGTTCATGAAATTGCCGAGGGTCAGGCGCATGCTGGACATGGCGCGGGCGAGGTCGTCAATTTCGCGGATCGCCGAATCCGGCCCCGGGCTTTCGCCAAAGTCGAAGTGCTGGATGCGCTCAGCCTCCCCGGTCAATACCAGCAAGGGGGCGGCAGTGCGCCGGGCAGCCAGCCAGATGACGGGCAGCAGGAGCAGCAGACCGGCAAGGGCCCAGGCGAGATTGTGCAGCGCATCCTGGCGCGCCGGGGCGGTGAGCACCTCGGTGGGCACCAGGAGGGCGAGATAAAACGGGGACTCTTCCCCGAGGGAGGAGAGGTTGACCAGCCACTCCTGACCCTGAACCGTGGCCAGGGTCAGCTCGGCGGGGTGATGCAGCAGGGCAGGCCGCGCGGCCATCTCCTGTTGCAGCCTGGTGAGAATGGGGTGATTGAGGGCCGACAGCATGGGCAGGCGGCTCAGTTGCTCGAAGCTTGGAAGGCGCTCGGGATCCGTGGCCAGCAGGGTCCCGACCTCGTCAAACAGCACCAGCTGGCTGTGACCGGGCAGGGGCAATTCGCCGATGAGGGAAGAGAGTCCCTCCACGCCCGCATCGAGCCCGATCACCGCCCGGCGATCGTCGCTCTCCACCGCCAGTGTCATGCCTGGCTCCCGGGTAGTGAAGAAGAGGTAGGGGTGGGTCACTATGATGCCCGTGCTCCAGCGCGCCTCCTTGTACCAGCCCCGATCTCGCGGATCGAAACGGTAGTCCGGCATGGGGCGCCGCTCCAGCAGCCGCAGCCGCTGGTCGAAATAGAGGAACTCTCCTTGTCCCTGATGCAGGCTCTGGACCAGCAGGCGGCTCTCGGGCGGAGGCGCCTCCAGCGCCCCTCTCGCCCGTTCGGTCAGCTTGCGTACCAGAAAGAAATCGCCGTCCTCGTAACCGGCATAGATGGCGCCGTAACTGGTGCTGTTGGCCAGCACTTCCGCCAGCTGGGGCAGGAAGGCAAGCCGCGTCTCCAGTCCTGTCATGGCGGACAGCTGGCCGCTGCGCAGCAGATTCAGGGACATGCGGGCCGGTCGCTGGTTCAGCTTGATGGCGAGGGCAAGCTGCTCCCGGTATTGCTGGAAGCTCTGACGTTCGTGCTCCAGCCCCTGCTGCATGCCCTGCTGGAACTGCAGCACGATGAGGGCGCCCCCCAGCAAGGAGAAGAGCAGGATGAAAAGGGTGGCAATGTGTACGTAAAAGGGTCTGCGACTGAGACTTGCGTTTGTCATGGACGGATCCTTGTCCCCTGGCGATCGCTGTATTGGTCACCTAACAGTGTGCTTGCTGGATGACAAAAAGCCTAGGACTCGATCTTGCGCTCTTCAGCCCCAAATCAACAGCCGGCCTTCGCGCTGCGTCCTTGCCCCTGTGGTGAGATGATTCGTTCAGATATCTCGTGCTACATTGCTCCCCTGATAAACGCCCTGTGAACCAATGGAGTGTCCCATGTCTGTCGTCCCCTATTCCGTGCTGGATCTGGTGCCCGTTCCCGAAGGTGGTCTGCCGGCCGAGTCGTTTCGCCACTCGCTGGATCTGGCTCGCCATGCGGAGCGCTGGGGTTACCATCGCTACTGGCTGGCGGAGCACCACAACATGCCGGGCATTGCCAGCGCCGCCACAGCGGTGCTGATTGGCCACCTGGCCGGGGGCACCACGACGTTGCGGCTCGGGGCTGGCGGCATCATGTTGCCGAACCACTCCCCCCTGGTCATTGCGGAGCAGTTCGGTACGCTGAGTTCCCTCTATCCGGATCGCATCGATCTCGGCCTGGGCCGCGCCCCTGGCAGCGATCAGCGCACCATGCAGGCGCTGCGCCGCCAGCGCAGCGGCGAGGTGGATGATTTCCCGGCGGATGTACGCGAACTGATGAGTTATTTTGGCGACGAGGTCGGTGCCGTGCAGGCGGTGCCGGGTCAGGGACTCCATGTGCCCATCTGGCTGCTGGGCTCCAGCCTCTACAGTGCCCAACTGGCTGCGGCCATGGGGTTACCGTTCGGCTTTGCCTCCCACTTCGCTCCCGCCATGTTGCTGCAGGCGCTGGAGATCTACCGTACCCAATACCGTCCCTCTGCCCGTTGGCCCAAACCCCATGCGGTGGTGTGCGTCAATCTGATCGCCGCCGACACCGATCGTGAGGCCCGCTTCCTGTTCACCACCCTGCAGCAGCAGTTCCTGCGTCTCTACCGGGGGGATGCCGGCAAGCTGCCACTGCCGGTGCAGACGCTGGGGGATGAGTGGTCTCCCCGCGAATTGATGGCGATGGAGCAGACCCTGGCTCGCTCCCTGGTGGGGGAGCCGGATCGGGTACGCCACGGCCTCAAGGCTCTGCTGGCAGAGACCGGAGCGGACGAGCTGATGTTCAACGGCCCCATCGTCGATCATCAGGCGCGCCTGCGCTCCTTCGAGATTGGTGCCGAGCTGATGCAGGGGTTGTAACCCCCCGCGACGTCTGGTCGCCAGCGGCACGCCAAGCCTGGCTGCTCGGGGCGCAAGAGCCACGATTGCATGGTAGTAAGATTTTGATTTTTAAAGCAAGTCAGGTGAGTGTCGGCCATCTGTCGTGTCGCCTCTCATCCCCTTTCCCTATGCTGGCCCTGTCAATCACCACAAGGAGCGCAAGATGATCGTCAGGAAGTTGAGATTGCAACGGGGATGGTCCCAGGAACAGCTGGCGACCCTCACTGGCCTGAGCGTTCGCACCATTCAGCGAATAGAGCAGGGCCAGCAACCCGGACTGGAATCCCTCAAGGCCCTGGCCGCCGTCTTCGAGCTCGATGTGACCCAACTGCAGGAGAGCGAGATGAAAGGGAATGAGGGCGAAGATCGGGGACGCGTGCAGGTGGCGCGGGATGAGCGGGAGGCGATGAAGTTCGTGGAGGGGCTCAGGGGCTTCTACGGCCACCTCATGAGCTATGTGCTGGTGATAGGGGGGCTGTTTGTCATCAACTACCTGAGCAACCCGGACTATATCTGGGCCTGGTGGCCCATGCTGGGATGGGGGCTGGGGCTGGCTTCCCACGCCATCAACCTGTTCCAGCCCTTCAAGCTGTTTGGCCCGGAATGGGAGCGGCGCCAGGTCGAGAAACGGCTGGGGCGCAGGCTCTGATCCGCTCATCATGAAAAAACGGGCCCGGCATTGCCGGGCCCGTTCTGTTTTCAGCTCCATTTCGCAGGAGAGGGCATTGCTCTCCTCTCAACGGCGGATCATTCCCTTGTTCCGCAGAGAGCCGCTCTACTTGGCATAGGCCGGGCAGGGGGTGGCGATCAGGGCGTCGTCCTCGTAGCGCCACAGGGTGAGGCTGTTGCCCCAGACGCACCCGGTGTCGAGTCCCTTGATATCGGATTTGCCGGTGTTGCCCATCAGGGCCGCCCAGTGGCCGAAGACTAGGATGGGGTCATCCACATGGTGCTCGCGCTGCTCGAACCAGGGGCGCAGGCCCGGGGTCGATTCGGTGGGGCCCTTCTTGCATTTGAAGTCGAGGCGCCCGTCGAAGTAGCAAAAGCGCATCCGGGTGAAGCTGTTGATGATGTAGCGGTAACGTTCTATGCCCAGCAGGTTGTCGTTCCAGCTGTCGGGCTGATCGCCATACATGTTGTGCAGCAGCCAGCTGTACTGATCCCCGCGCAGCAGGCTCTCCACCTCCCGGGCACAACTGCGGGCGGTGTGGGCGTCCCAGGCGGGGGAGAGGCCCGCATGCACCATCATGATGGGCAGGTCGGGGTGTTCTGCCAGCAGGGGACGGTGACGCAGCCACTCCAGCAGCTCGTCCCGATCCGGCGCCTCCATCAGCGCCTGCAGCTTGTCTTTCTTCTTGAGCGGGGCGACTCCGTGGGCCACCGCCAGCAGGTGCAGGTCGTGGTTGCCGAGCACGGTGACGGCCTGCTGCCCCAGTGATTTGACGAAACGCAGGGTGTTGAGGGAGTCCGGCCCCCGGGCGACGAGATCGCCGCACAGCCAGAGCGTGTCGTTATCGAAGTCGAACTCGGCAAGATCCAGCAGACGGCGCAAATCGTCGTAGCAGCCCTGGATATCACCGACGAAACAGTTCGCCATGAAACCTCAGTTGATTATGTTGGGGACGGCCAGCGTGAAGGGGGCGATGGGGGCTTCGAATTGTTGCCCCGATTCATCCTGCAGGATGTAGCTGCCTTCCATCACGCCAAGCGGTGTGGCGAGGGGAACGCCACTCTGGTAGGAAAAGGTCTCGCCGGGGGCGATCAGGGGTTGTTCACCGACCACGCCGGGACCTTCCACTTCCAGCATCTTGCCATTGGCATCCGTAATGAGCCAGCGTCGATGCAGCAGTTGCACCGTGCCCGGACCCAGGTTCTCAATCTCGATGCGATAGAGAAAATGGCAGGGATCTGCGGTTCCCGCCACATAGCTGGGGTGGGGGCGGACCACTATCCGGGCTTGGGTCATGGGATCAGGCCTGTTGCTGGTCGGCCAGCCAGTTGGCGATCGTGACGAACTGCTCGAGGGAGAGATTCTCCGGGCGCAGGTTGCCATCGATGCCAAGCTCGGTCAGCTGGGCGTCGGTGATGAAGTTGGAGAAGCTGTTGCGAATGGTCTTGCGACGCTGGCCGAAGCCTTCGGTGCAGACCCGGTTCAGGCAACGAATGTCTTTCGCGACGATAGTCGGGTTCTTGTGCGGGATCAGACGCACCACGGCGGAATCCACCTTCGGCGCCGGCTTGAAGGCGCCCGGGCCCACTTCCAGCACCGGCACTACCTGACAGTAGTACTGGGTCATCACGCTCAGACGGCCATAGGCCTTGCTGCCCGGGCCGGCGGCCAGACGCAGCACCACTTCCTTTTGCAGCATGAAGTGCATGTCCTCCACCCGGTCGGCAAATTCGCACAGGTGGAAGATGAGCGGGGTGGAGATGTTGTAGGGCAGGTTGCCGAAGATGCGCAGCGGCCCCTTGCCTTCCCCCATCAGGGTGCTGAAGTCAAAGCGCATGGCATCGGCTTCGATGACGGTCAGCTTCTCCTTGAGGGTCGGGTGTTCGCGCAGACGTGCGGCAAGATCCCGGTCCAGCTCGACCACGGTCATCTTGTCCATCTGGGCGGCGACCGGCTCGGTGAGCGCGGCCAGACCCGGGCCTATCTCCACCAGATTCTGACCCGGTTGCGGGTTGATGGCGGCCACTATCTGGTCGATCACATACCGGTCGTGCAAGAAGTTCTGACCGAAACGCTTACGGGCCGTGTGGCCCATGTGCACCTTACTGCTCATATCTTTTTTTCTCTACCATCTGGATGGCGTGGTTGATCGCGGTGGTGAGGCTGCCGGGGTCTGCCAGGTTCTTGCCTGCCAGATCCAGTGCGGTGCCGTGGTCCACCGAGGTACGGATGAAGGGAAGTCCGAGGGTGATGTTGACCGAGTTGCCAAAGCCCTTGTACTTGAGCACGGGCAGCCCCTGATCGTGGTACATGGCGAGTACCGCATCCGCATCCTTGAGGTATTTGTCCTGGAACAGGGTATCGGCCGGCAGCGGGCCGACCAGATCGATCCCTTCCTGGCGCAGGGCGACCAGGGCGGGTTCGATGACATCGATCTCTTCACGGCCCAGATGACCCCCTTCCCCGGCATGGGGATTGAGGCCGCAGACATAGATCCGGGGCTGTTCGATGCCGAATTTGCGCTTGAGATCCGCATCCAGGATGCGGATCACCTTGCCAAGGCGATCTTCGGTGATGGCCTTGGCCACATAGGCAAGGGGAATATGGGTGGTCGCGAGGGCCACTCTCAGCCCTTCGGTGGCCAGCAGCATCACCACATCGGCGGTGTCGGACTGCTGGGCGAAGAACTCGGTGTGACCGCTGAACGAGACGCCAGCCTGGTTGATGATCCCCTTGTGCACCGGCCCGGTCACCACGGCGGCAAATTCGCCGCTCAGGTTGCCGTCGCAGGCGCGCTGCAAGGTGGCCAGCACATAGGCGCCGTTGCCCTCATCCAGCTTGCCTGGCACCACGGGGGCGCCGAGCGGCACGGGGCAGACGGTCAGAGTCCCCGCCCGCTGCGGACGGGTGGGGGCGCTTTCGTCATAGGGTTCAAGCTCGACGGGCAGCCCCAGCAGGGCGGCCCGTTCGCGCAACAGGGCGGGATCGGCGATCACCACCAGCTGATGGGGCCAGGCCCGCTGGGCAATCTGCAGTATCAGATCCGGGCCTATGCCAGCCGGTTCACCCGGGGTGATGGCAAGCCGGTGGCAGCTCAGCTGTGCCTCGGCGTGCGCTGGATGCGCCTTGTTCATCTGCTTGTCGCCCATCAATTGGGTTCGATCTGGATGTAGGCTTCGTCGCGCAGCTCATCCAGCCAGGCCTGGGACTCTTCGGCGAAGCGGCGGTTGAAGATGAGCTGGTAGGCGCGTTGCTCCTGGGCCTTGCCGGTGGCGTCCTGGCTGCGGCGATCCTCGAGCTGCACGATGTGCCAGCCGTGGCTGGTGCGGAAGGGTTCGCTGATCTGGCCCGGTTGCAGGCGCCCCAGCATGTCGCGGAATTCCGGCACATAGACGTTGGGATCAGACCAGCCCAGCTCGCCGCCCTGCACCGCAGAGCCCGGATCCTCGGAGTATTTCTCTGCCATGCTGGCAAAGCTGGCCTTGCCGCTCTTGATGTCGTGCAGGATGCCGTCCAGGGTGCCCTTGGCCTTCTCCTCGCTCAGGATGATGGAGGGCTTGATCAGGATGTGGCGCGCCTTCACCTCGGTCTGCATGACCTGTTGCTGACCCTTGGTGTCGAAGATCTTGATGATGTGCAGACCGGCGCCGGAGCGCAGCGGGCCGACGATGTCACCCTTGCCTGCCCCTTGCACGGCTTCCGCCATCAGGGTGGGCATTTCCTGCGGGCTCAACCAGCCCCAGTCACCCCCTTCCAGCGCCTTGGGACCGTTACTCTCGGCAATAGCCAGCTTGCGGAAGTCGGCCCCCTCTTTCAGGGACGCCAGAATGCGCTCGATCTTGGCCTTGGCAGCGTTGAGCTGCTCGGCATTCGGGTTGTCCGGCAGCGCGACCTGGATATGGCCGATATGATATGACGTCTGCTGCTGGCCCTGTTTGCTCAGGGCCTCGACCACCTGTTTGACCTCCTGATCGGAGATGTTGATGCGACGGCGGACCTGGCTGCGGCGCACCTCGTTCATCAGGATCTCGCGGCGCACCTCCTCACGGTACTGGGCGTAGGTCAGGCCTTCCCGCTCCAGTTGGGCGCGCAGTTGCTCCAGGTTCATCTTGTTGTCGGCGGCGATGCTCTGAATGGCCTGTTCCAGCTGGGTGTCACTGATCTTGAGCCCCTGGCGCTCCGCCAGTTGCAGTTGCAGGCTCTCCTGGATCAGGCGATCCAGCGCCTGCTTGCGCAGGGTGACGTCATCGGGCAGGGACTGGCCGCTCTCCTGGGCGGAGGCCTTGACCTTTTGCACCAGGGCCTCCTGCTGACTGGCCAGCACCACATCCTTGTTGACCACGGCAAGCACCTTGTCCATCAGCTCGGGGGCGGCGAGGGCACCCTGGCTCATGACTCCGAATAGGCCTGCGGTCAGCAGGGAAATCAACGTCTTCTTCATATCCATCTCTCAAGGCGTTTGCCAGACCGATTACTGGTCTCGCAGGTTAAACGGACGAATGTAAGGCAGTGCTTCGGTGTCCAGGGAGGTGCCCTTGGAGCCGGTACCCACGCTACCCAATCCTTTCATTTCAAATTGAATGCCGAGGCTGCGCTCGGACGTCGGGGTCAGGTTCACGTTGTCTGGCGTGTTGACCCATTCCAGGTTGAAGTTGATGCTCCAGCAGCAGGAGTCGTATTTCAGACCCACCTTGCGGTCCACTTTGACGTTCTGGTTGAGCTCCTGATAGTAGCCGCCATAAAGGTGCCAGCGATCGTCCAGCGGGGTGGTCAGCAGCAGGCCGATCTGGTTGAGATCCGTCACCTGCCCCTTGTGGTCGAGGTCGTAGTTGGCATCCCGCACGAAGCGGTGGTTCAACTGGCTGATCAACTTCTCGTGACGGTACTCCAGGGCGCTGTTGGCAGAGCTTATCTGGCGCTGTTCCATATCATATTGTGCCCCCGCATGGGCATACCACTGCTCGTTGATCTTGGCGTCACCCTCGAACGACAGCGGGGAGCGGGTATTGGTACTCAGCTCATCGCTGCTGTAAAGCTTGACCCTGGGCGCCACGAAGTCGAAGGCTTGGGCAACGGCCAACCGGATTCGTTCATCCCCGGCCGGATCATAAATGCGGGTGGTGACCCCCAAGGAGAGTCGGTTGGAGTCGCTGATGCGGTCCAGACCGGCGAAGCGGCGATCGCTGAACAGGCTGTAGTAGTCCTGGCGCATGGTGGTGGAGTCATAGACACCGATGTTGTCCTGATCCTTGTAGGGCACATAGAGGTACTGGAACTCAGGCTCCAGGGTCTGGTTGGCTCCCTCGCCAAACCACTGCTGATCCCGCTCGAAGGTCATGCCGCCCTTGAGACGGAACGAGGGCAGTACCCGGGTGATGGTCCCCTCTTCCAGGGTGACGTCGCCGCCCTCTCTCGGGGTGAAACGATTGGTGAAGGTGCTGCTCATCTGGTCAGGCACCGTCTGGTCGTAACGGGTGTACATCAGCTTGTATTGGCTGTCGAGGAAGTAGCCTGCCTCGTCAACGAGGGGGATGGTCAGGGTGGGGGCCGTGTAGACCCGGGTGCCGGTGTAGGCTTCCCCCTTGTTCTGCTCGATGGCCTGATCGTTGTTGTAGCCGAAGTTGGTCAGCTCGGTATTCCATGCCAGATCGTACCAGTTGCCCTGCTGGTAGTAGTTGTGGTTGATGCGCGGCATCAGCTCGTGGGGTTGCTGGGCGCTGGCCAGCAGGATCTGGTAGGTCCGTACCTCGGCATCGAGGTTCCAGTTCTGCTGGTAGTAACCTGCCTTCAGGGATTGCTGCAACTGGTTGTCGACCTGGGTCCCCACCTTGGGGGTGAAGTCGTTGAAGTAGTTGTAGTCCTGGTCCCGTACCTTGGTGTAGTCCACCGACACCCGCATGGCGTTGTCCATGAACATGGAGGTGTGGCGGGCACTGAGCAGGTAGCGGTGACCGTCAGAGAGATGCTGATTGAGGCTGGCCGTCTCGTCGTACTGCTTGTCGTCTGCCAGGTTCTCGAAGTAGAGGCTCCCCACGTGGGCCGGGTCCGGCATGTAGCGGAACTCGACCTGTTCCATCAGGCCCCGCCTGTCCATGAAGCGGGAGGTGATGGTGGCATCGTAGTTGGGGGCGATGTTCCAGTAGAACGGCTGGGTGATGTCCATGCCGTTCTTGGAGCTTTGGGTATAGCCCGGGTAGAGCAGACCGGTCTTGCGCTCATCCTTGATGGGGAAGTTGATATAGGGGAAGTAGAAGACCGGATAGTCATAGAGCCAGAGGCTGGCGTTCCAGGCCTCCCCGAATACCTCGGACTGATCGATGTCGATGCTGCCGGCCTTCAGGGTCCAGGCCTCCTGGCCCGGTGGGCAGGTGGTGTACTGGGCCCCTTCCAGAGTGATGTTCTGGTTGTTGTTGGTCATGGTCACCTTTTCGGCGAAGCCGCGCACCGGTGAGCCATGGACCTGATACTTGCCCTCTTCCAGCTCGGAGTTCTTGGTGTCCAGGTTGGATTTCAGGGTCTTGTCGCTGGTGACCGTGATCTGGCCATCGTTGTAATAGATGTTGCCGATGGCGATGACATCCCGGCTCTTCTGGTCGAGCTGGGCATAGTCGGAGTCGAACTTGCGCACGCCCTGGCGCACCTTGACGTCACCCTCGTAGACGGCGGTACCGCCCTGCTTGGCCTCCAGGCGATCGGCATCCACCTCGACGGGCTGGGCATTGGCGTCCTGGCCCGCAGTGGGCTTCTCTATCTTGGGGACATAGTCATAGCAGAGGCTGTCGAGGATCCCGGTAGCGGGTGGCGCATTGAGTGGCGCTGCCTGGGCCATGAGCGGGCTCAGGGCAGGAACAAGGCTGATGGTCAGGGCGATGGGACAGGAGTATCCCAGTGTCCATTTTGTCATGTGAAAGGCTCGCGCAATCCGTAGTAAAAACGGTGGATTCAGGGCATGCATTTTATGTCAGGATCCATCGAGTTGACATTGCATGTCATTGCTTTATGTTAGCCGGCAATGATAAAGCATTATTGCGGCCAGGGCTAACAGCCAAGTGCTGCTTTCCAATTTGGTTCCCGACTCATGCACGATCGCGCTTCCCTGCTTTTGCAATGGGCTCGCCGGATTTCCGGTGACGCCAACCTCTCGTTGACGCTTATTTCCGGTGACGCCAGTTTCCGCCGCTACTTCCGGGGCGGCGGTCTGGTGTGGGTGGATGCTAATCCGAAAACCGAAAAAAATCATGAATTCGTTCGCAATGCGGCCGCCCTGCACGATGCGGGGCTGCTGGCCCCCGAGGTAAAGGGGGTCGACTACGAGCAGGGATTGCTGGCGGTGACGGACCTGGGGGATACCCAGCTTATCGGCTGCCTGAACGAAGCGAGCGTACTGGCCTGGTATGGCAAGGCCATCGCCCTGCTGCCAAGGCTCGGCGCCGTGGCGCTCGAGCTCGAGCCCTTCGATGAGGCCTTCATGGCCCGGGAAAATGCCATCTTCCCCGAGTGGTTGCTGGGGCATCACCTGCAACTGACCCTGAGCGATGAAGAGCAGCAGTTGCTGGCGGAGACCTTCGCCTGCCTCACGGCGAGCAACCTGGCCCAGCCACAAGGAGTAATGCACCGGGACTTCCACAGCCGCAACCTGATGGTGTGCGGCGGGATGAACCCGACGGAGAGCGACCTCGCCCTTATCGACTTCCAGGACATGGTCATCGGGCCGCTGAGCTATGACCTGGTCTCCCTGCTCAAAGATTGCTACGTGCGCTGGCCGGACGCTGTGATCGAGCAGGGCATGCGACTTGGCTTCGACACCCTGCAAGGGGCCGGCCTGCTCGGCAATCTGGACTATGCCGCGTTTCGTCGCGCAGCCGATCTCACCGGCATGCAGCGCCACCTCAAGGCGGCGGGTCTCTTCACCCGCCTCTATCACCGCGATGGCAAGGCCGGCTACCTCAAGGACATTCCCCGCACCCTCGGCTATGTGGTCGATGTTTGTCGCAGCCATGGCGCCTCCTATCCGGTGCTGGCCCGCTTCGGCCAGTGGCTGGAGCAGGTGGTGCTGCCCGGATTGGCGCGCACCGGGGTGACACCATGAAGGCGATGATCCTGGCCGCGGGGCGGGGGGAGCGGATGCGTCCGCTCACCGATCTGCTGCCCAAGCCGCTGCTGGCGGCGGGGGGCAAGCCGCTCATCGTGCACCACATCGAGAAGCTGGCTGCTGCCGGGGTGACCCAGCTTGTGATCAACCACGCCTGGCTCGGACACAAGCTGGTGGCGGCCCTCGGCGATGGCAGTGCGCTCGGGGTATCCATCCACTGGTCGGCCGAAGAGAGCGCGCTCGAGACCGCCGGCGGCATCGTGCAGGCGCTGCCCCTGCTGGGCAGCGAACCCTTTCTGGTGATCAACGGCGATACCTGGCTCGACCTGGATTATCGCGCTCTGGTGAGCCAGCCGCTTGGGGAGGATCTCGCCCACCTCTGGCTGGTGCCCAACCCTCCCCAGCATCCGCAAGGGGACTTCTCCCTGCAAGCGGGTCGGGTGCTGGACACCCCGGCCCTCACCTTCAGCGGCGTCGGTCTCTATCACCCCGCTGCCTTTGCTGGCTTGCCCTGCGGGGCGCGCAAGCTGGCCCCCCTGCTGCGCGACTGGATGGCGCAGGGACGGGTGGGTGGCAGCCTGCTGGCAGGCGAGTGGCGCGACATCGGCACAGTGGATCGGCTGCGCGAGCTGGACGAGCAACTGCTCGCCGGCACCCATTAACATCACGAGGTCTTGAACCATGCGTATTTGGGGCAAGGTGCTTGGCACCTTCTTCGGTTTTTTGCTCGGCAACATCTTCGGTGCCCTGCTGGGCCTGTGGATCGGCCATCGCTTCGATCGGGGCATGGGGATCCGCGGTGCCTTCCAGCGGGCGCCCAGCCAGCAACAGCAGGCCGTTTTCTTCCATGCCACCTTCGCCGTCATGGGCCACATCGCCAAGGCGAGCGGCCAGGTCACCGAGCATGAAATACGGGTCGCATCCAACCTGATGGACAGGATGCGGCTGGCCGGAGAGCAGCGGGTACGGGCCCAGGAGTCATTCCGCCAGGGCAAGGAGGCGGACTTCCCCCTGCGCGAGACCCTGGCGGAGTTTCGCCAGGCGAGCCTGGGGCAGCGTGACATCCTGCGCTTCTTCCTCGAGGTCCAGCTGCAGGCCGCCTTCGCCGACGGTCAGGTGGAGGCGAACGAGCGGGCCATCCTGCAAACCATCGCCGACGAGCTGGGGTTCAGTCGCATCGAGCTTGCCCGCATTCTGGCCATGGCCGAGGCCCAGATGAACTTCTTCCACCGCCAGCAACAGCAGGGCAGTGGCCAGGGGCAGCAATACCGTCAGGAGCCCCCCTCCCGGGATCGCCTCAAGGATGCCTATCAGTTGCTCGGGGTGAACGAGAGCGACAGCGATCAGGAGATCAAGCGTGCCTATCGCAAGGAGATGAGCAAGCATCACCCTGACAAGCTGGCTGCCAAGGGATTGCCCCCCGAGATGATGGAGATGGCCAAAGAGAAGACCCAGGAGATCCAGCAGGCCTGGGAGTGGATCCGCGAGGCCCGCGGTATTCGCTGAGCCCTGAGCCCGCCATAAAAAAATGCCCGTCGATGACGGGCATTTTTGTTTTCAGAGTCTGGTTTTTCTTTTCATGGAAGAAAAATCAGTGGGCATCGACCCAGACAAACTTGAGGACGAAGAGCAGGGCCACCACCAGCACGCAGGGGTTGATCTCGCGCCAGCGGCCGGTGCCCGTCTTCATCACGCAGTAGGAGATGAAGCCGACGGCGATCCCCTCGGTGATGGAGAAGCTGAACGGCATCATCACCGCGGTCATGAAGGCCGGCACCGCTTCGGTCAGGTCTTCCCACTTTACCCGGGTCAGCTCGGAGCACATCAGCACGCCCACGTAGATGAGAGCCCCCGCTGCGGCATACGCCGGTACCATGGCGGCGACCGGAGAGAAGAAGATGGCCAGCAGGAACAGGATGCCCACCACGATGGCGGTCAGGCCGGTGCGACCGCCGACGGCGACGCCGGAGCTGCTCTCGATGTAGGCCGTCACGGACGAGGTCCCCATGAAGGCGCCGCCGACGGAGCTGACGCTGTCCACCACCAGGGCCTGCTTCATGCGCGGGAAGTGCCCCTTGTCATCGGCCAGCTTGGCGCGGTTGGTCACGCCGATCAGGGTGCCGGAAGAGTCGAACAGGTTGACCAGCATGAAGGAGAAGATGATCCCGGCGAGGCTGATGTCCAGCGATCCCATCAGGTCCAGCTGGCCGAAGACCGGTGCAATGCTCGGCGGCACGGAGACGAAGCCCTTGAAGGTGACGTCGCCGAACAGCCAGCCCAGGGTGGTGGTCACCACGATGGCGATGAGCACGGCTGAGTGGACGCCGCGGGCGGAGAAGATGCAGATGAGGAAGAAGCCGAGCAGCCCCAGCAGGCAGGGCAGGGAGGTGAGGTTGCCCACGGTCACCATGGTGGCGGGGCTCGCGACCACGATGCCGGCATTGTGCAGGCCGAGCAGGGCGATGAGCAGACCGATGCCGGCGGTGATGCCGACCCGCAGTGTCAGGGGAATGTTGGCGATGAGCCAGTAGCGTACCCGCAGCAGGGTCAGGATCAGCAGGCCCAGCGCACCCCAGAAGATGGTGCCCATGCCCACTTGCCAGGAGTAGCCCATGCCGGCCACCACCACGAAGGCGAAGAAGGCGTTGAGGCCCATGGCGGGAGCCAGGGCGATGGGCAGGTTGGCCAGCAGACCCATCAGGATGCTGCCGATGCCGGCGATGAGGCAGGTGGTAACGAACACGGCCTGGGTGTCCATGCCTGCCGCAGAGAGGATCTGCGGGTTGACGAAGACGATGTAGACCATGGTCAGGAAGGTGGTGATGCCGGCGATCACCTCGGTGCGGGCCGTGGTGCCATGACCGCGCAGGGCAAACAGGCGCTCGAGCAATCCCTGCCCGGCAGCCGGGCTGGCGGTCTGCCCGGTAGCGTGATGTGGTTGATTCATGTTGGATTCCAATGGGTGACGTGAAATAGGCAGCAGGGGGCCCGGCCCATCCATGCGGGGCGACGGACCCTGATTCTGGCGGTGAAGTGACCAGACTCGTCCTGATACCGTGACAGCGCGCACATTTTCACACAGGCGGCCAGGTTTACAAACCCCGGATGTGCGAGGCGGATCAATGAATAGAGTAAAAATTCAAACGTTTTCTCCCGGAGGCAGGAGAAAGGGGACCAATAGAGCCCCGTTTCCACATCGGGATCAACGGTTTTTCTGGTAGCGTTCGATAAGCTGGCTCAGCACGGCATCGCTCTGCTCCAGCAAGGGATCGAGGGTCAACCCCATGCGTTGCAGCAGCAGGGTGGCCTGGGTTTCGCTCAAGGGGCGGCCATCAAGGAAGTAGGCCTGCTCGGCAAGTTGCTTGTCATGGCGGGGCAGCAGCACCCAGTGCACCCGTCGGGGTTCGATGGCGGCGAGGATCCGGTTGGCGGCCGCGCAGAAGGTATCGATGTGCTGCTTGCCATCCGGCCCCAGACAGCCGGGTTCGAGCCGGATCTGGATGGTGAGTCTGGTGGTGGAGGCTTGGATCATGGGTCGCTATCGCTGGGGTAGAGGTGGAGATTGTAAGTCAGAAGAGGCAAAAAAGGGGAGCCCCGGCTCCCCTTGTGACGTCATGCCTGGCGGCGCGGCTGTTGCCTCGCCTTACTTGGCAATGCGCTTGTACTTGGCGCGGCGCGGCTGAATAGCCTCGGCACCGTAGGTCTTCTTCTTCCACTCTTCGTATTCGGTGAAGTTGCCTTCAAAGAATTCGATCTTGCCCTCGTCCTGGTAGTCCAGGATGTGGGTGGCGATGCGGTCGAGGAACCAGCGGTCGTGGGAGATGACCATGGCGCAACCCGGGAACTCCAGCAGGGCGTTCTCGAGGGCGCGCAGGGTTTCGATGTCCAGATCGTTGGTCGGTTCATCCAGCAGCAGCACGTTGCCGCCGGTCTGCAGCAGCTTGGCAAGGTGCAGACGGCCACGTTCACCACCGGAGAGCTCGCCGACCCGCTTCTGCTGGTCGGAACCCTTGAAGTTGAAGCGGCCGATGTAGGCGCGGCTCGGGAACTCGTAGTTGCCGATGCGCAGGATGTCCTGGCCGTCGGCGACTTCCTCGAACACCGTCTTCTTGTCGTTCATGCTGTCGCGGAACTGATCCACGGAGGCCAGCACCACGGTGTCACCCAGGGTGATGGAACCGGAATCCGGTTGCTCCTGACCCGACATCATGCGGAACAGGGTCGATTTACCGGCACCGTTCGGACCGATGATGCCGACGATGGCACCCTTCGGAATGGAGAAGGAGAGATCATCGATCAGCTGGCGGTCGCCATAGGACTTGCAGAGGTTGGCCACCTCCACCACCTTGTCGCCCAGGCGCGGTCCGGGCGGAATGAACAGCTCGTTGGTCTCGTTGCGCTTCTGGTAGTCGTTGGTGTTGAGCTCTTCGAAGCGAGCCATACGGGCCTTGGATTTGGCCTGACGGCCTTTCGGGTTCTGACGAACCCACTCCAGTTCCTTCTCGATGGACTTGCGACGGGCGGCTTCGGAACTCGCTTCCTGGGCCAGACGGGCATCTTTTTGCTCCAGCCAGGAGGAGTAGTTGCCCTCCCAGGGGATGCCTTCGCCGCGGTCCAGCTCCAGGATCCAGCCCGCCACGTTGTCGAGGAAGTAGCGGTCGTGGGTGATGGCCACGACGGTGCCTTCGTAGTCGTGCAGGAAGCGCTCCAGCCAGGCCACGGATTCCGCATCCAGGTGGTTGGTCGGTTCGTCCAGCAGCAGCATGTCCGGTTTTTCCAGCAGCAGGCGGCACAGGGCTACCCGGCGGCGCTCACCCCCGGAGAGGTGCTTGATCTGGGCATCCCAGGCCGGCAGGCGCAGGGCGTCGGCCGCACGCTCCAGCTGGTTCTCCATGTTGTGACCGCCCTGGGCGGCGATGATGGCTTCCAGCTCGCCCTGCTCGCGGGCCAGCTTGTCAAAATCCGCATCCGGGTCGGCGTAGGCTGCATAGACCTCGTCGAGGCGCGCCATGGCGCGTTTGACGTCGCCGACCGCCTCTTCGACCGCTTCGCGTACGGTCTGCTCCGGATCCAGCTTCGGCTCCTGGGGCAGGTAGCCAATCTTGATGCCGGGCTGCGGACGGGCTTCCCCTTCGATCTCGGTGTCGATGCCCGCCATGATGCGCAGCAGGGTCGATTTCCCGGCGCCGTTCAGACCCAGCACGCCTATCTTGGCCCCCGGGAAGAAGGAGAGGGAGATGTTCTTGAGAATATGACGCTTGGGCGGCACGACCTTGCCAACCCTGTTCATGGTGTAAATAAATTGAGCCATTGGCTAATTCTCTTCCTTTCAGCAGTTTAATGTCTTGGCATTAACAAACTGATGTCGTGGTGGGGCCGGGTCGACGGGCCGTCAACCCGGTTCCAAAAAACCCGTCGATTGTAAACCAATGGGAGAGGGGCGGCAAAGCCGGGCGCCGCAGGCCGGGACGGCCGACAAGCGCGAGGGAAGAGGGCAACCGGGCAAGCTCAGTGCGGTGAGCTGCGGCGGGCCGGTTTGTCAGGATCCTGTCCCGAGTAGTAGAGCACCCGCTGCACATACTCCTGGGTTTCCTGATAGGGCGGCACACCGCCGTGGCGCAGCACGGCCTGTTCCCCGGCGTTGTAGGCGGCGCTGATCCTCACCCAGTCCGGACCGAACTGCTTCTCCAGCCACTTCAGGTAGATCATGGCGCCACGGATGTTCTGCTGGGCATCGAACGGCCGGGTCACGCCGAAGCGGGCCTGGGTTTCGGGAATGAGCTGCATGACGCCCTGCGCCTGCTTGGGGGAGACGGCGGTGCTGTTCAGATTGGATTCGGCGATGGCGATGGCCAGGGCGAGCTGGGGGTCCACTTTGTGACGCTGGGCGGCCTGGCGGATCATGACGGCCAGCTTTTGCTTGGCCTGTGACTGTCTGGCCAGGTAGCGATCCTGATCGAAGGGGGTACTGGGGCGCACCCAGGGGGCTCCGCCACCGCCTCCGATGCCGCAGGTACCCAGGGACGCATTGCCTACCCGCTCGTTGTAGTAACGGGCGGCCTGCTGGTTGCCAAGGCGCATGGCCATGGCCAGGTAGGCGTTGGCGCTGCGGGCATTTCGGATCCCCTGGGGGCCGCGGGCCAGCAGGCGGCCGATGCGGTAATAGGCTTCCGGGTTGCCAAGGTTGGCGGCGGTGCAGTAGTGGGCGATGGCCTGCCTCGGATTGCCCTGTTCCATGGCGGCGCCCTGGCGCAGTGCGCTCATGGCCTTGGGGGCCTGACGAAAGGGATCTGCGTGGGAAGTGGTGGCCAGCAGTATCAGGAGTCCCCAGCCCCAGAGTCGTTTTTTCATGGAAACCTCGTCTTTGGTATCCGCAACATATAGGCCCGATCCGGGGAGGGACGCCAGCCAGCAGATGGAACATCTGGTTATGTGGGTGAGCAACAGAGATGAAAACGGTATGGAACTTTTGGTGCAGGGGAGAGGCGGTATGGCTCCCGGGTCAGTGACTGCTTTGACAGATTTGTTAATTGAGGTTCAATATGCTGACACAGTTGTTTTCTAATGCCTTGTATTTGCATGATGTCAGCCAGGCCACGATGCAATGTCGTCGGGTCTGCCGGGTGAATCGATAGCGCCTCGGATGAGGGCAGGATATGCATATGGTCGAATCGGTCGATATCTCTGTCGTGGTACCCGCCAAGGATGAACGGGACAATCTGGCCCCGCTCGTCGGCGAAATAGATGCCGCCCTTGGGGGCAGGTTCGAGTACGAACTTATCTATGTGGACGATGGCAGTGTGGACGACAGCCATGTGGTGCTGCGCGATTTGCAGACGCGTTTCACCAGGCTGAAGGTGCTGTGCCATGTCCATGCCGTGGGCCAGAGCATGGCGGTGCTGAGCGGGGTGCGCCACGGGCGTGGCGACTGGCTGGTGGTACTCGACGGCGATGGTCAGAACGATCCCGCCGACATCCCCGCCATGCTGGAGGAGGCGATGCGCCGCTACCAGAGCGATCCATACCAGGTGGGCCTCATCGGCCACCGGGTCAACCGCCGTGACGACTGGGTCAAGCGCCTCTCTTCAAAGCTGGCCAACGGCTTTCGCGATCTGCTGCTGCGCGACGGCATTCCGGATACCGGCTGCGGGCTCAAGGTGGTGCGTCGCGACTGGTATCTGAAACTGCCCGCCTTCAATCACATGCACCGCTACATCCCCGCGCTGATCCAGGCACAAGGGGGGCGCATGGCGCCCTGGCCGGTCAACCACAGGCCACGCCAGGCGGGCATCTCCAAATACGGGGTCTGGAACCGGCTCTGGGTCGGGCTGGTGGACGTGGTCGGGGTCTGGTGGTTGCAGCGCCGCTCCAAGGTGGTTGAAATCCGGGAGATGCTGGAGTGATGGACGCCTGGCTGTCTGCCCCCATCGACTGGCTGGACTGGACCGGGGTGCATGTCACCGGCTGGAAGCTGATCGGCTACACGGGGGCGCTGATGTTCGGCGGACGCTGGCTGGTGCAGTTTCTGGCGTCCAGGCGGGCGGGGCGACCCGTCATCCCGCGCCTGTTCTGGTACATGAGCGTGCTCGGCAGCCTGATGACGCTCAGCTACTTCACCTTCTCTCCCAAGCAGGACTCCGTCGGCGTGCTGCAAAACCTCTTCCCCACCTTCACCGCGCTGTACAGCCTCTATCTCGATATCCAGCATCGGGGCTGGCGGCGTGACAAGGGAGTGACCGGAGAGGCTCGTCATGGTGAGTGATCGCACCCTGCTCAATCAGACGTCCCTTGGCTGGTTGCTGCTGATCGCGCTGGTGGTGCTGGGGGCCGGGCTGGGTCTGCGGGACCCCTGGCCGGCGGACGAGCCGCGCTTTGCCCTGATCGCCAAGGAGATGGTGGAGAGTGGCCAGTGGCTCTTCCCCATGCGCGGCGGGGAGCTCTATCCGGACAAGCCGCCGCTATTTATGTGGGGGATCGCGATCGGTTATGTGTTGACTGGCTCCATCCGGCTGGCCTTTCTGCTGCCCTCCCTGCTGTCTGGCTTGCTGACCATCTTGCTGGTGTGGGATCTGGGGCGCCGCCTGTGGGATCCGGCGACGGGATTTCTGGCGGGCTTGCTGCTGCTCTTTACCGTCCAGTTCACCCTGCAGGCCAAGACGGCGCAGATCGATGCCCTGGCGACGGCCTTCATCACCCTCGGTCTCTATGGTTTTCTGCGCTTCCTCCTCTGCGGTGGCGGGTGGCGCTGGTACTGGCTCGGCTGGTTTGCCGCAGGGCTTGGCGTCATCACCAAGGGGGTGGGAGTACTGGCCCTGCTGGTGCTGCTTCCCGCGCTCTGGACCCACAGGGCACAAATCCGCGCCGCGCCTTTGTCTGCCTGGCTGAAGGCCCTGCTCGGGCCGCTGGCCATGGCCCTGGCGATGGGCCTCTGGCTGGTCCCCATGCTGGAGGCCGTGACCCGAAACGGAGATCCCCTCCTGCTGGCCTACAGAGACAACATACTGCTGCGCCAGACGGTGACTCGCTATACCAGCGCCTGGCACCACGTCAAACCCTTCTGGTACTACCTCACCTCGGTGATCCCGCCGTTCTGGCTGCCACTCTCTCTGCTGCTGCCCTGGCTGGTGGTGACCTGGCGGCGCGCCATCCGGGCGCAGGACAGGCGTATCCTGCTGCTGCTGGGTTATCTGGTGCTGGTGGTGCTGTTTTTCTCCTGCTCGCCGGGCAAGCGGGGCGTCTACATCACGCCCGGTACGCCCGCCCTGGCGCTCCTGACCGCACCCTTCATCGGCACCCTGCTGGTCCGGGTCTGGCCGGGGCGACTGCTGGCCGGGCTCGGCTGGCTGCTGGGGGGGGCAGGGCTGGTGGGGGCTCTGGTGCTGGCATTTAGCGACAGAGTGGCCAGCCGTCTGGGGGAACTGGGGCCGGATCCCTGGCTTCCCCTGCTGGTGCTGGGGGGATCCTTGCTGCTGATCAATGCCTGGCTTCGCCGGGCGCCACTGACCGCCATTCTCTGCTCCCTGGCGGTGGGGTGGCTGATCTACTCCTGCTGGATAAGCGTGCGCCTCAACGAGGTGCGCACCCCTCAGGGAGTCATGGCATTGGCGGCGCAGAGGGTGCCCGCGGGGGATGAACTGCTGCTGGCGGGCTTCAAGGAGCAGCATCTGCTGTTTAGCCTGCAACCAGTGAAACATTACCCTTATCGGATGGGAGACGGGGAGCAGGCCCGGGAAGCTGCCGCCTGGATAGAGGCTGCCCCCGGGCGCTGGGTACTGGGGAGCGCCGACCTGATGGTGAGGTGTTTTGACCCCGCGAAGATGGAAAACCTCGGCAACCGTCACCGTACCGACTGGCTGCTGGCAGGCCCGCAAGCACTCAAACCCGCCTGTCGTGGGCTCTCCCCCACCATGGTGCCCTTCAGCTATACCCCTTCATCCTGAGCGCAGGGTCTGAGCCAGGGGACCCTGCCACCTCGCCTGGCTCAGACCCGGTAGTAGTCCCGATACCAGCGGACAAAGCCGTCAATCCCTTCCTTGAGCCCGACACGGGGGCGATAGCCCGTGGCGTCAAACAACGAGCGGGTGTCGGCCCAGGTGGCGAGCACGTCGCCGGGCTGCATGGGTAGCATGTTGCGGATGGCCCGTTTGCCGAGGGCCGCCTCGATGGCATCCACGAAGTCCAGCAGCCTGACCGGGCTGCCGTTGCCGATGTTGAAGAGGCGATAGGGGGCCGGGCTGGCGTCCGGGGCCCCCTGCCAGTGGGCATCGCCCGCAGGGGGGATGTCTGAGATGCGCACTATCCCCTCGACGATGTCGTCGACATGGGTGAAATCCCGGCAGAGCTGGCCCTGGTTGTAGAGGTCGATGGGGTCGCCGTTCAGGATGGCGTGCACGAACTTGAACAGGGCCATGTCGGGCCGACCCCAGGGGCCGTAGACGGTGAAAAAGCGCAGCCCGGTGGTGGGCAGACCGTAGAGATGGGAGTAGGAGTGGGCCATCAGCTCTCCCGCCTTCTTGCTCGCCGCATAGAGAGAGACGGGATGATCCGCCCCATGGGACGGTTTGAACGGCATCTGTTCGTTCAGCCCGTAGACCGAGCTGGAGGAGGCATAGATCAGGTGCTGCACCCGGGTCTGGCGACACCCCTCCAGCACGGTGAGGTGGCCGGTGAGGTTGCTGTCGGCATAGGCGAAGGGGTTGTCCAGGGAGTAGCGCACCCCGGCCTGGGCCCCCAGATGGATCACCCGGTCAAACTGCTCGCGGGCAAAGAACGAAGCCATGGCCGCGCGGTCCGCGAGATCGGTGCGCTCGAAGCGAAAGCCGGGCAGAGGCGTGAGCAAGGCGAGGCGCGCCTCCTTGAGACTCACCGCGTAGTAGTCGTTGAGGTTGTCTATCCCCACCACCTGATGGCCGTCGCCACAGAGCCTGCGCGCCACATGAAATCCGATAAACCCGGCGGCGCCGGTGACGAGGTACTTCATCGCTCCTCCTGATGGGTCAGGCTGTCGCCACGGCCGATGGCATAGTAGGTGAAACCGCGCTGGCGCAGACGGGCCGGGTCATAGAGGTTGCGGCCGTCGAAGATGATGGCCTGCTTCAGGGTTTGGCGAAGCAGGTCGAAATCCGGTGCGCGGAACTGTTGCCACTCGGTGCAGACGAGCAGGGCGTCGGCCCCCTGGAGGGCGGTTTCCTGGGTGTCGCACAGGGTCAAGTCCGCCCGCTGGCCATAGAGGCGGGCGGCCTCGGTCATGGCCTCGGGGTCGAACGCCTGCACCTTGCCTCCTGCTGCCCAGATCGCCTCCATCAGCACCCTGCTCGGGGCTTCGCGCATGTCGTCGGTATTGGGTTTGAAGGCGAGTCCCCATAACGCGAAGGTGCGCCCCGACAGACTGGCGCCAAAATGGTGGTGCAGCCGGGTCATGAGCCTGTGCTTCTGCGCCTCGTTGACCTGCTCCACCGAGCGCAGCAGGGGGGTCTCGCACCCCGCCTCCTTCGCGGTGTGGATCAGCGCCCTGACATCCTTGGGGAAGCAGGATCCGCCATAACCGCAGCCCGGGTAGATGAAGTGGTGGCCGATGCGCGGATCGGCACCAATGCCCTTGCGCACTTCCTCGATGTCGGCGCCCAGGGCTTCGGCCAGGGTGGCCATCTCGTTCATGAAGGAGATGCGGGTCGCCAGCATGGCGTTGGCGGCGTACTTGGTCAGTTCGGCGCTGCGTGCATCCATCCGCAGGATGCGGTCTCGCTTGCGGTTGAAGGGGGCGTAGAGCTCCTCCAGCAGGGAGAAGGCGTGATCGGAGTCGGTGCCGATGATGATGCGATCCGGCCTCAGGCAGTCGGCGACGGCGGCGCCCTCCTTGAGAAATTCGGGGTTGGAGACCACGTCGAGCGGAAGATCGAGACCACGGTCGGCGAGGCGCTCCGCAATGTGTCGCCATACCCGGCTGGCGGTGCCGACAGGGACAGTGCTCTTGTTGACCACCACCTTGCCCCCTTGCATCAGGCGGCCTATGGTGTCCGCCACCGTCATTACCTGATGGAGGTCGGCGGATCCGTCCTCGTCCGGCGGCGTTCCGACCGCGATGAAGATAAGCTCGGCAAACTCCACCGCCCGTGCCGGGTCTGTGGTGAAGATCAGGCGACCGGCCTGATGATTGCGCAGCACCAGAGGGGCGAGGCCGGGCTCGAAGAGGGGAATGTGTCCCGCTTTCAGGGCCGCGACCTTGTCGGCATCCACATCCACACAGATCACCTTGTGACCCATCTCCGCCAGTACGGCGGCCTGAACCAACCCGACATAACCTATTCCGAATACGGTGACTCTCATCCGCTGTTGTTCCGCTGGCAGTGACAAGCGACTCATTCTAGAACGATTCGGGCGCAGGGGCAGCGCCCCGTTTCAGGTTTTTCAGCATCATGCCGGCGGTGAGCGTGGGACATTTTGGTGCAAGGATTGTAACGCCTGGATGACGCGCACCAATTTGGCGCGTGAAGGGCGGGACTTGTGATCCATCTCACTCAAAATGGAGACTGTCGGCATAACGAAGCCCCGGTTCACGGGGCTCGCTCCGCCCGATGGGCGGCCAACACTCTCTTACTTCGCGACTGGATACCTGGTTATGGACAACACTTCACGCTCTGCGCATCCACTGTATGAGGATGTGCTCGCCTTGCTGACCGCAGCAGGCTTCGTTTCCCTCGGCATCTTCCTGTTCCATCAGGTCGGCCTGCTCACCGGTGGCACCGCCGGCCTGGCGCTGCTGCTGCAACAGGTGACCGGCATCAGCTTCGGCCTGCTGTTCTTCGCCATGAACCTTCCTTTCTATGCCCTAGCCTGGCTCAGAATGGGGCCGCGCTTCACCCTCAATACCTTTGCCGCCGTGGCCACCGTCTCCTTCATGACGGATCACCTCAACGCCGTGTTGCAAATCGGCAAGATCGAACCCGTCTATGCGGCGCTGATCGGCGGCACCCTGATCGGCATGGGGCTGCTCATCATGTTCCGCCACAAGGCGAGCCTGGGGGGCTTCAACATCCTGGCGCTCTTCATTCAGGACAGATGGGGTGTGCGGGCAGGCAAGCTGCAAATGGGGCTGGATTGCGCCATCGTCGTCGCCTCTTTCTTCGTGGTCTCCCCCTGGCTGCTGGCGCTTTCCGTGGTGGCTGCCATCATCTGTAACCTGGTGTTGACACTCAATCACAAGCCGGGGCGCTACCAGATAGCCTGATGTGCCCGTGGGGATTGCCCTGCTGGTCAGCCCAAGGCTGGATACCGCAATAAGACAGAGCGCCTGATGGCGCTCTGTTGCTATCTGCCCCCGGGTGTCACACCACCATGGGGACGCCGCTCTCGGGGTGGTGGATCACCTGGGCGGGGTAGTCGTAGAGGCGCGCGATGAGCGCCGGGGTCAGCACCTCGCCTGCGCTGCCGTCAGCCATCAGCCTGCCCTGCTCCAGCATCACCAGCCTATCGGCGTAGCGGGCTGCCAGATTGAGATCGTGCAACACCACCAGCACGGCGGTGTTGCGACCGGCCAGTGCCCGGGCCATGGCGAGCAACTGGTGCTGGTATTTGAGATCCAGCGCCGAGGTGGGCTCGTCCAGCAGCAGCAGCCGCGCTTGCTGCGGTTCCTCCGGGGCCTGCCAGATCTGGGCCAGCACCCGGGCGAACTGCACCCGTTGACGCTCCCCGCCGGAGAGGCCGGGATAGAGGCGGTTCGCCAAATGGTCGACCCCGGCGTGGGTCATGGCGGCGCGGACTATCTCGTCGCGCCGGCTGGCAGGCTCGCTGTGGGGCAGCCGGCCCATGGCCACCACCTCTTCGCACAGGAAGGGGAAGCTCAAGGAGGAGCTTTGCGGCAGCACACCGACCCGGTGGGCCAGAGCGTTGTCGGCCCACCCCCTGCGGGTCTGGCCGAACAGGTGGATCTTCCCTTCATGTTCCAGCTCGCCGGTCAGGCACTTGAGCAGTGAGCTTTTGCCCGCCCCGTTGGGGCCGAGCAGGGCGGTCAGGCTGCCGGCATGCAGGTCGAGATCCAGGCTGTCCAGGATAAGCCGGTTGCCACGACTGAGGCGAAGACCCCGGCAACTGAGCAGGGGGGAGGGGGATCCGGGCAAAGTGGCGATCTCCTGTTACAGGGCTTGGCGGCTCTTGACCAAGAGCCAGATGAAGAAGGGGGCCCCCAGCAGGGCGGTGATGATGCCGACGGGCAGCTCGGCCGGAGCGAGCAGGGTGCGTGCCAGCATGTCGGCCCCCAGCAGCAGGCCAGCCCCCAGCAGGGCAGACAGCGGCAACAGGCGGACATGGTTGGGACCGGCCAGCAGCCGTACAAGATGGGGAACCACCAGGCCGACAAAGCCGATCATGCCCGCCACGGCCACCGCCACGCCGACACCGGCAGCGGTGAGCAGGATGAGGCGACGCTTCAGTGTTTGCACGTTTACCCCCAGGTGCCGTGCCTCTCCTTCTCCCAGCAGCAGGGCGTTGAGGGGATTGGCATCGCGCATGAACAGCAGCAGCAAAGCGGCCAGGGTCAGCAGCGCCAGCGTCACATCGACCGGCTTGCCTGCCGCCAGGGAGCCCATCTGCCACAGACTCAGGTTGCGCAGCATCTGATCGTCCGCGAGATAGGTGAGCAGTCCGATGACGGCGCCGGAGAGCGCCGTGATGGCCACCCCGGCCAGCAGCATCACGGTGACCGAGGTGCCCCCTTCCCGGGTACCCAGCAGATAGACGAGGGTGGTGGTGAGTGCTCCGCCGAGAAAGGCGAGCAGGGGCAGCAACCCCAGGCCGAGCAGGCTCTGCAGGTGCGAGCCCAGCGGAGCGAGCAACACGATGGCCAGGGCTGCGCCGAGTGCCGCCCCGCCCGACACCCCTATGATGCCGGGATCTGCCAGGGGGTTGCGAAACAGTCCCTGCATGACGGCGCCGCAGAGGCCGAGAATGCCCCCCACGGCGATGCAGAGCAGGGTTCGTGGCAGACGGATCTCCTGCACGATCAATAATTTGTGAGCCTCAATCCCGCTCTGTGGTCCGGCAAACAGGGCGCGCAGGCTCTCGCCAAGGGAGAGGGACATGGGGCCGGTCGCGAGGGACCCGACCAGCAGCAACGCCAGCGCGCAGCCGGTCAGGGCGAGCAGCCAGGGCAGAGGCAGGCGCATCAGGAACCCTGCTTGATCCACTGGGCGATCTGGTTCGCCTGTTGCAGGGAACGGAGGCTGAGCCCCCCTTGCAGGGCATGTCCGTCGATGGCGTGGATGGCCTTGTTCTTGCCTGCCGGGGTGGCTGACAGGGCGGGCACCTGGCTCAGGACGGCGTCGGGATCCTGATACTGTTGCCAGTTGCGGCCGCTCACCAGCACCAGATCAGGTTGCAGCTCGATGAGGGATTCGGTGGAAACGGGCTTGTAGTCGTGGAGCCCAGCCACCGGATTGACGCCGCCCGCCAGGGTGACGAGAGCGCTGGCGGTGGTGTTGCCGCCAGCGATGCTGGTGGGTTGACCCTTGTGCAGCAGCAGGAAGGCGACCCTGAGGGGCTTGTTCTGCTTCGCCTGCGCCGCCAGGGTGTCGCTCTGGGCGGCAATCTCCTCCTTGAGCTTGCTCCCTGCCGCCAGGTCACCCAGGAGATGGGCCAGGGTGTCGATACGCTCGTTGAGGTTGGCCAGCGTAGGGGCTGTGGCCATGACCTCGACCTTGACGTTGGCACGGCGCAACTGATCAAGCGTGCTGTTCGGGCCCATCTCGTCGCTGCCGACCACCAGGGTCGGAGAGAGGCTCAGGATCCCTTCGGCGGCGAGGGCGCGGTGATAGCCGACCTTGGGCACGCCTCTGGGCTCCGGACTGCTGACATCGGTAGCGACCAGGCTCTGCTCGCCCCCCAGCGCCAGGATGAGTTCCGTGGTGGCCGGGCCTATGCTGACGATACGCTCCACCGCCATGACGGATGGGGAAGAGAGGGAAAGGGCACAGCCGAGCAGGCTGAATGCGAGGGCAAAACGACGGCCCATGCGAACCTCCGAAGGGTGAATGAAATAGGGTTGCCGCCGAGAATATCAAGTCGTCCATCAAAATGCACTGAGAATGAAAGCGATTATCAATTGCGTTACTTGGGGCGCTTTATTACAGTATCCGCCGCGACACCGAGCACCATCGCCAGAGCATCCAGGGAGAACCGATGAGCATTGCACAACGCATTCACGCGCTGCTGGAGCAAGACCCCAGCGCCCACCCATCCACCCTCGCCACCGAGCTGGCCGTCAGCGAGTGGGAGGTGGTACGCAATCTGCCTGCCGCCCTGATGACGCCAGTGCCGGCCGGGGAGGCCGAAGCCCTGCTGGCGGACCTGTCCAGCTGGGGTCAGGTGACCACCATCGTCGAATCCGACGGCTCCATCTTCGAGGTGAAGGCTCCCTTCCCCAAGGGCAAGAACGCGCGCGGCTACTACAACCTGATGGGGCGGGACGGCGAGCTGCACGGCCACCTCAAGCTCGACAACGTGGCGGGCATCGCCCTGGTCAGCAAGCTCTTCATGGGCAAGGAAGGGCACTCCTTCCAGTTCTTCGGCCACAGTGGCCGCTGCATTTTCAAGATCTACCTGGGCCGGGACGAGCAGCGTCAACTGCTGCCTGAGCAGGTGGAGCGTTTCATGGCCCTGCGCCGTCAGTATCAAGAGGAAGTGAAAGCATGAGTGAACGTCAGGAGCGCCTGCAAAACCGCCTGCAACCGGAGATCCGCGAGTTCCGCGACGGTTGCCGTACCCTGCAGCTCGCCACTGTGGATGGCGAAGGCAACCCCAATGCCAGCTATGCCCCCTTCGTGCTGCAGGAAGATGGATACTATGTGCTCATCTCCGAGATAGCTCGCCACGCCCGCAACCTGCAACAGGTGCCCAAGGTATCGCTGATGCTGATCGAGGACGAAACCGGGGCACGCGAGCTGTTTGCCCGCAAGCGTCTGACCTTCGATGCAGTCGCCGAGGTGGTGGCGCGCGACGACGCACGCTGGGAGAAGGCCGTTGCGGCGCTGGAAGGGCGCTTCGGCGAGATAGTCAAAGGGCTCTCCAACCTCAAGGACTTCGTGCTGTTTAGGCTCAAGCCCGAGCAGGGACTGTTCGTCAAGGGATTCGGTCAGGCGTTCCGTGTCTCCGGCGACGAGCTGGTGGACTTCGTTCACCTGGTGGAAGGGCACAAACGCATCGACAACGGCGCCGAGCTGATCAGCCCGGCGGATGAACCGGTTTGAGGGGACAATCAGCGAGATGAGAAACGGGCAGCATGGGCTGCCCGTTTTGTTGTTATGTCCCGGGTTACTCCTGCCAGCCTGCCTGGTTGGGGAAGGTATCGCGATCGGCCTGGCTGGCGCTTTCGTTGCATTCCCCGCGGATCTTCCAGGAGGTCTGGCTGAGGACGATATAGCCGCTTCGGCAATACTTGCGCGTGGCCAGCATCTGGGTGAGCTGCTCGTCCTGCAGGGCTTCCCGGCGTTCCAGCAGGCTCTTGTCGCGGCGGCTCAGCCGGTTGTCATCTCCCTCCTGCAACCGGGTGGGCATGACGTCGAGAGGGGCGGCCTCAAAGGTGAAGCGCTTGCTCCCGTCGTCGCTGATATGGGTGTGGAACAGGGGGGCCGGGCCATCGGGGGCTGCCCCCGGCAATCCGGAGCAGGCGGTGAGCGCCGGTAACAGCAGCGTGAGGGCAACGGCAGAGAGTAGACGCACACAAGACTCCAATCGGGTGTTCACATCAGGACGGGCAGCTTAACACGCCCGCTCGGGTTAGATGGTGGCCAGCAGCTCATCCGTCGTGAGCAGGGTCACGCTTCTGCCTTGAGGCAGGCTCAGATGCTGCCACATGAAGTGGTGGTGCTGGATGATCTGCTCCGCACTCAGGTGCGGCCTGTCCGCCGTGGTATGGGCGTCGGTCACCGCAAAGGCGTCAAAGCCCCTGGCGGCGGCGCTGCGCAACGTGGTATCGACGCAAAAGTCGGTGGCACAGCCGCAGATAAGCAGTCTGTCTACCGACTGCTCTGCCAGCAGGAAGCCGAGCTCGGTATCGAGGAAGCTGTCACAGGCGGTCTTGCGCACCCGGCTGTCGTGGGGAGACGGGGCCAGATCGGCGTGCAGTTGCCAGCCCGCACTGCCAGGTTCCAGCTCGGAACCCGGTTCGTCGTGTTGCACATAGATGACCCGTCCGTGTTGGCCCCGCACGCGATCGGCCAGACGATTGATGTTGGCGATGACCTGGGCATCCTGATGGCGGGGGTTATCGAACAACCCCTGTTGCATGTCGATGACGAGTAACACATCCATATGAAATCCTTGAGCTATTTTGAGGGTTGCAACCATTGGCTGCAGTCACGGCTTCGGGATTGATGCAGTGCGCCCATATCTTGCTTCATTTCCTTTGCATTTAGCCAGCGTTCCGGCAGGGGAGCGATGTGGACCCTGACATCGGCGTCTCTCCCGGGGGCTGTCTCGTCACCGGTTTGCGGCACGATGAGTGCCACCTTGAGTGCCGGATTGCGGCTGGCGATGCGACTGGCGATCCCGAGTCCCCCCTCCACGTGGAAGTTGCCGGCGATATGCATGATGCGCCTGCCGGGATGCTTGCCCAGATAATCCACCATGCTTTCGGCCATGGTGTCGTCCCAGCTGGTCTGGGCGGCGAAGCGACGGGCGTTGCCGTCCGCATCCCCATGGTGCATGGAGGCCATGAACTTCTGGCGGTAGCCGTCATCCCCCAGAGTCAGCTCGCGGGCAATCTGGCTGCGGCGATTGGCCGGCAGTTTGTCGAGCCAGGCCGGTCCCTCCTGACCGACGCAGCTCACCAGGGGTTTGGGGGCATTGGCGGCGATCACTGGCAGGTGCTGCGCCTTGGCGAATTCCACCAGAGGGCGGTAATCACTCTGGTAGTTGGGCCAGGCATGGCCATCTCGAATGAGGGCTGATTCGCCGATGCGTCCGGCCAGGTAGGCATCCAGCACCGGCTGATCGGCGCGGCTGAACTGCTCCATGGAGAGCACCAGGGCCCGGCCATCGGCTTGCGACATCTCGTCAAGCCCCGCCAGCAGACGTGCCTGCAACAGATGGATGGCCGGGTGAGTGTGAAGCTCCCCCACCAGCACGATGTCGGCATCCGCCACCCGCGCCACCGCCTGCTCGAAGGTCAGCGCCTGCCCCTGGGCCGTATCGAGCCGTGCGTGATAGAGGGTCTCGGGTCGGGTGTTCTGCGGCGTGGTGGCGCAGGCGGCCAGCAGCAGGGGCAGGGCGAGCAGGGGGAGTCGTCGGATCATGGTTACTCACTCACGAAACAGGGGATGGGAAAAGGCTGCACCATGGGATGGCGGCATGGCGAGCGAAAAAGTGGCGCCAGTGTAAGGGGGAATGACGATAAAGTGAAATGAGAATGATTCACTTTATTATTGATCTTTGTCTCTGGCGGGGTAATATGCCTCCCGCTTGATAATAATTCTCAATAAGGACTTTGCAGTGGCGCACAACAACACCCCCTCCCTGATAGCCCTCGCCGTGGCGGCCGGGCTGATCTCCCCCGCTTTCGCCGCAGACAAGGAAGCCGATGAAGTCATGGTCGTCAGCGGCTCCCGGATGGAACAGAAGCTGGAAGATGTTTCCGGTCCCATCGCCGTCATTACCTCGGAGCAGATTGAAGAGCAGGTCGTCAGCAACGTCGCCGATCTGTTCCGCTATGAGCCCGGGGTGAGCGTGCAGGGAGGCGCAGGAGATGCCCAGACCTTCACCATTCGCGGCATGAGCGAAAACCGGGTCAAGGTGGTGCAGGACGGTGTGCGCCAGAACGATGCCTACAAGAATGGCGGTGTGGGTCAGACCTACTTCGACACCGATATGATCAAGCAGGTGGAAGTGGCCAAAGGGCCGGCCTCCGCCGCTTACGGTTCCGATGCCCTGGGAGGCGTCATTGCCATCACCACCAAGGATGCTGGCGACTTCCTCAAGGGCCGCGACAGCTATCTGGATGCGACCACGGGTTATGCCTCCAGCAGCCACCAGAGAATGGCCGGCATCACGGGTGCGCTGCGCACCGGGGATGTCGAGAACCTGCTGCGCTACACCTGGCGCGATGGCGGTGTCACCCAGAATTATGACGGCGACAAGAACGAGTTCGACATCGTCAGCCAGGCCGTGCTGTTCAAGAGCAAGTGGAATCTCTCCGATGATCAGTTCCTGAAACTGACGGTGGATTACTTCACCGAGGGGCAGGATCCGGATGCCATCGATCTGACCAAGGCGGGCTCCGTCTTCAACCAGCCCATTACCGACAAGGAGACCGACAACCTCTCCCTGGTACTGGATCATGGCTTCGCCCTGAACGCCCCCTGGGCGGATCGCGTGGACAGCAAGATCTACTACAGCCGCGCCAAGCAGACCCTGGATCAGTACGCTTCGTCCAAGTATCCGGTCATGCCGGGCAACCCCTATGTGACCAAGAACTCCCTGGATCACAACGGTTTCGAGCAGGAGAGCCTGGGCGCCCAGGTGAAGTTCAACAAGGCGCTCGCCAGCCAGCGTCTGGCCTGGGGCCTGGAATACGAGCACACCGACAACGAGCGCACCCGCTTCAAGGGGCCGACCGTTCCGGGTGACTTCGTCGGCTACAACGAGCTGAGCTTCCCCTCCACCACCAGCGAGCGCAGTGCGCTCTGGGCCTTTGACGAGATCAAGTTCGGCGAGCGTTGGGTGCTGACCCCGGGCGTGCGTTATGACTACTACAAGATGACCCCGGACGAGGATCCCGCTTACACGGGCGAGAACATGAAGAAGATCTCCGAAGGGGAGTTCTCTCCCAAGCTGGGGCTGGTGTTCAAGGCGCACGAAGCAGCGAACCTGTTCGCCCAGTACAGCCACGGCTTCAAGGTGCCCATGTATGACAACGCCTTCTCCACCCTGAACCACCAGGCGTATGGCTATCGCATCGAGCCCAACCCGAACCTCAAGCCAGAGAGCAGCGACGGCATCGATCTGGGGGTGCGCGGCAGCCGTGGCGGGTTCAGCTATGAAGTGGCCACCTTCTACAACAAGTTCGATGACTTCATCGAGCTGACGGCCGTGGGCACCGAAGGCCGTACCGCCCTCTATCAGTACCAGAACCTGGACAAGGCGACCACCAAGGGGGCCGAGGCCAAGGCGGACTACTGGTTGAACGAGCTGGTCAACGTCTGGGGCAACCTGGCCTACATCGAGGGCAAGGATGGCGAGGGCAACTACATCAACAGCCTGAGCCCCCTGAACGGCAGCGTCGGGGTGCGTCTGGAGCAGCCGAACTGGAACATCAACACCGCATTGCGCTTTGCCGACGACATGGACAAGGTGGGCAAGGATGCGCGAGGCAACGACAACATCAAGAGCGCAGGCTGGGGCGTGGTGGATCTCTATGCCCAGTTCAAGCCGGTGCAGGACCTGCAGCTCAACGTGGGGGTGTTCAACCTGTTTGACAAGGAGTACGTGAGCTACGAGAGCATCACTGGCCTTGCCGCCACCGCGGATACCAGCAAGCAGACCGAGCCTGGCCGCAACCTCAGTGCACGGGTCAAGTACGTGTTCTGATGGTCGTGGACCAGCATGCAGGAAAGGGGCCCTCGGGCCCCTTTTGTCATGAAGGTCGGCGTCTGCAAAAAAGAAACCCGCCAGGGGCGGGTGGAAGGATTGCAACACTCATCAGGAAGCGGTGTTACCCAATAGACAGGGGGATGTGACAAAGGTTCAACTTTATTGATATTTATGGTTTTTATCTGTCATGCCGCCTGGGGATCCCCGCCCCGAAATCGGTTATCATTTGTGCCCCTTGTCATGCAGCCCGAGCCTCTATGCCCGCGTTCTCCTGGTTAGCCCTGTTTTTTGGTGCCTTCTACTTCGTTTATGGTGCCTATCTGCCGTTCTGGTCGCTCTGGCTGGAAGGCATCGGGGTGAGTACTGAACAGATAGGGCTGTTGCTGGGGGTGGGCATGGCCATCCGTTTTGCCGGCAACCTGATGGTGATGGGGCGAGTCAAGGGTGCCGGCCAGTTGCTGCCCGTCACCCGGCTGCTCTGTCTGCTGAGTCTGCTGGCCTTCCTCGGTTTCTATCTGGGCCACAGCCTCTGGTGGCTGGTGGTGCTGACCCTGGCGGCCAACTTCATCTACCCGACCCTGATGCCCATGGGAGAGGCGCTTGCCACCCGTATGGTGGTGCAGACCCACCTCGACTACGGCAAGGTGCGGCTGTGCGGCTCCTTTGCCTTTATCGTCGCCTCCACCCTGGTGGGGGCCCTGGTGGGCAACTTTGGCAGCGACTGGGTGCTGCACACCATGGTGGCCGGGCTGCTGATCATGCTGGGGCTCAGCCTGCTGCCGCTGCGACCCGCCCCTAGGGAGCTGCAAGGGGAGCGGGCCAAGGCCTCGCTGCTCGTCACGCTCAGGTCGGCCCCGGTGCGCCGCTTCCTGCTCATCACCGCCCTGCTGCAGGGGAGCCACGCGGCCTACTACGGTTTCAGCGCCATCTACTGGAAGAGCGCCGGCTACAGCGGCACCCTGATCGGGTATCTCTGGGCTCTGGGAGTGGTGGCGGAGATCGCCATGTTCGCCGCGGACAAGCGCTTCCTCCAGCGCTTCGGCGCCCAGACCCTGTTTCTGGTGGGGGCCCTTGGCTGCGTGGTGCGCTGGGTGCTGCTCGGCAGTTCTACCGACCTGGCGGTGCTGGTGCTCGGCCAACTGCTGCACGGGGTCACCTTCTGCGTCAGTCACCTCGGCGCCATCCGCTTCATGACCCGCCAGTTGCCCGCGGAGCAGCAGATCCCCACCCAGGCGCTCTATGCGGCCCTGGGTCTTGGCATGACGGTGGCGGCCCTGATGGCGATCTGCGGCGTTCTGTTCGAGCCGCTGGGAGGCGGCATCTTCTTTATCATGGTGCTGGTAGTACTGCCGGTCTTCGTGTTGCGGCTGCGCGAAGAGAGCCCTGAACAGGGCCGATGACACAGGTCTGCCGGTCTCTGGCGCGGCAGGCCTCCGACTTATCTGGACAAGGGAAGTAGAGAGATGCACCAAGGATGGCTGCTGATCGGGTTGTCGCTCGCCTATCTGGGCTTGCTGTTCCTCATCGCCTATGTGGCGGACAAGAACAAGCGCCGTCGCCCCAAGGGGCAGCCTCTGCTCTACAGCCTGTCGCTGGCGGTCTATTGCACCTCCTGGACCTTCTTCGGCACCGTGGGCCAGGCCAGCGAATCCCCCTGGTCGCCAGTGCCCATCTACCTGGGCCCCATGCTGGTGTTCCTGTTTGGCTGGCGCTTGCTGGCCCGCCTCATCCTGGTGGCCAAGCGTGAGCACATCACTTCCATCGCCGATTTCATTGCCGCCCGTTATGGCAAGTCCCAGCGCCTGGCCATGGTGATCAGCCTCATCGCCGTCATGGGGATACTTCCCTACCTGGTGCTGCAGCTCAAGGCGATCGTCACCGGGCTCGATCTGCTGATGGCCAACAGCACGGGGGTCAGCCCCACCAGCAACATGGCGGAGCTGGCGCTGGGTGTCACCCTGCTGCTGGCCCTGTTCAGCATTCTGTTCGGCACCCGCAACCTGGATGCCACCGAGCACCACAGGGGCATGGTGGTGGCCATCGCCTTCGAGTCCGTGGTCAAGCTGCTCGCCTTCATGGCGGTGGGGGGCTTTGCGCTCTGGCTCATCATCGCCAGACCGAGCGAGGCGCGTACCCTGGTGGCGGGCGACTTCCTCGATGCGGTGGTGGCGGTGACGCCGGGCGGCCTGCTGGAGCTCGCCATCTACACCCTGATCGCCATGTGCGCCGTCATCTGCCTGCCGCGCCAGTTTCACGTGACCGTGGTGGAGAACAACCAGGGACAGGATCTGCACTGGGCCCGCTGGATCTTCCCCCTCTATCTCTTCCTGATGGGGCTCTTCATCTGGCCGCTGGCGCTGGCAGGCAAGCAGTGGGTCGGGGCAGACATGGCCTCGGACACCTATGTGATAAGCCTCCCCATGTCCCTCGGATTCGACGGCATGGCGATGCTGGCATTTCTCGGCGGCACCTCGGCGGCCACCGGCATGGTGATTGTCTGCACCATCGCCCTGGCCATCATGGTGAGCAACGATCTGGTGTTGCCGGTCCTGCTGCGCCGGGTCTGGCAACAGGGGCGGGACGAACGCCTGATGCGGTTGCTGCTGCAGGTGCGTCGGGGCGCCATCTTGCTGATTTTGCTGGCGGCCTGGGCGCTCTATCTCTGGCTCGGGGATCTCACCAGTCTGTCACGCATCGGTTATCTTTCGTTCGGGGCCGTGGCGCAGTTCGCGCCAGCCCTGCTGCTCGGCCTGTACTGGCGTCATGGCAATCGCAAGGGCGTCTATCTCGGACTCGCCCTCGGGGTCAGCCTCTGGTTCGTGACCCTGCTGGCGGAGAGCGGACTGCTGGCTGGCTCCCCCCTCGAAGCCCTGCTGGCGCCCCCAGACTGGCCAGCGGTGCGGGATCTGAGCCTGGGGGCCTGGTGCCTCTTCCTGAGTCTTCTGCTCAACCTCGCCGGCTATGTGGCGGGCTCCCTGCTGTCACGGGCGGCGGTGAGCGAGCGGCTGCAGGCAGCCAACTTCGTCGGCAAGACGAGCCGGGACACCTCGGCGCTCTATCATGCGCGGGTCTCGGTGAAGGAGCTGGAGATGCTGGCGGCCCGCTTCGTCGGTTCCAGCCGCGTCAAGCGGGCCTTCGGCCGCTTCGCGGGCGAACGGGGAGGCACCCTGGCGCCCCAGATGCAGGCCTCCGCCGAGCTCATCGCCCACACGGAGCGACTGCTGGCCGGGGTGTTCGGTACCTCGTCCGCCCGCCTGGTGCTGGCCTCCGCCCTGCAGGGACGCAACATGCAGCTCGAGGAGATCGCCACCATAGTGGACGAGGCCTCCGACATGTTCCGCTTCAACCGCGGCCTGTTGCAGGGGGCAATCGAACACATGGGGCAGGGGATCTCCGTGGTGGACAGGGAGCTCAGGCTGGTGGCCTGGAACCGACGCTACATCGAGCTGTTCTCCTATCCCCCCGGTCTCATTCAGGTGGGCCGTTCCATCGAGGAGATCATCCGTTACAACGCCGGACAGGGGCTGTGCGGCCAGGGAGACATCGAGGCCCAGGTGGCGCGGCGGGTTGCCTTCATGAAGCGTGGTAGCCCCCATGTCTCGGCGCGGGAGCGTCCCGATGGCCGGGTCATCGAGATGCAGGGCAACCCCATGCCTGCGGGGGGCTTTGTCATGACCTTCACCGATATCACCCCGTTCAGGGCGGCGGAGCGGGTGCTGCGGGAAGCGAACGAGCACTTGGAGGCGCGGGTGGCCGAGCGCACCCACGAGCTCTCCGAACTCAACCGCCAACTGCTGCTGGTAAACCAGCAGGTGGAGCGGGCCAACCAGTCCAAGAGCCGGTTCCTTGCGGCGGTGAGCCACGACCTGACCCAGCCGCTGAACGCGGCCAAGCTCTTTACCTCCTCCTTGCTGGAGATGCTGCCCCCGGAGGACGAACCGGCCCGCATCGCTCGCCACATCGACGACGCCCTGGGGGCGACCGAGGATCTCATCACGGATCTGCTGGATATCTCGCGCCTCGAGGCGGGCAAGTTCAAGGCGAAGAAGCTCGATTTCGCCCTGAGCGATGTGCTGGACAATCTCAAGGCGGAATTCGGCGTGCTGGCCCAGGCCGGTGGGATCCAGTTCTCCGTGGTGGAGAGCCGCCTTGCGGTCTACAGCGATGTGCGCTTGCTGCGGCGGGTGTTGCAGAACTTCCTCACCAACGCATTTCGCTACAACCCCGGCGGTCGGGTGCTGCTCGGCTGTCGCCGCATGGGGGATAAGGTGCGCATCGAGGTGTGGGACAACGGCCCCGGCATCCCGGAGGGCAAGCAGGAGGCGATCTTCGACGAGTTTTCCCGCCTCGATCACTCCCGCACCGCCAGGGAGCAGGGACTTGGCCTCGGGCTCGCCATCGCCCGCGGCATTTCGCTGGTGCTGGGTCATCAGCTCTCCCTGCGCAGCTGGCCCGGAGCGGGGTCCGTCTTTGCCATCACCCTGAACCTCGCGACCCGGCCCGTCATCCCCAGCCAGGTGACGACCCCGGCCCTGCGAGACAGTCAGCTGGAAGGGGTCAGGATCCTTTGCATCGACAACGAGGAGGATATCCTCATCGCCATGGCCTCGCTGCTGGGACGCTGGGGCTGCGAGGTGCGCTGTGCCCAGAGCCAGGAGCAGGCGGAAGAGATCATCAGCGGCGGCTTCCTGCCTGCGCTGGTGCTGTCGGATTATCACCTGGATGACGGCAAGACAGGGTTGCAGGCGCTGCACATGATCAGGCTGGCCCACGGCAACGGTATCGGCGGCATCATCATCAGTGCGGATCGCAAGAGCGAGTTGCAGGCACAGATCCGTGAGCACGGCTTCGGCTACGTGAGCAAACCGGTCAAACCTCTCAAGCTGCGCGCCCTGATGAACAGCCTGCTGATGCCGGTTCAGTGACTGGTCTCACAAAATCGAGCATTGGCTGAACATTTTCTGGATGCCATCCAGACGTCATGATCGACGATGATGATGCCTATTTCGTCGCCATTTTCCAGATTTGGTGATAATTGAGTCTTGCTGGGTGTCACTTTTGGCAGGTGGCACCCGGGCGACTCTCCTCTATAGTCATTCGGCGATTATTTTTGTCGCAAATCAAGTTGTGCAAAAAGGCAAACCGGATGAAAGTCCGGGACGCAAAGCTTCCGGTCTAAGGGTCTGCGTACCTAGGATAGCGGGGCCACCACAGGTTGTATCGTCCATGGGCCAAGCCATGGTTGCGATGTTGTCTGCGTTACCTGGCAGGTTGCGTTGCCTTTTTCGTTGTTAATTCCAATAACGAAATAAGGAAGTTCAAATATGTTAAGTCCAAAACTTTCCCTGCTGGCGCTTCTGGTCGGGGGGCTTTGCACTACCTCCGCCTTCGCCGCTGCCCCGGGCAAACCCACCATTGGCTCCGGCCCCACCAAGTTTGCCATCGTTGAAGTCAATCAGGCCGCTTCGGCCTACAACCAGCTGGTGACCGTCCACAAGGATGGCGCTCCCGTCAGCGTGACCTGGAACCTCTGGTCCGGTGACGTCGGACAGACCGCCAAGGTACTGCTCGACGGCAAGGAGGTGTGGTCAGGCCCGGCCTCCGCCGCGGGTACCGCCAACTTCAAGGTCACCAAGGGGGGGCGTTACCAGATGCAGGTGGCCCTGTGCAACGCCGACGGCTGCACCCTCTCCGACAAGAAGGAGCTGATGGTCGCCGATACCGACGGCAGCCACCTGGCGCCGCTCAATGCGCCCCTCAAGGAGAACAACAAGCCCTACGCCAACAAGTCCGGCAAGGTGGTGGGGGCCTACTACGTGGAGTGGGGGGTCTATGGTCGCAAGTTCACCGTGGACAAGATCCCGGCCCAGAACCTGACCCATATTCTCTACGGCTTCACCCCCATCTGCGGTGGCAACGGCATCAACGACAGCCTCAAAGAGATCTCCGGCAGTTTCGAGGCGTTGCAGCGCTCCTGTGCGGGCCGCGAAGACTTCAAGGTCTCCATCCATGATCCCTGGGCGGCGATCCAGATGTCCCAGGGCAACCTCAGCGCCTGGGATGAGCCCTACAAGGGCAACTTCGGCAACCTGATGGCCCTCAAACAGGCCCACCCGGACCTCAAGATCCTGCCGTCTGTCGGCGGATGGACCCTCTCCGATCCCTTCTATTTCCTGGGTGACAAGACCAAGCGCGATACCTTCGTCGCCTCGGTCAAAGAGTTCCTGCAGACCTGGAAATTCTTCGACGGCGTGGACATCGACTGGGAGTTCCCGGGCGGACAGGGGGCCAACCCCAGCCTGGGCGGCCCGAATGACGGCGCCACCTATGTGGTGCTGATGAAGGAGTTGCGAGCCATGCTCGATGAACTGGAAGCCGAGACCGGCCGCCAGTATGAGCTGACCTCGGCCATCAGCGCCGGCGGCGACAAGATCGCCAAGGTGGATTATCAGGCGGCCCAGCAGTACATGGACCACATCTTCCTGATGAGCTACGACTTCAGCGGCGCCTTCGACCTGACGAATCTGGCCCACCAGACCAACCTCTTTGCCTCCAGCTGGGATCCGGCCACCAAGTACACCACCGACAAGGGCGTCAAGGCGCTGCTGGGTCAGGGGGTGACACCGGGCAAGATTGTGGTGGGGGCGGCCATGTATGGCCGTGGCTGGACCGGAGTGAAGAACTACCAGGCCGGCAACCCCTTCACCGGCACCGCTACCGGACCGGTGAGCGGTACCTGGGAAAATGGCGTAGTGGATTACCGCGATATCGTCAACAACCGCATGGGCGCAGGCTGGGAGCAGGGCTATGACGAGTCGGCCGAGGCCCCCTATGTCTTTAAGGCCAGCAGTGGCGACCTCATTACCTTCGACAACGACCGCTCGGTCAAGGCCAAGGGACAGTACGTGCTGGCGAACCAGCTCGGCGGTCTGTTCGCTTGGGAAATTGATGCGGACAACGGCGACATCCTCAACGCCATGCACGAGGGGCTGGGCCACGGCGAGGGTACGCTGCCGCCGGTCAACAAGCCGCCGGTTGCCAATGCCGGCAGCGATCTGAGTGCCACCGGCCCGGCCGAGGTAACCCTCAACGGCAGCGCCTCCCATGATCCGGAAAACGGGGCGCTGACCTACAGCTGGAAACAGGTCTCCGGACCCCAGGCCAGCCTGCTGGATGCCACCCAGGCCAAGGCCCGTGTGGTACTGGATGCCGTCAGCAGCGACATCAATCTGGTGTTCGAGCTGACCGTGACCGACGATCAGGGGCTCTCGGCCAAGGATCAGGTGGTGGTCACCAACAAGGCGCCGCAGCCGAACCTGCCCCCCGTGGTCAGCGTACCGGCCAGTGCAGCCGTCGAGGCCGGCAAGCAGGTGAGCATCAAGGCCACCGCTTCCGACCCCAATGGTGATGCCCTGAGCTATCAGTGGACAGTGCCGGCCGGGCTCAGCGCCACCGGTCTGGACAGCGCGACCCTGGTGGTCACGGGCTCGAACGTGACCAGTGACACGGCCTACGATCTGACCCTGGTGGTCACCGACGGGGCGCTGGATGCCACAGCCGTTACCCGCCTGACCGTCAAGCCGGCCAGTACAGGTGGTGGCTGCGAGGCCAGCGATCCGGATGCGGCCAACCACCCGGCCTGGAGTGCAGGTACCGTCTACAACACCAATGACAAGGTGAGCCACAAGCAACTGGTGTGGCAGGCCAAGTATTGGACCCAGGGCAACGAGCCGAGCCGCATCGCCGATCAGTGGAAACTGGTGAGCCAGGTGCAACTGGGTTGGGATGCCGGAGTGGTCTACAACGGCGGTGATGTCACCAGCCACAACGGCCGCAAGTGGAAGGCCCAGTACTGGACCAAGGGCGATGAGCCCGGCAAGGCCGCCGTCTGGGTCGATCAGGGCGCGGCGAGCTGCAACTGATCTGCCGTGATGACAAATGGGGCCGAGGGCCCCATTTTTGTCTTGCTGCGTGGTCGGGTGTCTCTTCCCTGTCAGGGGAAAGGCGCACTCGCTTTGTCAAAAAGGCCCGTCAGGGCCTTTTTTCATGGTATGTCACCGGTTCACAGCGGTTTTTGCCACAGGCTGAGCAGCAGATCCTGCTCGAGGGCGTCGGGCCCCTGGTGGGTGAAGGCGTGGCGCTGCTCACCGCTGGCACGCCAGCCGAGGCGACTGGTCTCCAGAATGTGCTCGCGCAGGCCCTGATCCAGCGCCGTACTGAACTGGGCGCGTTGCTGGGCAACATTGACGAGCCCGGTGAGGGCGGGCCAGCTCAGGGGATGTTCCATGCTCACCGGATTGAGGCTGACGCGCAATTGCCACTGATGGCGAGGGCCTGGCTGCACGTGCAGCAGATAGCCGCCCGGCGCCAGCCAGCTGACCAGGAGTTCCGTCTTGACCTTGAGGTCGTTGACCAGCAGCACCTGGGCCGTGCCAGACAGCAGCGGGGCGCGCGTCGGGTCGGCGATGACGAACTGGCCTTCCGGTTGCGCCTTGTTGGCGGCGAAGATGGCATTCTTGGCCAGATCGAAACCGCCGACCTGCCAGCCGGGCAGCCGCTCAGCCAGGGCGCGGCAGTAGTACCCCTCGCCACAGCCGAGGTGGACAAGCTCGCGCTCGCCAAGAGGAGCGAGCAGGTTCACCATGGCGTCCACCAGAGGCAGCTGGTGGCCTTGTTCCAGGAAGCGGCGCTTGGCGCGCAGCAGGGCCCGGCTGTCGCTGTCCTTGGGGTTCTTCTTGCCGGGGATGAGGTCCAGATAGCCTTCCGGTGCGGGATCGAAGTGGTGCTTGTTGTCGCAATAGACCCCGCGGGAGGCGGCATGAAGGTGCAGGGGGCTGCGGCAAAGGGGGCATTGAAGGTGCATAGGAGTTCTCTTGGCGAAGGCCATGACGGCGGGCGTTCGGGATTATAGGGGAGAGGATCGGAAAAGGCTGCCATGGGCAGCCTTTATATCCAACGGCGCTGTGCGGGCGTCGTCGGCGGAACCCGGTCAGCGGGTACCAAACACCACTATGGTCTTGCCGTGGGCGGAGATGAGCTCCTGCTCTTCCAGCATCTTGAGGATGCGGCCGACGGTTTCACGGGAGCAGCCGACGATCTGGCCGATCTCCTGGCGGGTGATCTTGATCTGCATGCCATCCGGGTGGGTCATGGCATCCGGCTGTTTGGCCAGGTTGAGCAGGGTCTGGGCAATGCGGCCGGTCACGTCCAGGAAGGCGAGGTTGCCGACCTTCTGGCTGGTGTGTTGCAGGCGCTTGGCCATTTGACCGGATAGACGCATCAGGATGTCCGGGTTGACCTGGATCAGCTGGCGGAACTTCTTGTAGGAGATCTCGGCGACTTCGCAGGCGCCTTTGGCACGTACCCAGGCGGAACGCTCCGGATTCTCGTTCTCTTCGAACATCCCCATCTCGCCCAGGAAATCCCCCTGATTCAGGTAGGAGAGGATCATCTCCTTGCCTTCGTCATCCTTGATCAGGACGGCGACGGTGCCCTTGACGATGTAGTAGAGGGTTTCCGCTTTTTCACCGGCGTGGATCAGGGTGCTCTTGGCGGGATACTTATGAATGTGGCAATGCGACAAGAACCACTCAAGGGTGGGATCGCTTTGCGGTTTGCCAATGATCATGAGACTTCCTCTGTAGTGTCATTTTTATGGACTGTGCGTCCAGGCAAGTTGCCAAGCTTGCCATTCCTTACTCTTTGGTCGCAGTAGAATAAGAGCCTTTGCCTGTGCTGACAAGGCTTTGGGGTTTTGCCGTCCACCGGTGAGCCGCCATCTGCTGCGTCGTCCGGGGCATTCTAGGCAAGAAGAGAAGGTCGGATGTTGATTTCGATCTATTTCCCTTTGGGTCGTCGTCCGTTTCGCAGGAGAGGCTTGTCGCCGCAAAACGGAGCTTTATCGCCGGGAACGGGCAAGATCCTGGCACATGTGCCACTCGACCCCGGCTTGAGGTATGCTATGGGCGTTAGAACCGTCGTCATTGAGAGGAAAGTGAGAGATGAAAGCCAAGGTCAGCTGGGTGGAAGGCATGAAGTTTGTGGGGGAGAGCGAGTCCGGTCATCAGGTGACCCTGGATGGCGCCAACCCGGGTGAAGGTGCCAGCCCGATGGAGATGATCCTGCTGGCTGTCGGCGGTTGCAGCTCCATCGATGTGGTCTCCATCCTGGAGAAGGCCCGTCAGTCCGTGACCGCCTGCCATGTCGAACTGGAAGGGACCCGCGCCGATACCGTTCCCCGGGTATTTGAGCAGATCCACCTCAAGTTCGTGGTGACCGGCAAGGGGCTGGCGGAGAAGCAGGTCGCCCGTGCGGTGGATCTGTCCATGGAAAAATATTGTTCAGTTTCCCTGATGTTGGAAAAAGCGGTAGAAATTACCCATAGTTATCAAATTCTTGAGGGTTGACCGCTAAAGTTTGTCCCGTCGATAACGCCATGACATAAGGAAAGTGCGATGAAAAAAATGATGATGTTGCTTCCCCTGTTCGGTCTGGCCGCCTGCAGCATGCCGCAGCCGACCCAGTATCAATACAGCCAGTATCAGTGCGGGGAAGAGTTGCTGGCCATCACCTATGATGCCCAGGCCGACATGGTGCAGTTCCCTTATGCCGGTGTCTATCACAAGCTGGGGCGCATCGAGTCGCCCAAAGAGACTGCCAGCTATTCCGACGGGGTGACTACCTTCTCCCGTCAGGACAAGCAGGCCACCCTGGTCAAGAGCGGTGTGACCCAGCTGACCTGCGAGTTGAAGTGACCCTGATGCCGTCACGGCGTGCATGGAAAACGGCCTGCGTGAAGCAGGCCGTTTTTGTTGAAAGAGACATCAGTCTGACGGTAGCGAGCCCAGCAACTGGGCGGCCAGTTGCTGGCTAAGCTGGCCACGGGCTTCCTCTGCGACAGGCACGTCGCTGGCGAGCTGGATGGCGCTGCTCCACACCGCTTTCTGGCTATGCCCGTCGAGCAGCACGACGGCCAGGGTCCCCTTGCGGGCATTGGCGGCGGCGTTCAGGCCCGGTGTCATGCCGAGGCGGGAGAAGATCTCGCCATCGCTCATGTCCTGGCTGCCAGCTACCCCGATGGCGACCCAGACGTCGGCCTCATCCAGGGGAACGCTGCGCCAGCCTTTGCCGTCCAGTTGCCGGATGACGGCCTGCTGTACCGGCTCGAGCCAGAGTGCGGCGCTGTTGCCCGCATACTGGAATTGTTCGGCCAGCGCATAGCGTGGTGTCGCCCCGTAGGTCCAATGCTCCGCCGGGCGAACCACCATGGTGCCCGTTTCGACCGTGGGTGCGGCGGGGCCGGAGCTGCAACCGCCCAGCAGGGTTGCCAGCGTGAATGAGAGAAGTGCAGCGCGCATCATTAAGCTCCTTGGCTCAGGTGATCTTGCCCGTTTCGATCAGTTGCTGGATCAGGGGGCGCAGGATCAGTTCCATTGCGAAGCCCATCTTGCCACCCGGCACGACGATGGTGTTCATCCTGGACATGAAGGCGCCGTCTATCATCGACAGCAGGTAGGGGAAGTCCACCTGCTTGATGCCCCGAAACCTGATCACCAGCATACTCTCGTCCAGGCTGGGTATCACCTTGGCGCTGAAAGGGTTGGAAGTATCGACGGTCGGCACCCGCTGGAAGTTGATGTGAGTGCGGGAGAACTGCGGCGTGATGAAGTTGATGTAGTCGTCCATGGAACGCACGATGGAGTCGGTTACCGCCTCGCGGGAGTGGCCGCGTTCCGAGGTGTCGCGAATGAGCTTCTGGATCCACTCCAGGTTGACGATGGGCACCACGCCGATGAGAAAGTCCACGTGCCGCGCCACGTTGTGCTCCCCCGTGACCACGCCGCCATGCAGTCCTTCGTAGAACAGCAGATCCGTCTCGCCGGGCAGATCCTGCCAGGGGGTGAAGGTGCCAGGCATCTGGTTGAAAGGCACCGCCTCGTCGAAGCTGTGCAGATAGCGCCGATACTGGCCGGTGCCGCTCTGGCCATACTCCTGGAAAAAGGACTCCAGCAGACCGAAATCGTTGGCCTCCGGGCCGAAGTAGCTGATATGCCGCCCCTGCTCCCGGGCCTTGCGGATCGCCACGTCCATCTCGGGCCTGGTGTAGCGGTGAAAACTGTCCCCCTCGACCACGGCCGCTTTGTATCCAAGCTGGTGGAACATGGAGCGGAAGGCGTTGGTGGAGGTGGAAGTACCGGCACCGGACGAACCGGTGACCGCGATGATGGGATGCTTGGCGGACATAGAATTCTCTCTTCCTTGGGAGTTCCGTTATAAGGGGTGGCCCAAAGTGCGGTCAAGTGCGCCGTCATCCTCCCGCTGCCCCCACACTTCCCGGCAATAGCGCTGAACGAGGGCTGCCCTGTGCTCCGGGGACGCCGGAATAGGCGCTGCTGGGTGGCGAGCTGGCTATGCGGCCTGATGGTGCGAGTTGGATGGGGGGAGGGCGGGGTGAGCCGCCCGATAAGCCGTGACCGCGTTACGCTTGGGGGACGTCGTCAGTGGGTGACTTGCTTAAATGAGTCTTTGGGACGACATTGACACTTTCGTGCAGCTCGCTGTAGACAAGCACGGCGCTACCTTGTAGCAATTGTTGCCTGACTGCTTCGACCTTGTCGGTCAGGCTGACATCCTGTTCACCGTATTCGGTGCCTTCTTGCAGCACAAAGTGTTCGAGCAGGTTGGTGAGGGTGTCCGGCTCCAGTTCTTGCCAGGGGATAATCATGATTTCATCTTCACGCAGTGGGTTGCGGATATTGTCGATGTCTGGTCGGCAAGCGCAAGGGATTTGTCTCGTTTTGGACGAGGGATGCCATGCCATCCATTGACGCACGCCGACCCTCCAGTCAATTCGAACAGCACCTGTTCGATGCCCGCCGCCGCGCCCTGAGCGCCGGTTTGCGCTGGTACTGGGTCATCAATCTCATCGCCCTCGTATTTCTGCTGACCCGCTTCTACATCTATCGGGATGCACACCTGGTACTGGTCGGCAACCTGCCCTGGTCCTACAAATGGCAGCTCTTTGCCATGATAGGTGTTGGCCTGCTGCTGCCGCTCGGGTGGGGCTGGCTCTCCCGTCAATCCCATGCCATCTGGCTGGTGTCCCTGTGCGTCTGTGCCCTGGCCTGGGGGCTGGCCTGGGCCATGGTGGGTTACACCATCTCGATCGTCGACTTGAAGGGAGGCTTCAGTTTCATTTTCAACATGGTCAGTCTGTTGCTGCTGACCGGTCTCGTCGCCGCGTATTGCGATGTGCGGCTGTTTTACGCACTGGTGTCGGTCCCCCTGCTGTTCTTGTTGGTGAGAGCCTCCTGGAGTCCTGAGCCCTTTGTTCTGGTCAACACCATCGTTGTCGGGGTCTTGTTGGTGGTGCTGGAGACGGGGCGGCGCATGCTCAACGGCTGGTTTGAGCTTGCGGTGTCAAGGGAACACGACAACCTGATGCTGGCAAACAAGATGAATGCCATGGCCAACCGGGATCCCCTGACCGGCATTGCCAACCGTCGCCACTTCGATCAGGCGTGCAAGCGTGCCATTGCGCAAGGCACCACCCAGGATGTACCGCTCACCGTGATCCTGCTCGATGTGGATTTCTTCAAGCGCTACAACGATCGCTATGGTCATCAGGCGGGGGATGAGTGCCTGATCCTGGTGGCCGAGTGCCTGGAGGAGAGTGTGCGGGAGCCCGGCGATCTGGTGGCGCGCTACGGGGGAGAGGAGTTCGTGGTGTTGCTGCAGGAGACGACGCTGGCCGGTGGCCAGGAGGTGGCGGAGCGCATTCGCGCCACTCTGGCGGCTAGGGCTCTGCCCCATGAGGATTCCGACGTAGCCCCCCACCTCACCCTGAGCCAGGGGATAGCCCAGTGGCGAACCGGGGAGAGCCTCGTCATGTTGCTCGAGCGAGTCGATGGTGCCCTCTATCAGGCCAAGGAGGAGGGGCGCAACGGTTATCGGCTCGCACCTTGAGTCTGCTCCCGCAACCACTGGCTGATGCGCTCATCCAGCCAGAAGCGGGGGCGCCAGGGAGTGCCGTGCAGGAAGCCCACGTGGCCGCCCTGGCGGCTCAGCTCGTAGCGCACCAGAGGGGAGAGCTGCTCCGCCGCCGGAATGACGGCATCGGTCATGAAGGGATCGTCGGCGGCGTGAATGATGAGGGTCGGGATGGGAATGCGGGCCAGCAGGCCCAGGCCGGAGCAGGTCTGGTAGTAGTGATCGGCGCTTTCGAAACCATGGAGCGGTGCCGTCACCAGCTCGTCGAACTCCCTCAGTGTGGCGATGCGGGTGATCTGGGCCGGCTGCCAGCGCGCCCGTGCCGCGCTCTGGCGCCGGATCTTGCTTTGCAGGTTGGTTCGCATGGTGCGCAGCAGGTAGTTCTGATAGACCCGTGAGAAGCCCTGATTGACCCGATCGGCACAGCTTGCCAGTTGCAGCGGGGCCGACACTACCACCGCCGCCTTCAATGGTGCCGGGCAGGCCCGCGCCAGCAGATTGACCAGCATGTTGCCCCCCAGGGAATAGCCGATGGCGACCAGGGGACGGCCAGGAAAACGCCGCCCCAGCTCGGCAATTACCGCCTGGGCGTCCTCGATGGCGCCCGAGTGATAGGCCTGCAGCAGCCGGTTCGGTTCGCCACTGCACCCCCGAAAGTGCATCAGCACCGCCTCGTTCCCTTGCCGCTGCAGGTGAGCAAAGAGCCCCTTGGCATAGTGGGAGTGAATGCTCCCCTCCAGTCCGTGGAACACCACCACCAGGGGTTGTTCATCCTGGACGGGTTCGCCGCTCCAGGCCAGATCAACGAAATCGCCGTCCGGAAGTTCGAAGCGCTCCTGGATGAAGCGGGCAGGCGAGCGGCGCAGCCACTTGGGCAAAATGGTTTGCAGATGGGGGTTGCGGGCCCACCAGGGGGCGTGAAAGTGGCTTTCTGTCAACATGCAACGACTCGGAAGAGCAGGGAGGAAAAGGGGGGCGGCGAGCACTTGGCTCGCCGCGACATCAGGCCAGCAGACGATCGTGGTGCTCGGCGCCGCGCAGCATGGCCTGGATCAGTTCGTTGGCTTCAAACTTGGTGAGCGCCTCATGGGCGCCGACCTGATGGGCCCGCTCCACGCTGATCTCGCTGGAGAGGGAGGTGTGCAGGATGATGTAGGCGCCCGCCAGCTTGGCATCGCTCTGCACCTCGAAGGCCAGCTCGTAACCATCCAGCCCCGGCATCTCGATATCGCTCACCAGGATGTCGATCCGCGTGCCCTGGGAGACCCGGGTCTGCATCAGGGTGAGGGCGTCGCGTCCGTTGGTGCAGACCTCGTAGGGGATGTTGATGTAATCGAGCGCCGCCATGAGCTGGCGACGGGCGACGGAGGAGTCGTCCACCAGCAGGATCCGCATCGGCTTGAGCCGCTCGCGCTGCACGTCGGTCAGCACGGGGTAAAGATGGCTGGGATCGTCCGGATAGACCCGCGACAGGATGAGCTCCACATCCAGCAACTGTATCAACTGATCTCCCACCCGGGTCACGCCGGTGACGAAGACGTTCTGTCCCAAAGAGGGAGGGGGCGGCTCGATGTCACGCCAGTTGCACTCGGTGATCTTGTCGATGCCCCGCACCAGAAAGCCCACCAGGGTGCGGCGGCAATCGGTGATGATGATGAAGCAGTGGGGCATCTCCTCCCGGCTGATGGGGCGGTAGCCCACGGCCATTGCCATGTCGATCACCGGGATGGTGGTGCCGCGCATGCTGGCGGCCCCGAGCACGGTGGGATGGGATTGTGGCAGGGCGGTGAGCTGGGTATAGGGCACGATCTCCTTCACCTTGAGGGTACCGATGGCGAAGGATTGTCTGGCAGAGAGGTGGAACAGCAACATGCCCTGGGATTGGTTGGCCTTGCTCGTCATGGCGGATGTCCTGTTGATCTAGTCGGTGACGGTCAATCGGGTGTTCAGCATAAAGGATGGTGACATGAATGACTCCTTTGTTGTTAGCGGCGGTGAGCCGCAAAACTGGATTTCTTTTGCCATCCTTTTATGCCTCTCTTATCGGGTCGCGGACGGCTGAGGGGAGAGGGGCGCCCCGAGCCATTGCAGATGAGCCTCGGCCAGCGCGCTTTCATCCCGATAACCCAGCCTGCTCACCACCTGTGACGGCGTACTGCCGCTTCGCAGCAGGCGAATCCCCTGCAACAGTTGCCACTGATCCTGCAGTGCCCGGGCGTCCGGGCCCTCGAGACCGCGAGTGCCCAGCAGGGTCTGCCAGGCAGCCACGCTATCCGGCTGCGCTCTGGCCAGGGCTTGCCAGGCATCTTGCAGTGCCTGATCCCCCAGTGACGAGATGGTGCAGCCGTGCAACTCATCTCCCACCACTTGCAGCCGCTGCCCATAGGGGCCTTGCCAGTCGCGTGGGCGTGACCAGGCCGCCAGGCTGTCCAGCAGTGCGTCCATCAACGGGCTTGCCTGCAACCAGCCAGCCTGGGCGGGCTGGGGCACCCGCACGGAGCAGGCCAGCAGATCATGCTGGCAGCCAGCCAGAGGGGTGAAGGCGGCGAGGGCATCGGCACAGAGCCAGAAGTGGCTGCCAGGTGTCAGCAGCAGCTCATGGGCACCCAATTTCAGCAGCGCCACCCCCTGGGTGACGCGCAGCAACTGGCCCATGGGGGAGCGCTTGCGGGGGCCTACCTGAAGAGTGGAAGTGGAAAAATGCTGATATTCGATGGCGTGATGCATGTAAAAACCCTGATATGATGCTGCCTGGAGGTAACAAAAATGGAAACCAGACGTAAAAAACGCTTCATTGCCGGGGCGGTTTGCCCGGCGTGCGGCAAGATGGACACCATGATGCTGTATATGGAGCATGGAGTCGAGAAGGTGACCTGTGTCGAGTGCGGGGATACCCAGGTACAGACCCAGGAGCAGGTGGACAAGGCGACGCGCGAGGCGGAGCAGGTGATAGGGGTGTTTCGTCCCGAGTGAGGGCCATGCCTCAAGGTGATGGTACGCCGGTCAGGCGGGTCGCTGTTGATGACTTTTTCATCACACTGAAGCCGGGCCGACCATATGCTTGTCTGTCTTTTTGAGGTATTCTGAGCCCGTTTTTTTCTATCCGCAGGATCCCTGACATGAAAGTAGCTCCCCTGAGCGTGGTTACGCTGGAATACACGGTCACCGACGAACACGGTGAAGTCATCGACACCACTGTCGGTAAAGAGCCGCTGGTGTATCTGCACGGTACCCGTTACCTGGTCTCCGGCCTCGAAGCCGAGCTGGAAGGTCGCAGCGTGGGCGAGGCGTTCGACGTCACCCTGACGCCGAACCAGGCCTATGGCGAGTACGACGAGAATCTGGTGCAGGAAGTGCCCGGCGAGCTGTTCGACGGTATGGAAGTGTCTGAAGGGGATACTTTTGTGGCCGAGACCGACGACGGCCACCGCCCGGTGACCGTCATCGAGGTGTCCGAGGAGTTCATCAAGGTGGACGGCAATCATCCCCTGGCTGGCGTGACCCTGGGCTTCAAGGTCGAGATCAAGGACGTGCGTGCCGCGACCGCCGAAGAGCTGGCCCATGGCCATGTGCACGGCGCCGGTGGCTGCGGTCACGATCATGGTCATGACCATGATCACGGCCATGATCACGATCATGACCACGGTGGCTGCTGTGGCGGCCATGGTCACAACCATGCACACGATCACGGCGACGATCACGGTCACGGTAGTTGCTGCGGTGGTGGCGGTTGTGGTGGCAAGGGCCATCAGCACTGATCACGGCCTGGCCGATGATAAAAAAACCCGCGCATGGCGCGGGTTTTTTTATGGCTGGCACTCATCAGTAGTGCGGTGGCGGCGTCTCTTCGGCCATGCTGGCGATCTGGCTCGGCTGTACGCTCTGCAATTTATCCACCAGTAGATGGATCTGGTGTTTGAGCCGGTCCAGCTCGCGACCCTGGGTGGTGACCTCGTCGTTGAGCTGCTCCACCGTATATTCGGCAAAGGCGAGGCGGCTTTCCAGGGTTTCGAGGCGTTCGTTTAGTTGCTGACTCATGGGCCTTTTGGTCCTTACTTGATAGTCCAGATTTCAGCCAGGCCACTGGAGCTGGCACTGACGAGGTGGTCATTGTCGCGCAAAGCCACGCCATAGACCACCGCGCTAGGCGGTTTCACCTTGGGATGGGGCGAGACGCGCCAGCTCTGCAACGGCTGGCCGTCACTCACCTGCCACAGAGTGAGCTGGCGGGAGGGGGCGCCGGTGATGAGCCAGTTGCCGCCGTTGGCGAAGCGGGCGCTAGTGTAGACCTCGAAGCGGTGATCGTATTGCAACCGGCTGTGCTCCTTGCCGGTTTTGAGATCCCAGATGCTGGCCTGGCGACTGTCTGCGGTGAAGGCGAAGCGTCCGGACGGATCCAGTCTCGCCATCACGACTCGCCCGGCGTGGTTGAAGCGCCACACCACCTGGCCCGTGCGGGTATCCCACAGATAGGCGCTGTAATCGTTGCCGCCGGTGAGGGCATAGCGACCATTGGGGGAGAGATCCACCGTGTTGACCTGTTCGGTGTGGCCGAGGAATTGCAGCCGGCGTCCGGTCTGGGTGTCGACCACTTCCGCCTTGCCGTCTTCACGGCCGATGAGCACCTGGCGGCCATCCGCCGAGATCGCCGCATCGCGCAGGCGGGATTCTGGCAGGGAGTAGTAGCCCTGGGAGCGGCCATCCTGCAAGCGCCAGATGGCGAAGGTGTGCTGGGTGGCTGTGATGGCATGGCTGTCATCGGGGGAGAAGCGGGTCAGGGTGACGAACTCCTCCTGGTCGTCGCTCTGGCGCCAGCGCCAGCGCTCCTTGCCCTGTTCCAGATCCCACACCACAGTGCCCTCACTCAGGCTGGAGACGAGCGCGAGCTTGCCGGAACTGGCGAGATCCGCGCTCAGCAGACCCTGGTTGGCGAGGCGGATCTGCTGGCTGGGAAGTGAGCGTTGTTCGCACCCCGTCAGCATCAGGCAAATACCGATGAGATAAATGGCACTTTTGATCATTTTTCCTGTCTCATGCTTTCGTTACCTGCGATCACGGCGTTAGTATAAGGCGCTTATCACGATAAACCTCTCATTTCACGAAGGAACCGAGAGCGGTATTTAGAGTTTTGGAGAAACTGATGAACAATTTTCTGAAGGTGTCCCTGTTGGCTGCGGCGGTTGCCGTCGGTCTGACTGCTTGCCAAAAAGATGAGAAACCTGCTGCGACCAACACCGCAGAGGTCAAGGCAGAAGCCAGCAAGCCGGCAGAGGCTCCCAAGGCTGAGGCCAAGAGCTTTGAAGAGCAATCCGGCTATGCGATCGGCCTCTCCATGGGTCGTTATATCGCCAATACCCTGGAGCGCCAGCAGGAGCTCGGCATCAAGCTGGACAACACCGTGATCCTGAAGGGTGTCACCGACGGTCTGGGCAAAGAAGCCAAGATGACCGACGAGGAGATCCAGAAGGTTCTGCAGGAATACGACGCCAAGATCAACGAGCTGACCAAGGCGAAGGCCGACAAGGATGCCGTGGAAAACCTGAAGAAGGGTGAAGAGTTCCTGGCTGCCAACGCCAAGAAAGAGGGCGTGAAGAGCACTGAGTCCGGCCTGCAATATCAGGTCGAGAAGATGGGTGACGGTGCCAAGCCGAAGGCCACCGACATCGTCAAGGTGCACTACACCGGTACCCTGACCGATGGCACCAAGTTTGACAGCTCCGTCGATCGCGGCGAGCCGGCTACCTTCCCGCTCAACCAGGTGATCCCAGGCTGGACCGAAGGGGTGCAACTGATGCCGGTCGGCTCCAAGTTCAAGTTCTTCCTGCCGTCCAAGCTGGCCTATGGCGAGCACGGTGCAGGTTCCATCCCGGCCAACGCCGTGCTGGTATTTGACGTAGAGCTGCTGGCCATCGAAAAACCGGCTGCCGATGGCGACAACGCCAAGAAATAAGCTCAAAGCACCATAAAAACGGCTCCCCAGGGAGCCGTTTTTGCTTGTGTATTGTCGCAATCCCCCGGATAAAGCGATGAGGCCGTCTTGAGTGTGTGGCGGCTAGCCCCCAGAATAGACAACAAAATCAAGCGCAAGGATGGATCTCGTGGCTGAAAGCAAACCCCGTGTCCTGTTGGTGGAAGATACCCGCAGTCTGGCGGTCGTCTATGAGCAGTATCTGGCCCAGGATGGCTACGAGGTGCAGCTGGCAGATTGTGGCCAGCAGGCTTTGGCACAATTGCTGGCAAGCCCGCCCCCCGTGGTGCTGCTCGACCTGGAATTGCCCGACATGTCCGGCATGGACATCTTGCAGCAGATCACTGAGCGGCAACTGCCCTGCTCCGTGGTGGTGATCACCGCTCACGGCTCGGTGGATGTGGCGGTGGAGGCGATGCGGTTCGGGGCCTTCGATTTTCTCACCAAGCCGTTCGATGGCAAGCGCCTGTGCGCCACGGCGCGCAATGCCCTGAAGCACCAGCAGCTCAGCTCGCTGGTGGCCCAGTATCGGGAAAACTTCGAGCGCAGCTCCTTTGCCGGTTTCATCGGCGCCTCCATGGCGATGCAGGCGGTCTATCGCATCATCGAGAGCGCGGCGCCGAGCAAGGCCACCGTCTTCATCACTGGCGAGAGCGGCACCGGCAAGGAGGTGTGCGCCGAGGCCATTCACCAGTGCAGCCCGCGTCGGGATCAGCCCTTCATCGCCCTCAACTGTGCCGCCATTCCCCATGACCTGATGGAGAGCGAGATCTTCGGCCACGTGAAGGGGTCGTTTACCGGTGCCCAGGGTGATCGCAAGGGGGCGGCCAGTCTGGCGGACGGCGGTACCCTCTTCCTCGACGAGATCTGCGAGATGGATCTCGACCTGCAGAGCAAGCTGCTGCGTTTCATCCAGACCGGCACCCTGCAGCGGGTCGGCAGCGGCAAGCTGGAGACGGTGGATGTGCGCTTTGTCTGCGCCACCAACCGGGATCCCCTGGTGGAGGTCAAGGCCGGACGGTTTCGTGAAGATCTTTACTACCGCCTGCACGTGATCCCGCTGGCGCTGCCCCCCCTGAGGGAGCGGGGAGAGGACATCCTGCTGCTGGCCCGGGAGTTGCTGCTGCGTTATGCCGGTGAGGAAAACAAGCGGTTCAGGGACTTTGATGCGGACGCAGTGCAGGTGCTGCTCGACTACCCCTGGCCCGGTAACGTGCGCGAGCTGCAAAACGTGGTGCGCAACATAGTGGTGCTCAACGATGGCGAGCTGGTGAGCCCGGATATCCTGCCACCTCCCCTCAACGGGGGGCGTACCCTGGCCCCGGAGCCTGCGGTCGGGATCGCGGATCCCCAGTCAGAATCCGTCGTCGTTCGCAGGCAGGTCCGTCCGCTCTGGCAGGTGGAGAAGGAGGCCATCGAGCAGGCCATCGCCAGTTGTGACGGCAACATCCCCAAGGCGGCGGCCCTGCTGGAAATAAGCCCTTCCACGATTTATCGCAAGAAGCAGAGCTGGGAAGAGGCGAGTCCGGCCTGAGCCGTCACCTCTGCTCCCGGGCAGACATGCTGATGTGCGGGGCGGCCAATTGGTCGCCCCGCACGCTTATCAGAGTTTGGCGAGCAGCTTGAGCCTGGCCAGTCGTTCTGCCTCGTTGGCGGTGAACCAGCCATCCTGTGACAGCAGAAACCAGGCACGGGCAAAGTACTCGGTTGCCGCGGGATCATTGAGCACGAGCGCATTCTCCCCCAGCTCCTCGAACACATAGCCATCCTCGGGGGTGCCTGCGGCGGCCATGTCGTCGCGCAACTGCGCCAGTTCGGCCATGGCCTGTTCATGGCGATCCTGGGCCCGGCTCAGGCGCGCCAGACTCCAGCGGGCGATAAAGGCTTTGCCCTGGTTGTTGTGCTGCTCGTGCCAGGCCAGGCACTTTTGCTGACAGGCGATGGCCTCGTCGAGGCGACCCAGCTCGAACAGGGTCCAGCCCTGATTGTTATAGAGGGTGGCGAGCCAGCCTCGCGCCCGCTTGTCGTGACTGCGCTCGGCCAGGATCATCGCCAGCTGGTGCCAGTGGCTCTGCTCCTCCAGGGGGGCGGCGATGGCCACCATGTGGGCCGCATCGATGGCCAGATAGTGCTCTTCGTACTGCTCTCCCAGTTGCCAGGCCTGTTCAAACAGGGCTCTGGCGCTGGCCTTGTCACCGGCGGAGTTGAAGGTGCGGCCACGCTCCAGCAAGGCGCGCAGGCGGGCCCGTGGAGTCGCCTCGGTGAGGCGGGGTTCTATCTCGTCGAGCAGCTGGTGCGCCTGTGCAAACTGGCGTTGCAGCGAATGGGTGCGGGCTATCTGGGTGAGGAGCTCCAGCTCCCATTGCAGGTTGGCGGCACGCGCCTCGGGCAGCAGTGCTTGAAAACGCTGGGCGCTGGCAACGGGATCCTGATAATCCCACAGTGCCATGAAATCGGGCGGATTGTTCATCTGGCCTCCATGCCGGTTATCCGCCCACCAAGATGCCTGAAGGCCATTCTTTGTACAAGAAGGGGGCTGGCGCCATCGTGACGCCAGCGCTTGCCGATCAGTAGACCATGGCAAGGCTCATCAGCATCAGACCCAGGGCAGCAAAGGCTCCCTCCTTGATAGCCAGGCGCGGTACCAGTGCCTTGGGCAGGGCAGGGAACAGGCTCAGGGCAAAGCCGAACCCCGGCATCAGCCAGTGGAAAGCAGGGCTTCTCAGGGCGGGATCCGCAGCGCCATTGATGACGATGAGCAGGATAAAGAGGGTGAAGGCGGGCAGGATAAACCAGCGGGCATGGCCGGCGGCAACCGCCCGCAGTGGCGAGATGCGATAGAGCACCAGGGTCACGAGGAAGAGGGCGAGGGGAGCCAGCAGATAGAGCGGGGCCGGGTTCATGATGAGTGTCTCCTGACAAGGGGGGCAGAGTGTAGGCAGTCCGGGTGGGGAATGACCAGTCCCCCGCGCCCGGGCTGTGAAGCGGATCGCAGGGCAAAGGTTTGCCTGGGCAGGATCAGCGGAACCAGAACCAGAGCACGGCAAATACCAGCCAGCTCAGTACCAGCAGGATCCAGGGCAGCGGGTGCTGGCGGGTGAGCTCGATGACCTCGGCTTCGCTCTCCTCTTCCGGCGTCTCTTGGGAAGGGTGCCTGGCTTTGGCTTGCAGTTTCTTCTGGCGGCTGGCCTCGCGGGCCTTCGCCTTCATCTGTTTCTTGTATTCGTCGATGCCCTTCTGGATCCCCTGGGCGATGAGCTGGGTTTGCTCCTTGGTCTGCCCCGGCTTCTGGTTGGCACGGGCGATCTTCATCGCCTCCTGCTGGGTTTCGGTGGAAATTTTGTCGTACTTGGCCATTCCAGGCACTCCTTGGCATTGATTGGCGGGCAGTATGCCATAACCGTTACCGGCGGGCTGCCATCATGGGGGAAATTGCTCTGCGAGTGGGGTGCCTCTGTTCCAAATAGGGGAAACAGGTTGCGTGGATGATCACATTTGGCGGAATTTGTGAGTCGCCGATGAAAAACCGTCACATGTTGTTTGTTATATTACCGCCCGATCCTGGATAGGGTCGTCCAATAACAAAATAACAAGGTGATATGGAAATGAATTATAAATTTGTCAAAGGAAGTATCGCACTGGCAGTGCTTGCCGCATTGAGCGGCTGCAATACCTCAAGCAACGACAGCGTCGCCCCCTGCACCGAAAATGTCTGCAAGCTGACCATTTTGCATACCAATGATACCCACGGTCGTTTCTGGCACAACGACAAGGGCGAATATGGCATGGCGGCCCAGAAGACCCTGGTCGAGCGGCTGCGTGCCGAGGCGAAAGCGGCGGGCAGCGAAGTGCTGGTGCTCTCCGGCGGTGACGTCAACACCGGGGTGCCAGAGTCGGATCTGCAGGATGCAGAGCCGGACTTCATGGCCATGAACAGCATCCGTTACGATGCCATGGCGGTGGGCAACCACGAGTTCGACAACCCCCTGACCATCCTCGAGAAACAGCGTCAGTGGGCCCAGTTCCCGATGATCTCCGCCAACATCTATGACAAGACGAGCGGCAAGCGCTACTTCGATCCCTACAAGGTGTTCAAGCTGGAAAGCGGCCTCAAGGTCGCCGTGCTGGGTCTGACCACAGAGGACACCGCCCAGTTGGTGGATCCCAACAACGTCCAGACCCTCGAGTTCCGCGATCCGACCACGGAAGCCGCCAATCTCGGCAAGCAGATCCGCGACAACAAAGAGGCGAACCTGGTTCTTGCCATCACCCACATGGGCCATTACGAGAATGGTCAGCACGGCAGCAACGCACCGGGTGACGTGGAAATGGCCCGTGCGCTGCCGGCAGGCACCCTGGACGCAATCATCGGTGGTCACTCCCAGAACCCGGTCTGCATGGAGCCGGGCACCCCGGACAAGTACGCCGACTTCAAGCCGGGCGACGACTGCCAGCCGGATCAGCAGAACGGCACCTGGATCATGCAGGCTCACGAGTGGGGCAAGTATGTGGGTCGTGCCCAGTTTGACTATCAGAATGGCAAGCTGACCCTGACCCAGTACGATCTGATCCCGGTCAACCTGAAGAATGCGGACGGTGATTTCATTCAGGAAGAGATCGTCAAGGATCCCGAGCTCTACAACACCCTGCTCACCTATCAGGAGAAGGGACAGCAGGAGCTGGGTGTGGTCATCGGTGCCACCGATGGCGTACTGGACGGTGAGCGCGCCAACGTGCGCAACAAGCAGACCAACCTGGGTCGTCTCATCACCACCGCGACTGCCGAGAAGCTGAGCACCGACTTTGGCATCGTCAACTCCGGCGGGGTGCGTGCCTCCATCGCGGCAGGGGACATCAGCTACCGTGACGTGCTGACCGTGCATCCGTTCGGCAACACCGTCAACAAGGCGACCATGAGCGGCAACGAGCTGCTGACCTACCTGGGTCAGGTCGCGACCAAGACCGCCAATACCGGTGGCTATGCCCAGTTCGGCGGCATCAAGATGACGGTGGATTGCCAGGCCAAGAGCGTAGACATCGCCACCATCGGCGGGAAGGCCTTCGATCCGGCAGCAACCTACAGCTTCTCCATCCCGAGCTTCAGCGCGGCCGGTGGTGACGGTTATCCGAAGATCGACACCATCAATGCCGGTCTGGTGGATGCCGGTGTGCTGAAGGATTATATCGCGGCGAAGAAGACCATTCAGGTCGCCGATTATCAGCCAGCAGGCGAGGTCAGCTATATCAACTCCACCTCGGTAGAGGGTTGCAAATAATCCCTGTACCCCGAGCCAATAAAAAAGAGAGGCAGCCATGGCTGCCTCTCTTTTTATTTTCAATGTCATCAGCAGTGTCTCTCGGGAAATATATCCGGCCACGGGAAGCTGCCCCGAAATAGGGCATGACACGATCTGATGGCAATAAAAAGGCGACCCTGAGGTCGCCTTGATGAAATGGGTCGGTTGAGCCTTAGAGCTGCTCGATGCCGACGATATGCCAGGGGGCATTGTCCTTGGCGAGATCACGCTCGAGGTGCCACACCTCCTTGATGTCCTCCTCGACCTGCTCCTGACGGTCCATGTAGCGGCCGCTGAAGCGCACGCTCACCTGGGCCCAGTCGCTGCCGTAGTCGGCACGGACCAGCTGGGTGTCCACGTACATCACCTCGGTGTGCTGCTCACCGGAGAGCTCGGCGCGTTCGGCCTTGAGGTGCTCGAACAGCTCGGGGCTCACGTACTCGCGGATCTTCTCCAGGTCGTTCTTGTTCCAGGCCTCTTGCAGGGTGCGGTAGTGATCGCGGGCACCGGCCAGGAAGCCGTTCATGTCAAAGCCCGGGGGCAGACGGAAGGGCACGTCGCTGTCGGCAAAACCGGTGGCCTGCGGGGCGCTGTGGCTTTGCTCGAACTGCTGGGGGGCCGCGCTCTGGGGCGGTTGATAACCCGCATAGGCCGTCTGTGGCTGGGCCGCTGCCGCCTTGTTCCTGCGCAGGGCTCGGAACAGGAAGACACCGCCCAGTGCCAGCAGGGCGATCAACAGGAAGTCCATCCCTTGCAGACCTTCGAAGGCACCGCTGCCCAGCAGGTAGGCAAACAGGCCGCCGGCCAGCAGACCACCCAGCAGGCCGCCCATCATGCCGCCTTTCTTGGGTGCCTGGGCGCCCACGGTCGGGTTCTTGGTGTCGACCGGCTTGGCCGCAGGTTGGGCCGGGGCCGTCTTGTAGCTCTTGCCAAAGGATTTGCCGCCACCAAGTTTCTTGGCCTCGGCGATGGGTGCCCCAAGGCCAATGGCCAGGATCAGGGCAAACAGGGTCAGCATCTTTTTCATTTTGACTCTTTCACTCTCATGTAGGTGGGGGCATGCTCTGCTTGTGCAAGCTCAGCGAGGCGCATGGCAGGCTGCCAGTCCCTTTTTGTGTTGCAGCTTGCGGGTATGATTATCACGGATGGCATGAATTATTCATGAACAGATTGAGTCGTCCGACAGGGGGGCACCCATGAGACACAGACGGCCGAGTCGCTCGGTGCGCAGGTTGCGCAACAAGCAAAGAGCAAGAACGAAAGATCAGACCCTGGTCTGGCCCTTTCTCGTACTGTGAGGCAGGCCTGCGGCGCAGAAGTGGATGACGCTGACGAGGCCAGGGTCCCGTCTTGTCGCCGGATGCGATGACGGGACGTATTAGCACTCGCGATGGCGGGGTTTCTTTTGTAAAATTCCCGTCCCCTTCCCGCTGCGGTTTTTATGTGTATGGCAGAGCAAGTGACGGCGAAAAAAGACGCCAAGACACAACAGCTGAAAGTACCTCCCCACTCTTTTGAGGCCGAACAGTCCGTACTGGGCGGCCTGATGCTGGACAACGAGGCCTGGGATCGGGTCGCCGAACGGGTGATCGACAAGGATTTCTACAGCCGTCCGCACCGCCTGATCTTCCAGGCCATGACCCGCCTCTCCAATGCGGGTAACCCCATCGACCTTATCACTCTGCAGGAGGAGCTCGAGCGCTCCGAGCAACTGGAAGAGGCCGGTGGCTTCGCCTATCTGGTGGAGATCGCCAAGAACACCCCGAGTGCCGCCAACATCAGCGCCTACGCCGAGATCGTGCGTGAGCGGGCGGTGGTGCGGGAGATGATCTCGGTCGCCAACGAGATAGTCGAAGCGGGCTACGAGCCCCAGGGCCGTACCTCCAACGATCTGCTGGATCTTGCCGAGAGCAAGGTGTTCCAGATCGCCGAGCAGCGCACCAGCGCCAACGAGGGCCCCCAGCCGCTCAAGCTCATCCTCGAGCAGACCGTCGACAAGATTGAAGAGCTGTTCAAGACCCCCCACAACGGGGTGACCGGCGTGTCGTCCGGCTACAACGATCTGGACAAGATGACCGCCGGCCTGCAGCGTTCGGATCTGGTCATCGTCGCCGCTCGTCCCTCCATGGGCAAGACCACCTTTGCCATGAACCTGTGCGAGCACGCGGCCCTCACCGCCGACAAGCCGGTGCTGATCTTCTCCCTCGAGATGCCCTCCGAGCAGATCATCATGCGTATGCTCGCCTCCGTGGGGCGCATCGACCAGACCAAGGTGCGGACCGGCCAGCTCGACGACGAGGATTGGGCGCGGCTCTCCTCCACCATGGGGCTGCTGCTGGAGAAGGGGAAGATGTACATCGACGACTCCTCCGGCCTCACCCCGACCGAAGTGCGCTCCCGTGCCCGCAGGGTGGCGCGGGACAACGGCGGCATCAGCATGATCATGGTGGACTACCTGCAACTGATGCGGGTGCCGGCGCTGTCTGACAACCGAACTCTGGAAATCGGTGAAATCTCCCGCTCCCTCAAGGCGCTGGCGAAAGAGCTGCAGTGCCCCGTGGTGGCGCTCTCCCAGCTGAACCGAAGCCTGGAACAGCGTGCCGACAAGCGCCCGGTCAACTCGGATCTGCGGGAATCCGGCTCCATCGAGCAGGATGCGGACTTGATCATGTTCATCTACCGCGACGAGGTCTATCACGACGACAGCCCCGACAAGGGGATCGCCGAGATCATCATCGGCAAGCAGCGTAACGGCCCCATAGGACGAGTGCGGCTCACCTTCCAGGGTCAGTTCTCGCGCTTTGACAACTACGCGGGCCCGGCGTTTGATGATGACTACTAAGTAAGCCGGGAGCCTGCTCCCGGCATCCATAAACAGTTTTCCCGGTTCGACAATTCTGCCGGTCCGGCCTTAGACGATGAGATTTGAGGGCTGACACCACCCGGTGCCTGATTATCATGCCCTCGTAAGGGAAAACAGATGAAAGCGGCTATCGCCCAGATCAATACAGCGGCCCTGCGCCACAACCTCGCTGTGGTCAAACGCCACGCCCCCCAATGCAAGATCATTGCCGTGGTCAAGGCCAACGCCTATGGCCACGGCCTGCTGCCGGTCGCCCGCACCCTTGTGGATGCGGACGCCTACGCGGTGGCCCGCATCGAAGAGGCGCTGATGCTGCGCTCCTGCGCCGTGGTCAAGCCCATCGTGCTGCTGGAGGGCTTCTTCAGCGCCGCCGACCTGCCGGTGCTGGCGGCCAACAACCTGCAGACCGCGGTGCACACCTGGGAGCAGCTCGAAGCGCTGGAGCAGGCGGAGCTGCCTGCTCCCGTGGTGGCCTGGCTCAAGCTCGACACCGGCATGCACCGCCTCGGGGTACGGGCCGAGGAGATGCCCGTCTTTATCGAGCGCCTCGGCAAGTGCAAGAACGTGGTGCAGCCGTTCAACGTCATGACCCACTTCAGCCGCTCCGATGAGCTGGAGCAACCCACCACCCGCGAGCAGATCGACTTGTTCAGCCAGCTGACTGCGCCGCTGTCGGGCGAGCGCGCCATGGCCAACTCGGCAGGCATCCTGGCGTGGCCGGATTCCCACTGCGACTGGGTGCGCCCCGGCGTCATCCTCTATGGCGTCTCGCCGTTCCCCAATACGGTGGCGGCGGATTACGACCTGCAGCCGGTGATGACCCTCAAGACACAACTGATTGCAGTGCGGGATCACAAGGCGGGCGAGCCGGTGGGCTATGGGGCCAACTGGGTGTCGGATCGCGATACCCGGCTCGGGGTGATTGCCATCGGCTATGGCGACGGTTATCCGCGCATGGCCCCCAACGGCACGCCGGTGCTGGTCAACGGCCGCATCGTACCGCTGGTGGGTCGCGTCTCCATGGACATGACGACAGTGGATCTCGGTCCCGGCGCCACCGACAAGGCCGGTGACGAGGCGGTGCTCTGGGGGGAAGGGCTGCCGGTGGAGCGGGTGGCCGACCAGATCGGCACCATTCCCTATGAGCTCATCACCAAGCTCACTTCCCGGGTGTTTATGGAGTATGTGTAGGCGAGTCGCCCCTCATCCCCGACCCTTCTCCCGCGAGGGGAGAAGGGAGAACAAAAAGGCCGCCCCGACAAGGGCGGCCTTTTTCATGGGCGTGTCCCAGAGACGAAAGAACAAGCCCCGCATTGGTGGGGCTTGAGTCTCCGTTACTATGCGGCGCTTAGCCTATGGTCATCAGGCTGGCGTTGCCACCGGCGGCGGCGGTGTTGACCGAGAGGGCGTGCTCGATGAGCAGGCGCTCCAGCGGGATGTCGGTCTCGCCGCGATGCAGGCCGTGCACACCGATGATGGCGCCGTTACGGGCTGCCTGGCGCGCGGCGGCGAGCTTGCTCACCTCCCGCAACTGATCCGAGTCGCCGTGGTGCAGCAGGGCATCGAAGTCCGTCTCCCCCGTGGCCCAGTCCGCCACCAGCGCAATGGGATCCCGCGCCTCGGTCGGCAGGGAAGAGAGCAGGGCGCGTGTCTGGGCATCGTCCGGCAGCAGCACCTGGCTGCCGACCGCCAGACAGGCGGCCAGCTGGGCCAGCAGGTCGGCCTTCTCCTGGGCAAGACAGAGCACCCGTTCCCGGGGCAGCAGGCTGTAGCTGTTGCGCTCGCCGGTGGGGCCGATCAGCAACTGGGTACGGCCGCTCTGGGAGATCGCGGCGTAGTGATCGCACAGGGCGGCGAGGGCCGGATCCTGCTTGCTCGCCCAGTCGCGCAGGGCCACGAGGGGGGCTTTCGCCTCGGCATGCAGGGAACCGGACTCCTGGTGCAGCTGGTTGGCCACCGCCTCCTGGGGACGGGCGCCGAGCAGGCGATACATGTAGAGCGGGCCACCGGCCTTGGGACCGGTGCCGGAAAGCCCTTCCCCACCGAAGGGTTGCACCCCGACCACGGCGCCCACGATGTTGCGGTTGACGTAGAGGTTGCCCACCTTGGCCACATTCACCACCTGGGCGATGGTCTCGTCGATGCGGGTATGGACACCCAGGGTCAGGCCGTAACCGCTGCCGTTGATCTGCTCGAGCAGCTCCCCGAGCCGGGTGCGCGGGTAGCGGACCAGGTGCAGCACAGGGCCGAACACTTCGCGTCCCAGTTCGTCCAGGCTGTCGAGCTCGATCAGGGTCGGCAGCACGAAGGTGCCGCGGCTGCAGGCATCCCCCTGGGTGCGGGCGATCTGGTGCACCTTGCGCCCCTTGTCGCCCATGGCCTTGATGTGGCGTTCGATGTTGGTCTTGGCCTCGGCGTCGATGACGGGGCCGATGTCGGTGGAGAGGTGCTCGGGGCTGCCGACCTTGTACTCGGCCATGGCGCCCTTGAGCATCCGGATCACCCGATCCGCCACGTCATCCTGCACGCACAGCACTCGCAGGGCGGAGCAGCGCTGACCGGCGCTGTCGAACGCCGAGGAGATGACATCCATCACCACCTGTTCGGTCAAGGCGGAAGAGTCGACGATCATGGCGTTCTGGCCGCCGGTCTCGGCGATGAGGGGAGTGGTGCGACCCTGGGCGTCGAGGCGACCGGCCAGGTTGCGGGAGATGATGCCCGCCACCTCGGTGGAGCCGGTGAACATGACGCCGCGCACCCGTTCGTCCGCGATGAGCGCCGCACCCACGGTCTCTCCACGGCCCGGCAGCAGTTGCACCGCACCGGCGGGAACCCCCGCTTCCAGCAGGATGCGCACTGCTTGTGCCGCGATGAGGGGGGTCTGCTCGGCAGGCTTGGCCAGCACCGTATTGCCGGCGGCCAGGGCCGCGCACACCTGGCCGCTGAAGATGGCCAGCGGGAAGTTCCAGGGGCTGATGCAGACCACGGGGCCGAGCGGTCTGTGGGTGTCGTTGGCGAAGTGGTTGCGCGCCTGGGCGGCGTAGTAGCGCAGGAAGTCCACCGCCTCGCGTACCTCGGCGATGGCGTTGGCGAAGGTCTTGCCGGATTCGCGAACCAGCAGGCCCATCAGGGGTTGCAGTTCGGATTCCATCAGATCGGCTGCCCTGTCCAGCACGGCGGCCCGCTCGGCTGGCGGGGTGGACTGCCAGATCTGGCCGCTCGTGAGGGAGCAGGCGAGCGCCTTGTCCACCAGCGCTACCGTGGCTTCGCTCACCTGACCGACGACATCGCGGTGATCCGCCGGGTTGAGCACGGGTTGGAACTGGGTCGGCGCCTCGGTGTCGCAACCCAGCGTGGGCACGGCCTGATAGGCGGTGTTGGTGCTGGCGAGCAGGGCGGCGGAGAGCGACCCCAGGCGGTGCTCGTTCGCGAGATCCAGACCTGCGGAGTTCGGGCGCGCCTCGCCGTAGAGATCCCGTGGCAGGGGGATGCGCGGATGGGGCAGACCCAGGGTCCCTTCACGGGCGGCCATCTGCTCGATCTGCTGCACCGGATCCTGCACCAGATCCGAGAGGGAGATGTTGTTGTCCGCGATGCGGTTGACGAAGGAGGTGTTAGCCCCGTTCTCCAGCAGGCGGCGCACCAGGTAGGCGAGCAGGGTCTCATGGCTGCCCACCGGGGCATAGATGCGGCAGGGGCGACCCAGCTTGCCGTCGGCCACCTTGCCGACCACCTGTTCGTAGAGCGGTTCACCCATGCCGTGCAGGCACTGGAACTCATACTGGCCCGGGTAGTAGTTCTGACCCGCCAGCTGATAGATGGCAGACAGGGAGTGGGCGTTGTGGGTGGCGAACTGGGGATAGATGGCCTCGGGCACCGCCAGCAGCTTGCGGGCGCAGGCGAGGTAGGAGACATCCGTGTAGGGCTTGCGGGTATAGACCGGGTAGCCTTCCAGCCCTTCCTGCTGGGCGCGCTTGATCTCGCTGTCCCAGTAGGCGCCCTTCACCAGACGGATCATCAGGCGGTGACGGCTGCGCTTGGCGAGATCGATGACGTAGTCGATCACATAGGGGCAGCGCTTCTGATAGGCCTGGATGACGAAGCCGATGCCGTTCCAGTCGGCGAGGGACGGATCGAAGCAGAGCTTCTCCAGCAGATCGAGGGAGATCTCCAGGCGATCGGCCTCCTCGGCGTCGATGTTGATGCCGATGTCATACTGCCTGGCGAGCTGGGTCAGGCCCAGCAAGGTGGGGTAGAGCTCCTCCATGACGCGATCGTACTGGGCGCGGCTGTAGCGCGGATGCAGGGCGGAGAGCTTGATGGAGATACCCGGCCCCTCGTAGATGCCGCGACCGTGGGAGGCCTTGCCGATGGCGTGGATGGCCTGCTCGTAGGAGGCCAGATAGCGTTTGGCGTCCTCCTCGGTCAGGGCCGCTTCCCCCAGCATGTCGTAGGAGTAGCGGAACCCCTTGCTCTCCATGCCGCCTGCGTTCGCCAGCGCCTCGGCGATGGTCTCGCCGGTGACGAACTGCTCACCCATCAGGCGCATCGCCATGTCGACGCCCTTGCGGATGAGCGGCTCACCCCCCTTGCCGATGAGTCCCTTGAGGGAGCTGTTCATGCCCGCCTCGTTGTAGGTGGCCACCAGCTTGCCGGTGATGAGCAGACCCCAGGAGGCCGCGTTGACGAACAATGAGGTGCTCTGGCCCAGGTGCTGGCTCCAGTTGCCGCCGCTTATCTTGTCGCGGATGAGGGCATCCCGGGTCGCCTTGTCGGGGATGCGCAGCAGCGCCTCCGCCAGGCACATCAGGGCCACCCCTTCCTGGGAGGAGAGGGAGAACTCCTGAAGCAGCCCCTGCACCAGGCCCTGACGGCCGCTGGCGCTCTTCTGGTTGCGCAGCTTCTCGGCGATGCCCATGGCCAGCTTCTGGGTCGCGTCAGCCTTCTCCTTGGGCAGACGGGCCTGCTCCAGCAGCATGGGGACGGCTTCGGTCTCGGGGCGGCGATAAGCCCCCGTGATGGCGGCCCGCAGCACGGACTGGGGCAGAATGCTCTCGGCAAACTCGAGGAAGACCTGGATGCCCTGCTCGGTCAGGGTCTCGACGGCCTCTTCCCCGGCGGCGGCAGCCAGCCCGGAGTGCTCGGGCGGGGTCAGACCGCGATCCAGTTGCTCCAGATAGGTGAAGATGGCTTGCTTGATCAGCCAGTGGGGAGTGCGATCCAGGGTCTGCGCAGCCTGTTTGAGGCGGTCGCGGGTCGCTTCATCGAGTTTGACGCCGAGGGTGGTAGTGGCCATGGGACTTCCTGTGTCTAGAAGGTAACAATATTACCGGACGGTTAAATTTCGCCGATGATGGTGCAACCAGGTGCAACCTTCAAGCAAGAAATTTTAATGTATTGGTTACATTGTTGAATTCTTCCATGAATCCGGTCTCCATCAGGCTCCTTTCAAGCCCGCCGCTTGTCCGCTTTTCACAGCATTATTAATGGGTTGGCAATGCATCTTATGAATGCCTATATGAGGTGCAACCCACTGCAAATCGGGTTGCACTTTTGCGTGTTCGACCGAACCTGGGTTGTGAGTGCGGCTCCCCCGTGCGCAGAAGGGAGCGGAGCGCCACCTGACAGAGCCCCGTGCTCTTCTATGCTGTTAGCTGGCCACAGGGGCCAGCTATCGGTGACAAGGAGAAACCCATGGCGCGTGTCAGTACCTATCTCAATTTTGCCCGGGAGACGGAGGCTGCTTTCCTCTTCTATCGCGAAGTGTTCGGCGGTGACTTCAGCGGCCCCATCCACAGGTTCAAGGAGTCCCCGGGTTGCCCGGGTCAGCCCCCTCTGTCGGAGGAAGACGGGGAGCTGGTGATGCATGTGGCCCTGCCCATCCTCGGGGGTCACGTGCTGATGGGCACGGATGCTCCGGCCAGCATGGGGTTCACCCTGGTGCAGGGCAACAACAGCTACCTCAACCTGGAGCCGGACAGCCGGGGCGAGACCGATCGCCTGTTCGCAGCCCTGGCCGAGGGAGGCAAGGTGGAGATGCCGCTGGCGGAGATGTTCTGGGGTGACTATTTCGGATCCCTGGTGGACAAGTTCGGCACCCACTGGATGTTCAACTGCCAGAGCAAGACCTGACGGCAGATCTGCAATGAAAAGGGCGCCATGGCGCCCTTTTCATCTTTATTGCCCATCACAGTCCCTATTTGCTGCGCCTGCCACCTGAGCTGGTATGCCCCGGGCATGGGATTGCCGTGCGCTGAGCTGCCTTATGGCGTGCGACCCACCATGTCAGCGGGGATCACCCAGGCATCAAACTGCTCCGCGCTGAGGTGGCCCGAGGCAATGGCCGCCTCCCGCAGACTCAGCCCCTGATGGTGCGCCCGTTTGGCGATCTCGGCCGCCTTGTCATAGCCGATATGGGGGTTGAGGGCCGTCACCAGCATCAGGGAGCGGGAGAGCAGATCGTCGATCCTGGCCTGGTTCGGGGTGATGCCGACGGCGCAGTGGTCGTGGAAGCTCTGCATGCCATCCCCCAGCAGCCGCACGCTCTGCAGGACGTTGTAGGCGATCATCGGCCTGAACACGTTGAGCTCGAAGTTGCCGCTGGCACCGCCGATGTTGATGGCCACATCGTTGCCCATCACCTGGGCGCAGAGCATGGTGAGGGCCTCGCTCTGGGTCGGGTTGACCTTGCCGGGCATGATGGAGGATCCAGGCTCGTTCTCGGGGATGAGCAGCTCCCCCAGCCCGCTGCGGGGGCCGCTCGCCAGCCAGCGCACGTCGTTGGCGATCTTCATGAGGGAGGCTGCCAGCGTCTTGAGGGCACCGTGGGCGTGAACCTGGGCGTCACTCGCCGCCAGGGCCTCGAACTTGTTGGGGGCGCTCACCAGCGGCAGGCCGGTCTGCTCGGCCAGGGTCCTGGCCACCGCCTCGGCAAAGCCGGGAGGGCAGTTGAGGCCGGTGCCCACGGCGGTGCCGCCGAGCGCCAGCTCGCACAGATGGGGCAGGGCGGCCCGTAGATGGCGCTCCCCCTGTTCAAGTTGGGCGACCCAGCCGGAGATCTCCTGGCCCAGGGTGAGGGGAGTGGCATCCTGCAAATGGGTGCGGCCAATCTTGACGATGTGGTCGAAGGCGGCGGCCTTGCCTGCCAGGGTCTGCTTCAGGGCAGCGAGGGCCGGCAGCAACCGCTGCGTGATGGCGGTGACCACCGCCAGGTTCATGGCGCTCGGGAAGACATCGTTGCTGGACTGGCTCTTGTTTACCTCGTCGTTGGGATGCACCAGCCGCGCTTCCCCCCGGGAGCCGCCGAGCAGTTCGCTGGCCCGGTTTGCCAGCACCTCGTTGAGGTTCATGTTGGTCTGGGTGCCGGAGCCGGTCTGCCACACCATCAGCGGAAACTCGGCGTCGTGCAGGCCGCACAGCACCTCGTCGGCGGCGGCCATGATGGCCTGGGCCTTGCGGGCCGGCAGCAGCCCCAGGGCGTGGTTGACCCGGGCGCAGGCGGACTTGATGCGGGCCAGGGCATGGATGATCTCCATGGGCTGGCGCTCCCCCGAGATGTTGAAGTGATGCAGGGAGCGCTGGGTCTGGGCCCCCCAGAGCCTGTCCGCCGGGACGGCTATCTCCCCCAGGCTGTCCCGCTCCATCCTGATATCCATGACGTGTCTCCTGCCGTTGAGGTGGTGGCACCCAGCATGAACCCAAACGGCGGCCGGGGCCAGCTTGCACATGGATACGCTTTGCATATAATAAGTAAAGCTTACTATATGGGTTGCATATCATGAACAAACAACCGGACACTCTTGGCTTTCTCATCGGCGACGTCCAGCGCCTGATGCGCCGCCAGTTCCAGCAGCAGCTGGAGGGAAGCTGTCTCACCCTGGCCCAGGCCAGGGCTCTGGTGCACATTGCACGCAGCGAAGGGATCCGCCAGGTGGATCTGGCGGAGCGGCTCGACATCCAGCCCATCACCCTGGCCCGTCAGCTCGATCAGCTGGCGGAGAGCGGCCTGGTGGAGCGGCGCAGCGACCCCCATGACAGGCGTGCCTATCAGCTCCATCTGACCGAAGGGGCCACCCCCTATCTGGCGATGATCAAACAGGCGTCCGATCTGGTGCATCAGAGGGCCATCGGCGAGCTGGGGGAGGAGGCGACCGAGGCACTGTGCCGCTCCCTCAAGATCCTGCGTGCCAACCTCGGCCACCTCTGATGCTTTCCTGTGATGCCAACCAACGTGGAGCCATATCATGACCACTGATTCCCCCTCTTCCTCCCGTCCCGCCGCCAACCGGCGCCGCACCCGCCTGCTGTTGCTGGTGGTGGTGCCGGCACTGGCCCTGATCGGGGCGGGCGTTATCTACCTGCAAGGCGGGCGCTATGTGGAGACGGACAACGCCTATGTGAAGGCGGACAAGGTCCCCATCAGCACCGAGGTGCTGGGCCGGGTGGCCAAGGTGTTCGTCGAGGAAAACCAGCAGGTCCGGGCCGGCCAGCCGCTGTTCGAGCTGGATCAGGAGTCCTTCCGGGTCGCCGTGGCCAAGGCCGAGGCGGAACTTGCCAAGGTGCGCACCGATCTGGTGGCGTTGCAGACCAGTTATCGCGGCCAGCAGGCGGAGATCGCCGTGGCCCGCACCCGCCATGCCTATGCCCTGAAGGAGGAGCATCGCCAGGCGGATCTGGTGACCAGGCACTTCACCTCCACCGCCAATTACGACGATGCCCGCCAGCTCACCATACAGACCGCCCAGCAGCAGGTGGCGCTGGAGGAGGGGCTCAAGAAGATTGAAGCCTCCCTCAGCGGGGACGTGAACCTGCCGGTGGAGCAGCAGCCCGCCTATCAGGAGGCCGCGGCCGAGTTGGCCAAGGCCAGGCTGGATCTGGCTCGCACCACCATCTATGCCCCCGCCAACGGCATCGCCAGCCAGTTGCCCAAGCCCGGCCAGTACAATCTGGTGGGCATGACCGCCATGATGCTGGTGGAGACCGACACCCCCTGGGTGGAGGCGAACTTCACCGAGACGGAGCTGACCCATGTGCAGCCCGGTCAAAAGGTGGACATCAGTGTGGATACCTACCCCGATGCGCACTGGACCGGGGTGGTGGAGAGCCTGAGCCCGGCCACAGGCTCCGAGTTTTCGGTGATCCCGGCCCAGAACGCCACCGGCAACTGGGTCAAGATCGCCCAGCGGGTGGCGGTGAGGATCAAGCTGGATTCGGGAGCGGATCTGCCCACCCTGAGGGCGGGTCTGAGTGCCACCGCCGAGATAGACACCGGCCATCAGCGCACCCTGCCTGGCCTGTCAGGTCGAGGTTGATATGACGAGCGCAGCCACAGGGCAGGCAGACCAGGCTTCCCGTCGCACCTTCATCACCCTGTCGGTGATGGTGGCGACCATCATGCAGGCGCTGGACACCACCATCGCCAACGTCGCCCTCCCCCACATGCAGGGAGCCATGGGGGCGACCCAGGATCAGATCTCCTGGGTGCTCACCTCCTACATAGTGGCGGCCGCCATCTTCATGCCGCTGACCGGTTTCATCTCGGCAAGAATTGGCCGAAAAAGGCTGTTCATGTGGTCGGTGGCGGGCTTTACCGTCGCCTCCATGCTGTGCGGCGCGGCCCAGAGCCTGGATCAGATAGTGTTGTTCCGCCTGCTTCAGGGGATTTTCGGTGCCAGCCTGGTGCCCCTCTCACAGGCGGTGCTGCTGGACACCTATCCGCCGGAGAAGCACGGCTCCGCCATGGCGCTCTGGGGGATAGGGGTCATGGTGGGCCCCATTCTGGGGCCGTCGCTGGGGGGCTGGCTCACCGAGTACTACAACTGGCGCTGGGTCTTCTACATCAACCTGCCGTTCGGCCTGCTGGCCTGGTTCGGGCTTGCCGCCTTCATCGAGGAGACGAAGATCGATGCCAGCCGCCGCTTCGATCTGCTGGGGTTCGCCCTGCTGAGTCTCGGCATCGGGGCGTTGCAGATGGCGCTGGACAGGGGAGAGTCCCAGAACTGGTTCGCCAGCCGGGAGATCGTCATCGAGACCGCCCTGATGGTGATGGCGTTCTACCTCTTCGTGGTGCATATCTTCACCCACCCGCACCCCTACATAGAACCGGCCCTGTTCCGGGATCGCAATTTCAGCGTCGGTCTGCTCTTCATCTTCATCGTCGGCATCATCTTGCTGGCGACCATGACGCTGCTGCCTCCTTTCATGCAGGGACTGATGGGTTACCCGGTGATCGACGTGGGTTACCTGCTCGCCCCGCGCGGGGTGGGCACCATGGTTGCCATGATGCTGGTGGGCAGGCTGTCGGGCCGGGTGGACGCCCGTTACCTCATCCTGTCAGGGCTGCTGCTCACCAGCTTCTCCATGTGGGAGATGACCCTGTTCAACACGGACATCGGCAGCTGGGACATAGTGCGCACCGGCATCATCCAGGGGCTGGGGCTCGGCTTCATCTTCGTGCCCCTCTCCACCATCACCTTTGCGACCCTGGCGCCGCGCTATCGCAACGAGGGGACGGCGCTGTTCAGCCTGGTGCGCAACATCGGCAGCAGCATCGGCATCTCGGTGGTGATCACCTATCTGGCCCAGCGATCCCAGATGAACCACGAGGCGTTCGCCGCCTACATCACCCCGTTCAATGTCAACCTGCATCAGGGCGGGGGCATGGCGGAGCTGATGACGCCGAAGGGGCTGGCCATGATCAACGGCGAGGTGACCCGGCAGGCCAGCCTGCTCGCCTACCTGCAGGATTTTCGCCTGATGATGTGGGTCAGCCTGTGCGCCGTGCCGCTGGTGGTGTTGCTGAGGGCTCCCGGGCGCAGCGGCTCTCGGGAGGAGATGGCCATTCTGGAGTGAATCACGAAGGGGCGAGCAACAAAGAAAGAGGGATGGCGCAGGCCATCCCTCTGTCGTTTGGCAGGATCAGCGTGCCGGCGTGAAGGGGGTGAGCGCTGCCAGAGGCGCAGCGTCCCCGTATTCCCGGATGGGTTCGCCGTGCTTGAATATCTTGAAGGTCTCGCCCCGGGCACTCCAGTACTCGATGTGATCGCCGCCGATCTGCAACAGGCTCGCCTCGCGCAGGGCCACCACGGATTCGCTCGGGTTGATGGCGCAGAACTCGGCCAGACGCTCGTCCCGGGTCTCCCCCATGTGGCCGCTGATGCTGGCGTCCAGATAGTGGGGGTTGATCTGCACGGGGAAGAGCCCCAGCGCAGGCAGCACCACGGCGCTGCACACCGGCATGTCGTTGGTGGTGCGGATGCTGGGGGTGGCCACGTTGCAGCCGGCGCTCCAGCCCACATAGGGCACGCCCCGCTCGCGCACCGCACGCTGGATGGGGACCACCAGACCATACTCGTGCAGCCGCTGGTTCAGGAGCCAGGTATTGCCGCCGCTGATGAAGATGGCGTCGGCCCGGTTGATGGCATCCACCGGATCGTCGAAGTGATGGATGCTGATGGCGTCCACCCCCAGACTCTCGGTGAGCTCCCGGGCGCGGGCATCCCAGTCGCTGCGGATCACCGCGTAGGGGATGAGCAGGATGCGCTTGACCTGGTTGCGAGCGAGCAGGGTTTGCACCCGGTCGCGGGCCCAGCCGAGCAGGCCGGGGTGTTCTGTGGTTTTACCGTTGCTGAGCAGAAGCAGTTCCATGATGTGTCCTCGAAACAAGGCGCAGGACCCGGGCGATCCTGGTGAAGAGAAGAGGGCACTCTACCGCCATCGAAGCGCCAAATGTGTGATCCCTGCCCGTTTTGTACGGTTGCAGGCCACTCAGGGTTGTTCGTTCACTTTCGCGTAGCGCAGCAGCATCTCGGCGAGAGAGTTCACCGCCAGGCGTTTCATCAGGCTGGCGCGGCACACCTCGACGGTGCGCACCGAAATGCAGAGATCCTGCGCTATCTGCTGGTTCTTGTGGCCCCGGGCGATGAGCTGCAACAACTGGCGTTCGCGCGGGGTGAGGCGCTCAAAGGCGGCCAGCTGGGCGAGGCGGGTGGCCGCACTCAGCGTCGCCTGCTCGGCCCGCTCGATGGCGGCGAGCAGGGGGACCAGCTGCACCGGCTTTTGCAAGAAATCCACCGCCCCCTGCTTGAGGGACTCCACCGCCAGTGGCACCTCGCCGTGGCCGGTGAGAAACAGGATGGCGATGGGGCTCTGGACCGCCTTCAGCCGCTGCTGCACCTCGGGGCCAGAGAGCCCCGGCATGCGGCAGTCGAGGATGAGGCAGGCGGGCTGGTGCAGATCGACCTCTGCCAGAAAGCGCTCGCCATCGGCAAAGCTAAGCAGCTGCCGCTCGTCGCAACTTTCCAGCATGAAGCGCAGGGAGTCGAGCACGGCCTCGTCGTCGTCGACCAGATAGAGCGGGGGGCGGGAGGGGGACGTCATCTCAGTTCCTCGGCATGTCGGTGGATGAAGGGAGGGTTTCGGGGGGCGGCACGGGCAGGGTGACCCGGGCCAGACAACCGTGGGGGCTCAGGTTCTCCAGGCTGAACCGGCCGCGATGGCTCTCGACCACCTCCCGGCAGATGGCCAGCCCCAGCCCCATGCCGTCCGGCTTGTCGCTGTAAAACGCCTGCTGCAGTTCGGTCGCGGGGACCTTCAGGCCGGCGCCGTTGTCGCGGATCTCCAGCAGCAGGCTCTGTGCCTTGAAGGCGATCAGCAGCTCGACCCGGGCAGGCGCCTGCGCCGGTGCCTGCTTAGGGGGGTGAGCAGGAGAGTGAACAGCGGCGCGCGCACTCTTCGCTGCACTCTTAGCTGCCCTCTGCGCCGCTCTCTTCGCCGCACTCTCGGCGCCATTCTTGATGAGGTTGACCAGCAGCTGCTCCACCCCGGTGCCGTCCAGAGGGAGCCGGCGCGGCTGGCCTCGCCAGTGCAGGGTGAAGGCGACGTCGAGCGGCGCCAGCATCTGCTCCAGCAGGGGGCACAGCTCCGCCACCAGGCTGGGCAGGTCGCAAGGCGCGAAGCGGGGAGGGCGCTTCTGCAGCCTGGCTCTGAGCCGGTTGACGGTCTGGGTGATGCGCTGGACCTGGAGCCCTATCTGTTCCAGTGCCTGACGCAGGGAGGCCTGGGCGGCAGCCTGGGCCGGATCCTGTGCCAATTTGTCCAGTCGCAACAAGGCCCCCTGGCTGTAGTTGGCGATGGCGCTGAGGGGCTGATTGATCTCGTGGGCCACGTTGGCGCCCAGCTCGCCCAGTTCGGCGAGCCGTCTGGCCTGTGCCAGCTGGCGTCCCTTCTGCTCGAGCTGGTGGCGGGCTTTGAGCAGCCGGCGCTGGCTGCGGTTGAACAGGTATTGCAGCAGCAGGTGGTGGCCCCCCAGCAGCAGTACCAGCACCAGGGCACCCCAGCCCCACTGCTGATGCTGGCGCAGCCAGTGCCAGGCCGCTTGCCACCAGGGGCCCTGCAGCGGGTGGCGATCCAGCGCCTTGAGCAAGCTGTCGATGGCAAGCTCGCTGGTGGGCACGGTCCAGCCCGCCGAATCGGCGGCGATGGCCGCCTCGCTATCAGCGGGCAGATCGTACAGCGCGCGGGTCACCGCCAGCGCCAGCGCGGGGGAGGCCCGCTCTGTCTTGGCGAAGGACCAGTTGGGGTAGAGCCGGGTCGAGCTCTGGCAACCAAAGCCGGCCGGCGCCTGATCGTCCAGCACCCGAAACGCTCCCCTGGCGACCTTGCCTTCCCGCTCCATGCGCTCCAGCTGACACACCGGCACGATGGCGGCGGCCACCTCGCCAGCCGCCAGCCGCTCGATGAGCCGGTCCAGCGGAAAGCCGGTGAACTGCACGGTGGAGAAGAAGCGCTCCAGCCGAACTCCCTGTTCGCCCGCCTCGAAGCGATAGGCGAGGTAGCCGCCGAAGGCGTTCTCCGAGACGGCGGCGACCGCTTGCCCCTCGAGGTCACGCCAGTGTCGGTAGGGGGTCTGGGCAGGCACCACCAGGGCGGCGCCGATGGCGAGGTTGTCCCCCCCGGCCGGACTCTTGAGGGTGGCGAGCCAGGCCAGCGGATACTGGCGCGCCAGGCTCACCGACTGGCCCGGGTTGGTGATGACGAAATCGAGGTGCTCGCGGGCGACGGCCTCGGCCAGTTCATCGAGCCCCAGCGGATGCAGCACGAAGCGATGGCCGGGCACGCGCTGTGCCAGCCAGCGCAGCAGCGGTTGCCACTGGGCTCTGGCCAGTGCCGGGCCGCGGGTCGCCAGCACGCCGATGCGTATCGGCTCGGCCATAGTCTGCACCGGCGTAGCCTGGGATGGGGTGGATTCCTGTCGGGCCGGCGCTGGCACAGAGGGGGGCGGGGCGGCCTGCACCCGCAGCGGCAGGGCTGACAGGGCGAGCCAGAGCAGCAGGCTGAGCAGGGGCAAGGGAACTGGGGCGTGCAGGGGGCTCTCCTCTCGGTGCAAAGGGGGCAGTCTATCACCGGGACGTGCGCTTGCACGCGAACGGGGCCGGGAGGAGCGGCAAACGCCGCCCCGGTCACAGTTCAGCAGGGCTGGGGCATTTTTTATTGCGCTGGATCAACCCGGCTCCCGGTATGTGGAAAACCACAATAGAGGCGACTTCCTGCGTTGAGGACAATCGGCCCAACCCCTTTCAAGCCAGCTCAGCAGAAGGAAAGACGCCATGGAGCCCAGCAAGCGCCGATTGTTATCCGGGATCGCCGCCCTCACCGCAGGGGCGGCCCTGATCCCCGTCACCCAGGTTCAGGCGCAGTCCGTTCCCGCTCCCCGCAACGGGCGGGCGGCCATCAGCCGGGGGGACGGGCGCAAGCGTTACGGCATGCTGATCGACCTGCGCCGCTGCGTCGGCTGTCAGGCCTGCACCGTGGCCTGCACCATCGAAAACCAGCCTCCACTCGGCCAGTTTCGCACCACGGTGAGCCAGTACGAGGTGAGCGACGTGGCCGCCCTCGAGGCTCCCGCCTCCCTCTTGATGTTGCCGAGGCTCTGCAACCACTGCGCCGAGCCCGCCTGCCTCGATGTCTGCCCCACCGGTGCTACCTTCCAGCGCGACGACGGCATCGTGGTGGTCAACAACGACTGGTGCGTCGGCTGCGGCTACTGCGTGCAGGCCTGCCCCTATGACGCCCGCTTCATCAACCACGAGACCAACACCGCCGACAAGTGCACCTTCTGCGCCCATCGGCTAGAGGCGGGGCTCTTGCCCGCCTGCGTGGAGAGCTGCGTCGGTGAGGCGCGCATCATAGGCGATTTGAACGACCCCAAGAGCCGGATCAGCCGCTTGCTGCGCGAACACGAGCCGGCCCTCAAGGTGCTCAAGCCGGAGGCCAATACCCAGCCGCGGGTCTTTTATCTCGGCATGGACGAGGCCTTCGTCAGCAAGGTCGACGGCAACCCGGCCCTGCGCACCCTGCTCACCGACGATGGCAAGGAGATAGCCCATGGTCATTAACGAACTGTTGGCCCCGGCTCAGCCCATCACCTGGCTGCCCTGGGCGGTGCAATATTTCTTCCTCATCGGCCTCGCCTATGGGGCCCTCTGGCTTGGCGCGTTTGAGCTGTGGCGCAAGGCGCCGGACCCGCGGCTGCAGACCCAGGCGGCGGTGCTGATGGTGGCGGCCGGCCTGGTGGCCCCCATCGCCCTGACCGCGGATCTGCACCAGCCGGCCCGGGCCTGGCACTTCTACGCCCAGACGCGTTTTGGCTCCGTCATGTGGTATGGCGCCTATCTGCTGCCGCTGTTCAGCCTGCTCTCCATGCTGCTCGGCTGGCTGCTGCTAAGGCCAGCCCTGGCCCGGCGTGGTGCAGAAAGGGACAAGCTAGCCCGCCTTGCTCGGCTGCTCTGTCTGGGAAGCTGGTCGGGGCACGTTTGGCTGCGGCCCCTCTCCCTGCTGGCGGCCGTGAGCGGGCTCAGCATCGCCCTCTACACCGGGCTCGAGACCATGGCGGTGGCGGCGCGCCCGCTCTGGCATACCCCCTGGTTGCCCTGGCTGCTGGCCCTGAGCGCCGTGCTGGGGGCCCAGAGTGCCCTGCTGCTGCTCAACCGCTTGTTGGCGGGCTGGCATGCCCAGACCGAGTCGACTCTGCTGCGCCAGAGCGGCTGGACGTTAGGCCTGCTGGCGCTCTCCCTGCTGGGCTGGGCCCTGTTTGGCGGCGCCTCGGCGGCAGAGGCCGCGGCCCTCTATCGGCTCGACCCGAGCTGGCGGCTGGCGGCCCACTGGCTGTTGCTGACCCTGGGGCTGGCCAGCCTGCTGATGCTGCTGCGGCCCAGGATCTCTGCCCGCCTGGCACTCTGGGGGCTGGCGCTGCTGGGGCTGCACCTGGTGTGGGGCCTGCGCTGGCTGGTGCTGATCCAGGGGCAGCTCGCGCCCAAGTACGGGGCCGGCGTCTATCTCTATGAAATTGCCTGGGGCCCGGCCGGTGTGCTCGGCATTCTCGGCACCTTCGGTCTGCTGCTGGCCCTGCTGGTGGCCCTCTCGGAGCTGGTGCACCCCTCTGCTTCCTCTGCCATCAAGGCATCCACAACTTTTGCACGCGAGGCACTCTGATGGATCACAGCAAACGCAAGTTTCTCAAGGGCGCCGCCATCGCCGGTGGCACCGGATTGTTCGTCGCCGGTTACAGCGACACCCTCAAGCAGGTGGCGACTGGCCTCGCCACCGGCAGCTCGGGCAAGCCGACCCGGGATCCCATCCATGGCAACTCGCTGGCCGTGGAGTACCGGGTTGACGAGCGGGGGGAGCTGCACTCCAACCCGGCCCAGCGAGTTGCCAACACCATGTGCCTCGGCTGCTGGACCCTGTGCGGAGTGCGGGCTCGCATCGACAACGAGCGCGACCAGATAGTGCGGATCCTGGGCAACCCCTATCACCCCCTCTCCGCCCGCCACCACATCGACTTCAAGACCCCGGTCAAACAGGCGCTGCTCGCCACCAGTGGCTACCAGGAAGGGGGGCTGGACGGGCGCTCCACCGCCTGCGCCCGGGGCAACGCCATGCTGGAGCAGCTCGACAGCCCGCAGCGAGTCACCCGCTGTCTCAAGCGGGTGGGGCCCCGTGGCAGCGGCCGCTGGCAGAGCATCCCCTTCGAGCAGCTGGTGGCCGAGGTGGTGGAGGGGGGGGATCTGTTTGGCGAGGGCCAGGTTGAGGGGCTGCGGGCCATTCGCAACCTCGCCGAGCCGCTCGACCCGGCCAACCCGGAGTACGGCCCCAGGGCCAACCAGCTGCTGGTGAGCAACGCCTCGGACGAGGGGCGAGATCATTTCATCAAGCGCTTCACCTTCAACAGCTTCGGCACCCGCAACTTCGCCAACCACGGCGCTTACTGCGGCCTGTCGTTCCGGGTCGGGGCCGGCGCCCTGCTGGACGATCTGGAGAAGAACGCCCACCTCAAGCCTGACTGGGACGAGAGCGACTTCCTGCTGTTCATGGGCACCTCGCCCCAGCAATCGGGCAACCCCTTCAAGCGTCAGTCCCGTCAGCTGGCGGCAAACCGGGCGCGACCGGGCAAGCCGTTCTCCTACGTGGTGGTGGCCCCCAGCCTGCCCAACACGGTGAACATGCCGTCCGCCCCTGCCAACCGCTGGCTGCCCATCCGCCCTGCCACCGACTCGGCGCTGGCCATGGCCATGCTGCGCTGGATCATCGACAACCAACGCTACGCCGAGTCTTTCCTGACGGCACCCAATGCAGCTGCCGCCGAGCGGGCTGGCTATCGCGGTTTTTGCAACGCCAGCCATCTGGTGCTCTGCGACGAGTCCCACCCGCGCTTCGGCCAGATGCTGCGGGCCAGCGATCTCGGCTTGCCCTTTGATGGGGAAGCCTATGGGGAGGGGGACGCCATGCTGGTAGAGGAGGCGGGCAGCGGCGAGCCGAGACCTGCCGGTCAGTGTGAGCGGGCCAACCTCTGGGTGGATCGCACCATTCCGGGCCCCAAGGGGGAGTTCATGGTCAAGAGCAGCTTCCAGCTGCTGGCCGAGGCGTGCCGCGAGCACTCCCTCGCGCAATACAGCGCCGAGTGCGCCGTGCCGGTGAGTGATATCGAGGCGCTGGCGCGGGAGTTCACCAGCCACGGCACCCGCGCGGCGGTGGTCTCCCATGGCGGCACCATGAGCGCCAACGGCTTCTATTCGGCCTGGGCCATCATGATGCTCAACGTCATGGTAGGGAACTTGAACGCCCGGGGCGGCGCCGTGGCGAGCGGCGGCAAGTTCGATCCCTTCGGGGCAGGGCCGCGCTACGATCTGGCGAGCTTCCCGGGCATGGTCAAGCCCGCCGGGGTCTTCCTGTCGCGCTCCAAGTTCCCCTACGAGAAAACTTCCGAATATCGGCGCAAGCGCGAGGCGGGTCAGAATCCCTATCCGGCGCAAGAGCCCTGGTTCCCCATCTCCGGCCCCTTGCTCGGCGAGCACCTGACCGCGGCGGTGAACGGCTACCCCTACCGGCTCAAGGCCTGGATCAACCACATGGGCAACCCCCTCTACGGCCAGGCCGGGCTCAGCAAGGCCATCGGCGAAGAGCTCAAGGACCCTGCCGTGCTGCCCCTTGTGGTCAGCATCGACAGCTTCATCAACGAGTCGTCGGCGCTGTCGGACTACCTGGTGCCGGATACCCTGACCTACGAGTCCTGGGGCTGGGCCACCGCCTGGCACGGGGTGATGACCAAGGTCTCCACCGGCCGCTGGCCCATCGTGGAGCCCCGTGTTGCCAAGACGACCGAGGGGGATCCGGTCTGCATGGAGTCCTTCTTCATCGCGGTGGCTAAACGGCTGGGGCTGCCGGGCTTTGGCGAGGGGGCGCTCAAAGGGGCGGACGGCAAGTTGCACGGCTTGAACCGGGCGGCGGACTTCTCCCTCTACGGCGCGGCCAACGTCGCCTATCTCGGCGAGCCGGTGCCAGCCATAGATCCGGAGGATCTCGCCTGGTCCGGGGTGGAGCGGATCCTGCCAGTGCTGAACGCCACCCTGAGCGCGGAGGAGGCGGGCCGCGCCGCCTATCTCTTCGCTCGCGGCGGGCGCTTCGAGCCGGCGGCCAAGGGGCGCGACGAAGCGGGTCAGCCGAGCAAGCGTTGGCCCAAGCCGCTGATGGTGTGGAATCCCGAGGTGGGCAGCCGCCGCCACAGCCAGAGCGGCCAGTTCTTGAGCGGCACCCCGCGCTTCTTCCGCCCCCAGCTGGCGGACGGCACGCCGCTCAATGAGGCGTTCAAGCCGGCCCAGTGGCCGCTGCTGCTCACCAGCTACAAATCCCACACCATGAGCTCCATGAGCATCGGCTCGGATCGCCTGCGCCAGGTGAACCCCAGCAACCGGGTGCGGCTCAATGCACAGACGGCGGCGCAGTTGGGCATCGAGAGCGGGGACAGGGTGCGAGTCAGCACCCCGGATGGCAGCGTGATCGGGGTGGCCGAGTGCGTGGCCGGGGTGCAGGCGGATGCCATCGCCATCGAGCACGGCTTCGGCCACAAGGAGCTGGGGGCGCGGGAACACTGGATAGATGGCCAGAAAGTGGTCGCCAATCCGCTGCGCGGAGCCGGGGTCAACCTCAACGATCTGGCGGTGCTGGATCCCAGCCGCCATGGCCGCTACCCCCTAGTGGACTGGGTCATCGGTTCGTCGGCCCGCCAGGGGCTGCCGGCCCGGGTGGAGAAGCTGGTATGACGATCCAATGAAAACGGGGCCTGCGGGCCCCGTTGCTTGTCTGCTCTGCGTCACTGTCACAGTTTGAAGTCGACCCACACCAGGCGGTGATCCGAGCTGACGCCCTTGGCGATGCCCAGCTTGGCGTCGTACACCAGGTGGTAGCCCGGCTCGAAGCTGGCCGGCCAGAACACGCCGGAGGCGACCGCGTTCAGGTTGGCGGAGGGCAGCACGTGGTCGAGCTGCAGGCCGCTGCTGCTGGTAATGCGCTCCGGGGTGGGGCGGTTATTGTTGCGCTTGCACTGATCCGGCTGGCTGGCGAGGCACTCGGGGCCGCCCTGGCTGACCGGGATCAGGGCGCCGTTGGTGACGGCCTGATTGACCAGCACATGGTTGTGCAGATCCTGAATGGCGGTCAGGTCGCCATCGCCAATCTGGGGATCGGCGTTGAGATCGCCGGCGATGACGAACTTGGCGCCCTCGGCCAAGCCACCGGCCTTGCCGGCGTCATCCACCATGTAGCCAGCCCCTGCCACATAGTCCTGCCAAAAGGCTATCTCCGCACGGTTGCGTTTGACGTTGTGGCGCGCCGCGTTGCCGAAGATGGGCGGGGTCGGGTGGGAGATAAGGAAGTGGAGCACCTCCTCCCTGTCTCCCTGCCTGATGCGCACCGGCACGTCGGCGTGGTTCTTTGAGGAGAGGGGGAGCGCCTGCCAGGCGGCGTCGTCATACCAGGCATCGCCACACTGGCGGCCGCTCGGGATCGGTGCCCTGGGGTTGTGGCAGTCGTCGATGACGGGGTTCGCTTCGCCCGGCATGTCCTTCCACTTGAATTTCTGGAAGGTGCGGATCTGCTTGGTATCGATGGGGTACTGGGACATCACGGCGAAGGCGTACTGGCCGTGGTAGTTGCCAAAGCCCCAGGCGTCGTCCGGCCCATTGTTGACCTTGCCGTCCAGGTTGAGGTCATGGCCGCTCATCAGGCCGGTGTTGGTGGCGAAGTTCTGCAGCACCGGGTAGCTGATGGCCTTCACCTCGTCGTGCTGGGCGTGGGCCAGGTAGTTGTCGTTGAAGGCTTTGAGGTCCGTGGTGTCGCTGCCCTTGCCGTCATTGTCGAATTCGCTCAGCAGCAACACATCCGGCCGGGTGCGCTGGATGATTTCGGCGATGTTGCGGATCTGCTGCACGTCGAGGGCCTTGGTCTTCTCGGCGCCGCTCAAGGTGCCGTCGGCGAGGCGGACCAGCAATGCATCCTGTTCGGTGCGACTGAGGGCCAGTTCACCGGCGAGCATGCCGGCGGCGGTGCGATCGAAGGAGAGGTTGAAGGTAGCGAAGCGAACCATGGGGGTCGGGGTCTCGGAGTCATTTTGGCTGTTACAGCCTGCCATCAATCCGAGGGAAATGGCAGCACCCTGCCGAATTTCATGGGAAAGGTGCCCGGGTTTCCCCCGTGACACGCAAGCGCTCGGCTCAGGCCCAGCGGGAGAGAGGGGAGGGAATGGCGTAGGCGTAGCCCTGCTGGTAGTCGCAGCCCAGCCGGTTCGCCACCTCGATATGGGCCTGGGTCTCCACTCCCTCGCACACCACGGCCATGCCGAGTCGTTGCAGGTATTTCACCAGCCCCGTCAGCATGTTGAGGGCGTGGGTGCTGCGTACAGCCTGGAGCAGCAGGGAACGATCCAGCTTCACGATCTCGTAGGGGAGCATCATCAGGCGCTGGAAGTTGCATGCCAGGGAGCCGAAGTCGTCACAGGCGATGTGGGCGCCATGGGCTCGCAACACCTCGATCATCTCCCTGTGCTGGTGCTTGATCCTGACGTGTTCCAGCACCTCGAACCAGATGGCGATCCCCAGCTTGCGGGCCTGGAGCAGCATCAGCAACAGCAGATTGCGGTAGGTGGGGCTGGAGAGCGCCGGATTGAGGTTGATGGAGAGTGCATAGGGGCCTTTTTGGGCGAGCACGGGCAGATCGCGCATGATGGCCCTGAGCATGACGATATCCAGGTGCAGGGCATCATCCTCGCCGAGGGCGGCAAAATCGATGCCCTGATAACCCTGGCTGCCGGCATCCCAGCGCCTGGCCAGCACCTCATACCCCTTGACCTGACGATCCTGGCCGATGATGGGCTGATAAAAGGGGACGACGATATCCGCCATGCTGACCATGGCACTCACGGGATACTCTTCTTTGAACGCAAACATGGCCTTCACCTGACGGGAACATGGCTGCGCATCATACAGGGAGGGTCTAAAGGGAGGCTGTAGGAATAGTCTGATAATGAGCCCTGTTTGGGTGTGGGCAGGAAGAGAGGGGGTCAGGGAAGGGCATGGCCCTGTGCAGGTTCGGCGCCAGCCAGGGGGGTTGCGTGCATGGCCTGGGCAAGCCAGGACCAGTCGAGCATGGGGGAGCCCGCCTTGAAGCGCTGATAGGCGCATCCCTGACGGATGGTCAGGAAGAGGGTGCTCGGCAGGCCGAGGCGGTTGAGGTAGCGCACCATCACGTCTCCCTGGTAATCCCGCAGCCGCAGTTGCAGCTCGGGCAGTGTCAGCCCGTGCTCGCGACCCGTTTCATCCCAGATTTCAAACATCTGTGTGCACTCCTTGCGACATGAGGCTCCACTGTTTCTAAAAAGTGCGGGAAGGGCAATTGTCAGATCTGACAGCGCCATATGGATTCTATCCAGAAAAGCGAAAACCCGGCGTGAGGCCGGGTTGTCTGAAGGATGGTGGAGGGAGAAGGATTCGAACCTTCGAAGGCAGAGCCGTCAGATTTACAGTCTGATCCCTTTGGCCGCTCGGGAACCCCTCCACAGGGGCATTACATATTGTGTTCAGGAAGATGGTGGAGGGAGAAGGATTCGAACCTTCGAAGGCAGAGCCGTCAGATTTACAGTCTGATCCCTTTGGCCGCTCGGGAACCCCTCCACGGGG